>CAUZTZ010000052.1:0-16765 GCA_963582805.1 Alphaproteobacteria bacterium
CCTTGATATTGGGCTTTGTGCTCGGCGCCATTGTCGAGCGGTTTCTGTTCATCTCGGTCAGCCGCTACGGCGCCGATTTCCTCCTGGACCCATGGGTCATCATTCTGCTGGCCATCGCGCTCTATGGTTTTTTCCGGCCCTTCTACCGGGAAGTGAAATCCGGCGGCGGAATTGGGGCGCTTATATCAGGCTACAGCGCCACGGCGCAGATCAACATCAACGCCATCTTCTATGTGGGCGCCTTAATGTTGATGGGGGTGATGGCCGCCATCGCCGCGCCCTGGCCCACCGAAGCCGGGCTGGTGCCCATTTTTGTCGGCACCTTCACCATGTTCGTGGTGAGTTTAAGCTTCATCAACCACATGTTCCGCGAAAAATCCGGCGGCGGCGGCGAAAGCGTCGAGGCCAAGGCAACCAAAACCCTGACCCTGGATTTGCAGGCCAGCGACGATCATCTGGAAACCGCCGTGGTACGCAGGCGCGCCCTCAAATTCCTGGGCTGGCTTTTGACCTTTCTGGTCCTCGTCGCCTTCGTCGGCATGCTGCCAACCGTCTTTGTATTCATCTCGCTTTATATGTGGTGGGAGGGGCGCGAAAACTGGAAGCTGATGCTGAGCCTTAGTGCCGGCATGACATTGTTTTCGTGGATCCTGTTCGACCAGCTCCTGAGCTTGCCCTGGCCGCGCACCATATTGGGCACCATCTGGCCGGCGATTAAAACGGTCATTCCGTCCATGTAGCGATTAAAGAAAATGCCGGCCTTTTTCCGGATCGGGGAGAACCAAACCCATAGCAACGATAACCGGGTCGACTGCGTCCCGGTATGCCTGGCGGCTTTCAGGGTTGGTTCTGCCCTTGATGCCCCATTCGCGGAATTTGTCGCTGCGTTTGGATTCCGATTTGCCAAACATGTCGAGGGCGCTGGGATACATCTTATCGACGGCGGCCTGTGCCTCGGCCTTGCCTTCCGGCGTCGCGCAGAGGTCCTGGAGAATGCGCTCGCCGTGGGCAATGTGCATGCGCTCTTCTTCCAAGATGCCGGGCACGATATTGGCCACCGGCAGGTAACTGCAGGTGAGGAAGTCCTCCAAATGGTACTGCCCGACGCGATCAATCAGGCAACCGAAGGCGCCCATTTCGCCCCAGGTCTCCAACGGGTTTCTGAAGGTCTCCAAGATGCGATCGGCGCGCTTGCGCTGGGTGATGTGCCAGGTGTCGATGCCCAACTGTTCGAGCAGCCTGGCGAAGCGGCGGTGATGATCGATCTCCTCATGGGCGGTCTTGACCAAGAGCAATTGGTCTTGCAGGGTCGGCGCATTGCGCACCCAGCTTTCCAGGTAAAGATCGGGCCCGCCCAGCTCACTGTCCACCTGCACTTCCAGCACGCGGATCAGCAAATCTTTGTATTCTTGCGGCATCTTGTCGAAATCTTCGCGTTCGATCTTATCGGTAAACATTCGGGTTCTCCCAACCACAGTCTTGTTCGCCCCAAAGCGGCAGCCGAAGGCTATATAATATAAGGTAATATATGCTTCAATAAAATCCTGGGATCAACCCTTGCAAGGCCAATGGAAATTTCATGAAATAAGCCAACAACGCATCTGGAATTGGAGAGAGAGCATGGCTTACGAATTTATTGTGTCGACGCGCGAAGATAATATCGCCATCCTGCGTCTGAACAGGCCGGATAATCTGAACGCCTGGAACGCACAGATGCGCCAGGAACTTCGGGACGCGGTGCGCGAGATCGTCGACGACGATGCGCTCCGGGTGCTGATCATCACCGGCACCGGGCGCGGCTTCTCGGCCGGCGAGGATGTGCGCGGCATGGGCGATGTCTCCTCGATTGGACCAAAGGGATTTCGCCGCCACGTGCGCA
Organism: Alphaproteobacteria bacterium; assembly: GCA_963582805.1. Classification (GTDB taxonomy): domain Bacteria; phylum Pseudomonadota; class Alphaproteobacteria; order Rhodospirillales; family UBA2165. The sequence continues at coordinate 1,880 of CAUZTZ010000052.1, forward strand.
TGATCCACAATGTGTTCGACGAGTTGGAGCAGATCGAGATCCCGGTGATCGCCGCCATCAACGGCGTCGCCGCCGGTGGCGGGCTGGAGTTGGCGCTAAGTTGCGATTTCCGCATCGCCGCCGACAGCGCCAAAATGGGCCTGCCGGAGGGCAATGTGGGGCTGATCCCCGGCTCCGGCGGCATCTCCCGCCTGGTCAAGCTGGTCGGCCCGGCCATCGCCAAGCGCCTGGTCATGACCGGCGAGATCGTGCCCGCCGCCAAGGCCCTGGATTACGGCCTGATCGAGGAGATTGTGCCCGCCGATGACTTGGCCGAACATTGTCTCGAATTTGCCCGCACATTGGCGGCGCGGGCGCCGCTGGCCCTCGGCACCGCCAAGCTGGTCATCAATCAGTGCGTTAATGTGGACACCGAAACCGGACGCAACTTTGAACGCATCGCCCAAAGCGTCCTGAAAATGACATCGGACCACAAGGAGGGCGCGCAAAGCTTCGTTGAAAAGCGGAAACCGAATTTCTCTGGACGCTAGGTCTGGGCGCTAGGCAGTTGATAAAACGGAATCAATGATTAGTATTCCGGCCATCAAACCTTAAATTACGGCAACGCGAGGCAACAGATGAGCAACGGCGAAGAAGCGCGATTCCTGTATGACCCATACCTGGAATGGGTGAAGGGCGAAGGCGTTCCGGTGGTCGAGGATTTCGGCGTCGATCTGATCGCCGTCGAAACCAAACCCTGGGCACGTTTGGGCGTCAATGGCGCCATTGTCCACATGAAAGGGCGTGGCGACTTTATTTCCATTTTTGTCATCGATATTCCGCCGGGCGCCAAGTCGGAGCCGCAGCAGCATCTTTACGAAGAAGTGGTCTATGTATTGTCCGGCCATGGCTCGACCACGGTGGAAACCCACGATGGCCGCGTACACAGTTTCGAATGGGGGCCGAAAAGCCTGTTCGCGCTGCCGCTGAACGCCAAATATCAGCATTTCAATGCCTCCGGGCGGGAGCCGGCCAGACTGTCGTCGACCACCAGCCTTTGCGTGATGCTCAACCTGTTTCATAACGACGACTTCATTTTCGCCAACGATTACCGCTTCCCGGAGCGCGAAGGCACCGAAACATCCTTCTCCGGCGAGGGCGAGTTTATCCCCAAAAAACCCGGCCGCCATATGTGGGAAACCAATTTCGTGCCGGATTTGTCGAAATTCAAACTGCGCAAATGGTCGAAGCGCGGCGCCGGCGGCTCCAACATGATGTTCGTGCTGGCCGACGGCTCCATGCATTCACACATATCGGAAATGCCGGTAGGCACCTACAAGAAAGGCCACCGCCACGGCGCCGACTTCCATGTGTTCTGCGTCATGGGCACCGGCTATTCGCTGTTTTGGTACGAAAACGGCGACGAATACGAGCGCGTCGATTGGCAACATGGAGTGGTTTTTGCGCCCCCCGACGGCATGTATCACCAGCATTTCAACACCAGCCCCGATCCGGCGCGCTACCTGGCCATCGCCTTTGGCGGGCTCCGCTATCCGATGACCGAGGCCAAGCGCCGGGTGTTCATGGGCATGGATGTGAATGTGCGCGACGGCGGCGCCCAGATCGAATACGAAGACCAGGAGGCGCGCATCCACCAGATTTACCTGGACGAGCTGGCCAAGAATGGCGCCGCCTCGAAGATGGGCAAGTTTATCAACGAAAAATCGTTCCTGAATGCCAAGTGAGGCGCGCCCAATGAGCGACAAACAAGAAGCCCGGTTCCTGTTCGATCCCTACATGGATTGGGTGGCGGGCGAGGGCGTCCCGGTTGTCGAAGGGTTCGGCATTGATCTGCTGGCCGTCGAGACCGGCCCCTGGCCGCGTATGGATACCAATGGCGCCTTCGTCCATTTGAAGGGGCGCGGCGATTTCATTTCCATTTTTCTTGTGGACATACCGCCGGGCGCCAAGACTGCGCCGCAGCAGCACCTGTACGAAGAGGTGATCTATGTCTTGTCGGGCCACGGCTCGACCACGATCGAGACCGGCGACGGCGCCAAGCACAGCTTCGAATGGGGGCCGAAAAGCCTGTTCGCGCTGCCGCTGAATGCCAAGTATCAGCACTTCAACGCATCGGGGAGGGAGCCGGCGCGGCTGGCCTCCACCAACGATCTTTGTCTGGTGGCGAACCTGTTTCACAACGCCGATTTCGTTTTCAACAACTCAGCCCATTTCCCGGACCGCCAGGGCAAGAGCAATTATTTTTCCGGCGAAGGGGATTTTATTCCGAAAAAACCCGGCCGCCATATGTGGGAAACCAATTTCATTCCCGATCTGGCCGGCTTCGAGTTGCAAAGCTGGGACAAGCGCGGCGCCGGATCATCGAACATGAAGTTCATTCTGGCCGACGGCACCATGCACGCCCATTCATCGGAAATGCCGGTCGGCACCTACAAAAAAGCGCATCGCCACGGCGCCGATTTCCACGTCTATAGCGTAACCGGGAGCGGCTATTCGCTGTTCTGGTACGAAGACGACGCGGAATTCGAGCGTATCGATTGGCGCCACGGCGTTGTCTTCGCGCCCCCCGACGGCATGTATCATCAGCATTACAATACCGCCCAAACGCCGTCCCGCTATCTGGCCGTGGCTCTCGGCAGCCTCCGCTATCCGTTCACCACGGCGAAGATGAATATCTTTGCCGGCGTCGATGTGAGCGTCAAGGATGGCGGCGCCCAGATCGAATATGAAGACCAGGACCCGCGCGTCCACGAAATATATCTGGCCGAGCTGGCCAAGAACGGCGTCGCAACCCACATGGGTGAATATATCGACGAAAGCATATTCAAAAAGAAATCGGCCTGATGCACGATCTGGAATTCGACCATATCCACCCGTCCGAGGAACAAAAGGAACAGCTAAGCGATGCCATCTGGTCCGCCGACAATGTGGAATTCACCACTGTCGGCGTTGATGTGGGCTCCTCCACCTCGCACCTGATGTTCGCCAAGGTTCATTTGCAGCGTCTGGCCGAGGCCCTTTCCAGCCGCTTCGTGGTGGTATCGCGGGAGATCCTCTGGAAATCACCGATCCTCCTTACCCCCTACCGGCCCGATTTTACCATCGACGCGGACGAGCTTGGCGCTTTCATCGACGGTGCCTACGCCGACGCGAATATCGCAAAAGACGATATTGATTCCGGCGCCGTGATCCTGACCGGCGAGGCTTTGAAGCGCTCCAACGCCCGCGCCATCGCCGATCTGTTCGCCATGGAGTCCGGCAAGTTCGTTTGCGCCTCGGCCGGCCACAATATGGAATCGCTGATGGCGGCGCACGGCTCCGGCGCCGTTGAATTATCACGCCGGGAACACAAAACATTCCTCAATGTGGATATCGGCGGCGGCACCACCAAGTTCGCGCTGGTGCATGGCGGGCGGCTCCTACATTCCTCGGCCATCGCCGTCGGCGGCCGGCTGGTGGCCATGGACGAAGACGGCGCCCTCAACCGTATCGAAGAGCCGGCGCGACTGATGGCTAAGGCGGCGGGCATCGATCTGGTCCTTGGCCAGCCCCTAAGCGATGAGACCCGCGCCAAGCTGGTCGCCACCATGATCGGCATTTTGCGCAAAGCCATCGCGCGAAAACCGCTCGGCGCGGAATTCGGCGATCTGATCCTGACCCCGTCCTTGCCGGCCGGCATCACCATCAATGCCATCACATTTTCCGGCGGCGTATCGGAGTTTATTTTCAAGCGCGAAACCGCCGATCACGGTGATCTCGGGCGCGACATGGCCAATGCCCTGGTTGAAGCCCTCGAAAACAACGAAATCGGATACCCGGTCTATGATCCCGGCCAGGGCATCCGCGCCACCGTGGTCGGCGCGTCCCAATTCACCGTGCAGGTGAGCGGCAACACCATCCACATCACCCGCCCCGAGGCTTTGCCGGTGCGCAACGTACCGGTGGTGCGTATCGAGGCGGCCTTGGACGGCGACATCGATCCCGCCGTCATCAGCGGAGCCATCGCATCGTCCCTCGCCCGCATCGATATTACCGAGGGCGAAACCACCGCCGCGCTGGCCTTCACGTGGCAGGGCGAGCCCGCCTATCCGCGCCTGTTCGCCCTCGCCAAGGGTATTTGCGATGGCTTCGCCAATACCGTGGCCGAAGCAAAACCGCTGATCCTGGTGATGGAGGGCGACATCGGCAAAAGCCTTGGCGTTATCTTGAAAACCGAGCTGGACGTTGCCGGCGATATTATTTCCCTGGACGGGGTGCAGCTTCGCGAATTTGATTTCATCGATGTCGGCGAATTGATCCAGCCCACCGACGTGGCGCCGCTGATTATCAAGTCCCTGTTGTTCGGATCGGATCGGGGGCAGTCCGATGGCCATAGCCATAGCCATGACCATGACCATGGCCATCACAGTCATGACTAAGGCCGGCGCACCATGACTGCCGCGGCGCCGGTCATGGGGCGCGATGCGCGGGTGTTGGGGCTGATCGGCGGCGGCCATTTCCTCAGCCATTTCTATCAGTTGAGCCTGCCGCCATTGCTGCTGATCTGGCGCGCCGAGTTCGGCGTCAGCTTCGCCGCGTTAGGCTTGATCGTTACCCTGTTCGCCCTGGCCACCGGCCTCGCCCAAATACCCGCCGGCATCCTGGTCGATAAATTCGGCGCGCGGCCCATGCTGGTGGGCGGGCTGATCGTGGTCGGCGGCGGCATCGCCGCCATGAGCGCGGCGCCATCGTTGCCGGTAATTTACGTGCTAGCGGCTGTCGCCGGCATCGGCAACAGCGTCTTCCACCCGGCCGATTATGCCATCCTCAATTCTTCCATCGCCGGCGAGCGCATGGGCAAGGCGTTCGGCTTGCACACCTTTTTCGGCCATCTGGGCGGCGCCGTGGCGCCGGCCACCATCATCTTTTTGACCGCTACCTTCGACTGGCGGCTGGCGATGCTGGTCACCGGGCTGATGGCCATTGCCGCCGCCGCGTTGTTGCTGGCCCAGGGCGGCATCCTGAGCGACGAAAACCAAGGCGCCGGCGAACAAGCGGAGGCCGAAGAGAGCGCCGATGGCGCAGCTCGGCCATCGACCATGTCGCTGATCTTTTCCAAGCCGATGGCGTTATTTTTCCTGTTTTTTGTGGTCGCCTCGATGACATCGTCGGGAGTGACGTCTTTTTCCGTGGTGGCGCTGGTCAACATCCAGGGCACTAGCCTGGCCGCCGCGTCCAGCGCCCTCACCGCCTTTCTGTTCGCCAGCGCCATCGGCATTCTTTTGGGCGGCGTCATTGCCGACCGCTGGGGCAAGCACGACGAAACCGCCATCGCCGCCTTTATCATATCCGGCGTTATATTTCTGATCGTCGCCCAGGCAGGACTCGAAACGGCATTGGTGATCGGCCTGTTCACGGTGGCCGGATTGGCGCAGGGCATTTTGCGCCCGGCCCGCGACATGATGGTGCGCGCCATGGCGCCGAAAGGGGCCATGGGACGGGTGTTCGGCTATGTGTCCACCGGCATCGCGCTCGGCAGCGCCATCGCGCCGGTGTTGTTCGGCTTTATGGTGGATCAGGGATTGAGCGTCTGGATATTCTGGCTGCTGGCGGTATTTTCGGCCCTCGGCATCGGCATCGTCCTGGTGCAGAAACGGAGCGCTTGAGGTTGCCGGGCCATGGCGGCGACCTCACGCGGGCCGCGGAACGCTTTGGCATACCGGAAGCCGACTGGCTGGATTTGTCCACCGGCATTAATCCGGATGCCTACCCCAACACGGAATTCGATACGGCGTTGTTGCACCGGCTGCCCACCACCGGCGACGCTGCGCCCGCTCTGGCTGCCGCGCGGCGCTTTTACGGCGCACCCGATGGCGCCGCCATTATCGCCGTTCCCGGAACCCAGGCGGCGCTGCAGGCCCTGCCCACAATGCGTAGGCCCGGCCCGGTCGCCATCCTCGGCCCCACCTATTCGGAGCACGGCTTTACCTGGCGCGCAGGCGGCCATGATGTGGCTGAGGTTTCCAATTTGGATGCGCTGGCGGATGCCCATGTGGCGGTGCTGGTCAATCCCAACAACCCCGACGGCAAGCGCCTGGCGCCCGGCGATATTACCGCGCTGGCCAAGGCCCGAGGCGGCAACTGGACCATCGTCGATGAAGCCTTTTGCGACGCGGAGCCCGATTTAAGCGTCGCCGCCGAGACCGGCAGCGATGGTCTATTGGTGCTGCGCTCGCTGGGCAAGTTTTTTGGGCTGGCGGGCCTCCGGGTCGGCTTCGTCATCGGCGCTGCGGATGTGATCGCCGCCATCGAAACCCGCATCGGTCCCTGGCCGGTGGGGGCCGCGGCCCTCGCCATCACCGCCGGCGCCCTTGCCGACCGGGATTGGATCAACGCCACGCGCGTCGGTCTGGCGATAAGCCGGGCCGAATTGGAGACGCTGCTGGCGGGCGCAGGGTTTACTATTCTCGGCGGCACCGATCTGTTTATTTTGGCGGAACATGCGGATGCCGCCGGAATTTATGAGCGGCTGGGCCATGCCGGTATCCTGACCCGCGCCTTCGATGATCACCCGACATGGCTGCGCTTCGGCCTTCCCGGGCATCTCAATGTGGCGCGGCTGAAAGCGGCGCTTAACTCTCCCGGTCCAACAGGTGGATGAACGAGCCGGACACATTTCCTGCTTGCGCGCCGGCATCTTCGAGAGCGATGGCCTCGGCGTCCGCCACGCCGAACAAGGGATCGGCCCGGTTTTCGGTCAGGCTCGCATAATGAAACTCATGACCGCGCAAAGCATCGCCCGCCGCGCCCAATGGGCCATCGCTTAATAGCCGCAGCCGCCGGTAGCCCAAATGCAGACGGCGCGCCGCGAACGAGGTTTTGACCGGCAATAGCCCGGCCATGGCATGCTCGGCGCCGTCCGCATCGGTAAGGCTTTCGCCGAGCACCATGAAGCCGCCGCATTCACCATAAATCACAGCCCCCCGTTCCGCCGCGCCGCGCAAGCCACCAAGGAAGTTGCCATTGCCCGCCAGCCTTGCCGCATGCAGTTCCGGATAGCCGCCGGGCAGGAACACCGCATCGGCTTGCCCGTCCGGCGCCTCGTCATTCAGCGGCGAGAAGTAGCTAAGGGAAGCGCCCGCTTCCCGCCAGCCATCGGTCAAGTGAACATAGGTGAAGGCGAAGGCATCATCGGCGGCGATGGCGATGTGGCTGCCGAGGGGTGGCAACGGGGCGCACACCAATTGCCGCGATGTTGCCGGTGCCGCCAGCGCCGCGATGGCTTCCAAATCCAGCGCAGCGCCGATAATGCCGCCCGCGCGCCCGATCCAGGCATCCATGTCTTCGCGTTCCCGGGCCTGCACCAGACCCAGATGGCGGCTGGGCAACTCCAAATCCCCATTCCAGGGCACGAAGCCGAACAGCGGCAATCCCAACGGTTCCACCGCCCGGCGCAAAATTCTTTCGTGCCGTTCGCCGCCGGCCCGGTTGAAGATGATTCCGGCGATGTCGGTGTCGGCCCGGTGGTTCTGGAAACCTTCGATGACGGCGGCGGCGGACGCGGCCTGGCCCTTCACATCGACGACCAAAATGACCGGCCAGTCCAACACATTGGCCGCGTCAGCGGTGCTGCCGGTGCCGTCCATGGCGCCATCGAACAATCCCATAACGCCCTCGGCGACGGTCAAATCCGAGCTTTCGGCCAAGGCTGATACTTGCCGGTCCAGGGTGGTGCTACGCATGCCCCAGGGATCATAATTGCGGCACGCCTCGCCGCTGGCTATGTGGTGGAAGCCGGCATCGATATAGTCGGGACCGATTTTTAACGAGCCCACGCGCTTGCCGGAACTCTTAAGCGCCCGGATGAGGCCCAAGGTTACAACCGTCTTGCCGCTGCCGGACGCCGGGGCGGCGACGACCAGCCCGGCGCTCAAAGATCCAGCCAGTTCAATTGTTCGCGCAAAGCCACAACCGGCCCGACCACGATCAAGATTGGCGCCTTCAGCGCCGCCTTCTTCAGATCATCGGCGCACTGCGCCAACGTGGTCTCGACCACGCGCTGGTCGGGCAAGGTGGCGCGGCTGATGAGGGCCACCGGCTCGGAGCTTGCGCGCCCCGCCTCGATCAATTCGGCGGCGATGCGGGCCAAGTGCGTGGCGCCCATATAGAAGATCAAAACCGGCGAGCCCGCCGCCAGCGCCGGCCAGTCCAGATTATCGGGCACGTCGCCTTTGGCGGTGTGGCCGGTAATAAAGGTGACGGCGATGTTGCTGCCCCTTGTGGTCATCGGGATGCCGGCGTAGGCCAAGCCGCCGACACCGGCGGTGATGCCGGGCACGATGCGGAACGCCACCCCGGCCTCAAACAGGCGCATGCATTCTTCCGCGCCCCGACCAAAGACGAACGGATCGCCGCCCTTGAGGCGCAAAACCCGTTTATCCTTCTTGGCCAGCCGGACCAGTTGGTCGGAGATGTCATCCTGGCGGGGCGATGGTTTGCCGCCGCGCTTGCCCGCATGGATAAGCTCGGCGCCTTGCCTTGCCAGTTTCAAGATATCGGCGCCGACGAGGGCGTCATAGACAACCACGTCGGCCGATTGCAGGGCGTGCAGACCGGCGATGGTGAGGAGGCCGGGATCGCCGGGACCGGCGCCCACCAGCCAGACGGAACCGGGCGCAAACTCGGGCAGATCAATTGGGAGGTTTTCCATGGGCGCGAAATCTAGCAGAATGGAGGGGCACTCTGAAAGGCAATGCGTTGGCCGAGGACAAAAATAGTTTTGAAGGCGATTTGAGGGAAAACGGCGCCAATTTGCGCAAGGGCTGGACCACCGGCGCCTGTGCCGCCGCCGCCGCCACGTCTGCCTATGGCGCGCTTCTCACCGGGCGTTTCAATGATCCGGTAAGCATCCGCCTGCCGCGCGGGCAAACGCCGTCTTTCGCCCTCCATGACAGCAAATTGGATGGCGGGACCGCCATGGCGGCCATCGAAAAAGACGCCGGCGACGATCCCGACGTGACCCACGGCGCCATTGTCCGCGCAGAGCTTCGCCGGCAGGGTACCCAAGGCGAGATCACCTTCAAGGCGGGGCCCGGCGTCGGCACCGTGACCCGGCCCGGCCTGCCCCTTGCCGTCGGCGAGCCGGCCATCAATCCGGGCCCGAGGGCCATCATTACCGACAATATTCGCAAGATCGGCGGCGACGGGCTGGAGATCACCATTTGCATCGATAATGGCGAGGCGCTGGCGGCGCATACCTGGAACCCGCGCCTCGGCATCGTCGGCGGGCTCAGCGTTTTGGGCACCACCGGCATTGTCATCCCCTATTCCTGCTCCGCCTGGATCGCCTCGATCCGCCAGGGCGTCGATGTGGCCCGCGCCGGCGGCATCACCCACGTGGCGGCGGCGACCGGCTCCACATCCGAAGACGCGGCGGCCAAGCTTCTCGGCCTGCCCGAAACGGCGCTGATCGATATGGGCGATTTCGCCGGCGGCCTGCTGAAATATGTGCGCGACAATCCGATCCCGAAAGTGACCATCGCCGGCGGCTTCGGAAAATTATCGAAGCTGGCCGACGGTCATCTTGACTTGCATTCCAAGCGCTCCCAGGTAAACCCCGGCTTCCTCGCCGCCTTGGCCGCCGATGCCGGCGCCGATGCTGATTTACAGCGCGCCATCGAAGCGGCGGACAGCGCCGGGCGTATTTTGGAGATTGTCCGGGACGCTAAGTTTCCCCTCGTTGATGCGGTGGCGGCGCGGGCGCGGCAAGTGGCCCTCGATCAATTGGCGGGAGCTGGCGAGGCCGAGGTTCTGATCTTCGACCGGGCCGGCGCGCTGGCCGGGCGGGCGCCCTGATGGCAAAGGTTTTGATCCTCGGCGGCACGCGCGATGCGGTTAATCTGGCGGGCGCGGCTGCGGCGCTGCCCGGCACCGAAGTGATCTATTCCCTGGCCGGCGTGACGCAAAACCCCAATCTGCCGGGATGCGAGGTGCACACCGGCGGCTTCGGCGGCCCCGAAGGGCTCCAGGTTTACCTGAGCGATGCCGCAATTGACGCGGTGATCGACGCCACGCACCCATTTGCCGCCCAGATTGCCGCCAACGTCTTTGCCGCCTGCGAAGGCATCGGCATGCCGCGCCTGAAGTTTTTACGCCCCCCCTGGGTTCCTGAAACCGGTGACAACTGGATCGAGGTTGGCTCGGTTGCCGATGCGGTATCTTATCTGCGCGATCATGCAAGCGCCGTGTTCCTGACCATTGGCACCCGCGAGATTGCCGCCTTTGCCGGCCTCGAAAACTGCCGCTTCCTTATCCGCTATATCCATCCGCCCAAGGGCGGCGTGCCGCTCAAGAATTGCGAGGTGGTGGTCGACCGGGGTCCCTTCCTTGAGCCCGGCGAGACCGAGCTTATACGAAGCCATGGCGTTCAATATCTGGTTAGCAAGAACAGCGGCGGCGATGGCGCGGCGGCCAAACTGGCGGCGGCGCGCAGCCTGAAGATTCCGGTCATCATGATCAATCGCCCGGCCCCGCCGGCGGGCGCTATCGCCGAGGCACAAGAAGACGCCGTAGCCTGGCTGCAAAAGCTTTAGATTATTTCGGCCTCAGAATATGGCGGTGATCGGCGTGGTAGAGCTTGCTGTCGCCAAAGCCGGTATCGCCGAAAACCTCGCCGACCAGCACCAATGCCGTCCGGGTGATTTTTTCGGCGCGCACCTTTTCGCGGATATTTTTCAGCGTGCCGTGGATGATTTTCTCGTCCGGCCAGGTGGCCCGGTAGATCACCACCACCGGGCAATCCTCGCCATATTCGGGGCTCAAATCGCGCACCACCCTGGCCAGATTGCGCACCGACAGATGCAACGCCAGGGTGGCGCCGGCCTTGGCCAGGGAGGCTAAGTCTTCGCCGTCCGGCATGGGCGAGGCCTTGCCTTCGGTGCGCGTCACGATGATCGTTTGCGAGATACCGGGCAGCGTCAGCTCTCTTTTCAGCGTGGCGGCGGCGGCGGCGAAGGCGGGCACGCCGGGCGTCACGTCATAGTCAATGCCAAGGGCGTCCAGGCGGCGCATCTGCTCGGCGACGGCGCCATAGATGGAGGGATCGCCCGAATGCACCCGCGCCACGTCCTGGCCGTTTTCGGAGGCCTCGCGCATATGGTCGATAATCTGGTCCAGGTGCAGGGGCGCGGTGTCGATCACTTGGGCTGCATCGGGCGCCGCCGCGACCACGTCTTTGGGCACCAATGATCCGGCGTAAAGGCAGACCGGGCAGGCCTTGATCAGGTTCAGGGCGCGCACCGTGATCAGGTCCGGCGCTCCCGGCCCGGCGCCGATGAAATGAACGGTCATTGTATCTTGTCTCCGTAGCCGCGCGGCGTGTAGACCCGCACCGGGCCTCCGGCGCTCGGGATGATGCGGGTCGCGGACGATCCAACCACAACCACCGTCAGCATGTCGATCATATCGGTTTCCAGCTCCTGCAGCGCGACCACCGTAATTTTTTCTTCCGCGCGGCCAAGATTGCGGGCGATGATTACCGGCGTTTGCGGCGGACGGTGATCACGCAGGATGGCGCAGGCCTGGCCGAATTGCACCCGGCGGCGCTTGGACACCGGGTTATAGAAGGCGATAACGAAATCGCCCTCGGCGGCGGCCTTGATGCGCTTTTCGATCGCGTCCCACGGGGTCATCAGATCGGACAGTGATATGGTGCAGAAATCATGGCCGAGGGGGGCGCCGGTGCGTGCCGCCGCCGCCTGCAACGCCGATATGCCGGGCACCATCTCGACCGATAGGCGCCGCCAGGCATCATTGCCAACCGTGTCGATCAGCTCATAGACGAGGCTGCCCATGGCGTAGATGCCGGCATCGCCCGACGAAATGATGGCGACCTGTTTGCCGCCGGCCGCCAGATCGAGGGCATGGGCGACCCGTTCACGCTCTTCGCCCAAGGGGTAATCGTGGCGCTGCTTGCCGTCCGCCAGTCCGCCCAACAGATCGATATATAAGCCGTACCCGACCAGATCGGTTGCCGCCGCGATGGCCGAGGAGGCATCCGGCGCCCGCCAGCCGGCCCGGCCCGGACCGATGCCGACGATCACCAGCCTGCCGCAGCCGCGGCCCACATGATCCGCATCGATGATGGCCGGTGCGCGCGCTATTGTGCAGGTGGCGCGCGCCGACTTCCGTTTCGCCGCCCGAGCCATGCCGGCCTCGCCAACACCGGCGAGGGCGGCGGCTTCGGATACGGAATGGCAGCCGACGGTTTCGAACACATAGTCCGATGGCTCAGTCACGCGCGGCGTCTGGGCTTCCAATTCTTCCGCGCTGTAGAGGCGGACGGGCACATCCAGCGCCGCCGCCGCCTGCAATATGCCAACCTCGTCCTCTTTCAGATCGATGGTCGCGAGGCAGGCGAGCGCGCCTTCGGACAAACCTTCCGACGCCAGTGACTCCCTGACCAGTTCCAAAATCTCGGCCCCGTCGGCGCCGCGCTCGCAACCCACCCCGGCGACCAGGGTTCGGGGATGAAGGGCGAAGCGGTCCCCCGAGGCTGCCACCAAGCGCTCGGTAATGATCAGAGCCGGGGCGCCATCCGGCTTCGTCGCAATTCCATCCAGGGACAGCCAATCGGTATCGATGGCAACCGCAACATCATTCTCTAGACAGATCGCCTCGCCGGCCAGCAGCGCCGCCATTACCGGGCGCGCCGCGTCCTGGTTGGAAATGCCCCAGCCGGCGGGCGGCTCATCCAGGGCATAGCCGAAGCGGGCATCGCCGGCGGTGGTAATCGCCGCCTTGATGCCCAAGGTGCTGGCCATTATTCCGGCCAGCTTGTTGGCGCCGTGATGGCCGCCGAGAAGCGGCACCACCGCCTCGCCGGTTTCGCTGACACAGACGACGGCGGCTTCCAGATGCTTATCGACAGCCAGATCGCCGAGCGCGCGGACGACGATGCCGGTGGACATGATGGCGATGATCGGCCGTCCGGCGGCGAACAATTCGCGCAAATGGGCCTGCACCCGGGCGAACGGCACATCGGCCCCGGTGACCCGCTTGGCGTAGCCGTGCAGTTCGGTGCCATCGACATATTTCATCAAGCGGCGCGCCAGCCGGGCGCTCGGATCATTGAGGGCAACGAAGACTGGGTTCGAATTCACGGGATCAGATATCCGCAGCTTTGCGGACGATGATCAAGGAAAAATACGGCGCCCTTTGATCGGTCATGTCATTGAGGCTGGCGATGCGTTGGCTGTCCATGGTGGCGCGCTCAATATAGTGAGCGCGGTTGGCGAGCCCTTCGGCTTCGAGCACGCGGCGCACCTTATCCAGATGCCGGCCAACCTTGATGATAACGGCGGCATCGGCGGCGGCCAGACGCCCTGCCAAGTCCGCTTCATCCAGGGTCGCCGGGATCACCGACACCACGTCGTTGCGCTCCGCCAAGGGCAGGCCCAGCTCGGCGGCGCCGGCGTTGAGCGACGAGACACCGGGCACCACGCCGACGCGCCAGTTCTCCGACAAGCGGCTATAGAGATACATGAACGAGCCGTAGAAAAACGGATCACCCTCGCAAAGGATGGCGATGCGCTTGCCGGCCCGGGCGTGCTCGCCAATTTGCGCGGCGGCGGCATCGTAGACATCTTGCGCCGGATGGCGGGCGGTTACCATCGGCGTTGAGATGATCATCTCTTCGGCGCCCGCCGGCATATGGGTTGCGGCGATGGCGCGCACCAGACTGTCGGCGCCGGCCGGCGCCGGATAGGCGATCACATCGGCGGCTTGCAGAATGCGCAGCGCCTTCAGGGTGATCAGCTCTGGATCGCCCGGCCCGACGCCGAGCCCCCAAATTTTGATGTCCGCCTCGTCAGCCGCCATGCTTGACCGCCCGTAGCTGAGTAACCGGCTTCATTGGCTGCCAGCCGCTGAATTTGCCCAGGTTAGCGACTCTCGAAATTTCGTAGCGGACCAATTGGCCGCCGGTCTTGGCGGCCCAGTCCATCAAAATCTGCTCGCCCTCGAAGGTGACCGAGTTGGCGACCAGCCGCCCTTCCGGTTTCAATGCCTGCCAGCAGAGATCAAACAGCGCGGGCGCCGACAAACCGCCGCCTATGAAGATCGCATCGGGCGCTTCGAGGCCGCTCAAGGCGCCCGGCGCCGCGGCTACGATAAGTTCCAGATCGGGAACGCCGAGGGCCAGGGCATTGTCGCGGATGTTGGCGCCGCGCACCGGGTCCTGTTCGATGGCAATAGCGGCGGCGCGCGGGCTGGCGCGCATCCATTCGATGGCGACGGACCCGCAGCCGGCGCCCACATCCCACAAAAGCTGGCCCGGCATGGGCACCAGGGACGCGATGGTCGCCGCGCGTATCTCGCGCTTGGTCAATTGGCCGTCATGGGCGAAGGCTTCATCGTGGAGGCCCGGCGCCGGCGAGCGCGGCATGTAATCGGGACCGGCGACGCAATGGATGGCGACGGTGTTTAAATCGGCGACCATCTCATCGTTCCAGTCCTTGGCGGATTTGGTGATCATTTCCTCATTGGGGCCGGACATGTGGGTCAGCACGTTGACTTGGGATTCGCCGAGGCCGGTCTCGACCAGGATATCGGCGATGGCGCCCGGTGTATCGCCGTCGTTGGATAGAATAATCAGGTGCGCGTCGGGGGCCAGGAAATAGCGCAACCGATCGACGGCGCGGCCGTGGACCGTGAGGCATTCGGCTTCCGCCAGCGCCCAGCCCAACCGGCTGGCGGCCAGGGAAAAGGCCGACGGCGCCGGGATAATGCGCATTTCGCCCGCGGCGATATTGCGGGCGAGGGTGGCGCCAATGCCGTACCACATGGGATCGCCGGTGGCCAAAACCGCCACCAATTGGCCGCGCTTTTCGCAAATCTCTTCGATGGTGG
>CAUZTZ010000053.1:0-16734 GCA_963582805.1 Alphaproteobacteria bacterium
AGCACGGTAGCGGTGGCGGAGGGAGAGGGATTCGAACCCTCGATAGAGCTTACACCCTATACTGAGTTAGCAACCCAGCGCCTTCAGCCACTCGGCCACCCCTCCGCAGGAGGCCCAGTTCTATAGATTTATCACCGCAATTGGTAGGCCGAAATTTCACCGCTCCCGGTGGACCTCGGGCGCCCGCCTTGGCACAATCACCCGGGCGCACAGAACCTTTAGAATTGGCCCCGATAAATGACCGGAATATTCCGCTGGATCGAGCGGCATGCAGAGAAGACGCCGGACAAACCCGCCATCCTGTTCGAGGGCCGGACCGTCACCTATGCCGAATTCGCGGCCCGGGTGCGGGCGGCGGCGGGGGCGCTCAAAAATATATACAATGTGCAGCCCGGCGACCGGGTGGCCTATCTTGGGCTGGGGCTGCCCGATGCGTTCTATCTTTTGTTCGCCTGCGCCCGCATCGGCGCCATGTTTCTGCCCATGAACTGGCGGCTGGCGGCGCCCGAGCATCAATTCATCTTAGGTGATTCCGGAGCAAAGCTGCTTATCGCCGATGCCGATCACCGGGCCCGCGCCGAGGAACTGCGCGCCGAAACGCCGGCGCTGACCCTCGCCGCCTGCGATTTCGAGGCCGATGGCTGGGCGCCATTTTGGGCCCCAGTGGATGGCGATGATGGTGAGGACGGCGAGGCGCCAGCGCCGGTCGGCGGCGCCGATGATCCGGTGTTGCTGGTCTACACGTCGGGTACCACCGGGCGGCCAAAGGGCGCCGTGCTCAGCCAAGGCGCGCTCGGCGTCAATGCGCTCAACGCCATCCATGCCAATGATATGAGCGCTGCCGACAATGCCCTCAACGTGCTGCCATTGTTCCATGTGGGCGGGCTAAACGTGTTGTCGACGCCGGCCTTTTATTGCGGCGCCACCCTTACGTTGCATCGCCGCTTTGGGCCCGCCGGCGCGCTGGCGGCGTTGCAGGCGCGCGGCATCACCCTCGCTGTTCTGGTGCCGGCCATGCAGCAGGCCATGATGGCCGAGCCCGATTGGGCGGCGGCGGTGTTTCCGGATTTGCGCTTTGTGATATCGGGCTCGACCATCGTGCCCCGGCCGCTGATCGAAGCCATGGCCGCCAAGGGCGTGCCCATGGGCCAGGTATATGGGGCCACCGAAACCGGGCCCTACGCCACCTATTTGCGCGCCGGTGAGGCTGCCGCCAAAGCCGGCTCGGCGGGCCGGGCGGCGAAGCACTGCCAGATGCGCATCATTGATGCCGATGGGGGGGCCGTAGTAGCGGGCGAAGCCGGCGAGATTTTAATCCGGGGCGATAACCTGTTTTCCGAATATTGGCGCAACGAAGCGGCGACGGCGGAAGCGCTGCAAGATGGCTGGCACTATACCGGCGATATCGGATACCTGGACCATGCCGGATATCTGTGGGTTCACGACCGCAAGAAAGATGTGATCATCTCGGGCGGCGAGAATATCTATCCGGCGGAGGTGGAAATGATCCTGCACGCCATGACCGATGTGGCCGATGCCGTGGTGGTAGGCAAAGCAGATGCCAAATGGGGCGAAGTGCCGGTTGCCGTTGTGCAGATGAATACCGGCGCGGTGGTCGAAGCGGTTGCCTTCCTGGCCCGGTTCGAGGGCAAAATCGCCAACTTCAAGCGCCCCCGGGACGTGGTCTTCACCGATAGCCTGCCGCGCAACGCCATGGGCAAAATCTTGAAGCACCAGGTGCGCGAAAGTATCAACCAATGAAATATCCTATTCAGTTTCGTCGCCGGCGAGAAAACTGGCGAGCCAATTGGCGGTTCTAAGGAGCCGGCCGTCATCGCCGCGCTGACCGACCAGTTGAACGCCTATGGGAAGCCCGTCGGCACCTTGCAGCAGTGGCAAGGTGACCGCCGGCGTACCGCAAAGGGTCCACAATGTACAGAATATGGGATCGCCCGTCGTTTCAATCGGCGGCGCCTGACCGACGGTTGACGGCGTCAATATGGCGTCATAGTCGTTGAAGATATCGTCGAGGCCGTCATTCAGCATTTCCCGCCTATCTATTGCCTGGTTGTAATCGACTGCCAATATTTTCTGTCCTGCCTCGATAAATGCACAAAGATTGTCGCTGAGCTGGTCCTTGGAGCGTTCGTAATATCCGGCGAAGTTCTTGGCCAGATCGGCGCCCAGAAGGGTGCGATGCCACTCTTCTGCATCTGCGAAATGCGGCGGGAGATCCACTTCTTCGCAAAACTCGCCCAGCGACTCCGCCAATTCGGCGAACCCTTCCTGAGTATCCTCGTCGGCGCGATCCCAAAACGGCGATTTGACAAAAGCGAGCTTCGGCGGCATCGGCGGAGATGCTGTCGCCACCGCGGCAAAGTTTCGCGCGGTCATGGCGGTCATTGCCAAATCCCGATCATCATAGCTGGTCAGGCAATCGGCGATCAGAGCCAAATCCTCGATCGAACGGGCGAATACGCCCACATGATCGAGCGGTGGCGACTGGGTCAGCACACCGTGCCGGGAGATAGCGCCGTGGGTCGGTTTGAACCCAACAATACCGCAAAACGAAGCCGGTCGTATGACGGATCCATTGGTCTGGGAACCAATGGCCAAGGGCACCATACCCGCTGCCACGGCGGCGGCGGAACCGCTGGATGACCCACCCGGGGTGCGTTCCAAATCGAATGGATTGCGGGTTTTACCCGGAGAATAAACAGCAAATTCCGTGGTAACGGTTTTGCCCATTATTACGGCGCCAGCCGCCTTGAGAAGACCGATGGCAGTGCAATCCACCCTGGGGCGGTGGCCGGCGTAAATTACCGATCCGTATTCCGTGGGGAAATCGTCCGTGTCGAAGATATCCTTGATGCCTACGGGAATACCATGAAGCGGGCCGCAAGGATTGCCGCTGGCGTGAAGTAGGTTGCATTTTTCCGCCTGCTCCCGGGCAAAGTCATGATCCAGGTGCGCCCAGGCGCCTATACCTTCTTCTTTGTCTTCAATCCGGCCAATACAAGCCTCAACCAGTTCCAGCGACGAAATCTCGCCGTTCTCGATCATACCCGCCAGTTGGGCCGCCCCAAATTCCGCTAATTCCATCGCGCCGGCCTCTTCCTAGCAAAATAGCATGGGCTCATTTGGAGGACTTATTCCGCAGGCACGAATCCCAAAAATCATAATACACCAGTACCAAGCAGGCGATACAGATCACCCAAAACGGCAGGCCGCGCCAAAATCCGGTTGCGCCGGCAGATATACTTTGTGCCAGCCCAAGCACAAAAATGGTGACCAAGGACGTTCCGATAATCCCGAATATCAATTCAAGAGAAATTCGAGGCATTAAATCAATACTCCCTATACCAGTACTGCACTCTAATCCTAAGGTATCCCATTCCTAAGGCACATATTTGCCAAAAAAGTAATCAGGCAGCCACAGCGCGATCTCCGGGAACTGATACATCATGACCATGACAAATATGACAATGCCGAGATAGGGAATGATACCTTTGAAGATATCGGTCAATTCGATCATTTTCCCTAAAACGCCTTTTAGATAGTAGGCGGACATGGCCATGGGCGGTGTCAGGAACGATGTTTGCAGGTTGAGCGCCACCAGCATGGCGAAGAAATACGGGTTGATGCCGAAAACCGGCAGCATTGGCAGAAAAATTGGCACAAAGATGATCAGTATTTCCGACCATTCCAGGGGCCAACCCAGAAGAAAAATAATTACCTGGACCAGGATCAGAAATTGCCAGGGCGCCAGATTGAAGCCGATAACGAAATGCTCAATAATCTCGTGGCCGCCGAGATAAGAAAATACCGACGCAAAGGTCCACGATCCCACAAACAGCCAGCAGACCATTGCCGTCGTCTTCGCCGTCAGGAAGACGGATTCCTTGAGCATGGTCCAGGAGAGAGAACCATAGACCCAGGCCAACACAAGACCGCCAAAGGCACCCATGGCGGCCGCTTCCGCCGGCGTCGCGAGACCGCCCAAAATCGATCCCAGAACCAACATTATCAAGACCGTCAATGGCACAAAAGACGTTAGAAGCTGCCAATAGATGACGCGCCTCGGAGGCACATCCTCGGCCCGCGGCTTGGGCGCAATCGACGGATTGATAATCACCCGGACAATGACATAGAGAATATACATTCCGGCCAGGATGAACCCCGGCATAATGGCGGCTGCGTAAAGACGGAGCGGCGAAAGCTCGGCAATGGCCGCATAGACGATCAGCATGATCGACGGCGGTATCAAGATACCCAGTGTGCCGCCAGCACAGATGACGCCAGAAGCAAAACTCTTGTCATAATTCGCCTTGGCCATGGTGGGATAGGCCAATAGACCCATCAAGGTGACGACGGCACCGACGATCCCGCTGGCGGTGGAAAATACGGCACAGGTGATCAAAGCCGCAATCGCCATGGAGCCGGGTAAGTTACGGGCCGCCATCTGCAAGGCGTAGAACAGCCTGTTGACGATTTTGGCGCGCTCAACCACATAGCCCATGAACAAAAAGAGCGGGATGGCAACCAAAGTGTCGTTCTCCATCACCGAATAGGTGTTTTGGTTCAGAAGATAGAATATCTTGTTGTTGAAAACATCGGCGATCACTTCGATGCTGCCGGCTTCGTAATAGGCGTAGTAGCCGAAACCAATGCCCATAGCGAGGAGCGTAAATGCGACCGGAAACCCAAGCAGCACCATCACGATGAAAATCGACAACATTGAAATGGCTACTTCGGGGTTGGTCATCTTAAATATGCTCCGTAAAACCGGGGGTGTTCAAAATTAGACAGGGTTACCTTCCTTCAACTTCGGTCGTCTGGCCTTTCAAAATGTCTTCGGTCTCCCGGGTGTCTTCCAGCCGCGGCAGCCATTGATTTGTTTTGATCGCCAAATAGCATCGCATGCATTCCGCGACGCCCTGAAGGATGAACAACCCGCCGGCAAGCGGGATCAAGGTTTTGAAATAATAAATCTGAATACGGGCAGGACTGTTCCAACTAACTTCCTTGTAGCGCCATGAATCCATGGCAATTTCCCAACCGAACCAGACCAGGGCGAACATGCCCGGAAAAAAGAAGACGATGAATAGGATAAAATCGACGCGGGCCTGCCACCGCACCGACAGGAATCGGTAGAGAACATCGGCGCGCACATGGGTATCCTGGGCGAGGGCGTAAGGCCCGGCCATCAGAAACAGAGCGCCATACATCTGAACCATCATGTCGAAGGCCCATAGTGTGGGCGCGTTGAGCACGTACCGTACGAATACTTCGTAGGCGACCGAAAGGGTCAAAATTAGGATACACCAACCGAAGGCGCGCCCAACCCAGATACTAAGCCGTTCAATATTATGAATTACGTAGGTCACAGCTGCCTCTCTCGCAATTTGGCCTTGAAAGACAATCTTGGTAAACAACAGGGGGACAACCACAGGGTTGTCCCCCCAGAACTATTCATTTTTTGCGCAACCGTTTCGCAAAAATTTTGATTTGATTAACCGAAGTGATGCTTATAGGCCAAACCATAATCAGGCTGGTTCAGAAGCAAGTAATTCATCACTTTTTTGGCGTAAGATTTCTGCGACTTGACCACCTTGGCGAAGAAAGGATCTTTTGCCGAAATCCGTTTGATAACGACATCCCACGCCTTCAACTGTTCGGACATGACGGAGTCGGGTGTCCGGTACACATTGACACCATGCTTTTCTTTGAGTTTGATCAAATCGTCAGCATAACGAAGGGTATTGTTCCAATAGAAGTTAGAGTTTTCGGCTTCGGACGCGTATTGCAAAATGGCCTGTATCTCTTTTGACAGAGAATTGAATTTTTTCTTATTGAAGGTTACTTCGAAGCATTCTTGGGACTGATGGAAACTGGCCAGGTGATAATGCTTGGAAACGTCCTGCATTCCGAAATCGCTGTCAGAGGTTGGGTTGTTGAACTCTGCGGCATCAATCAGACCACTTTTCATCGCCGGCTGAATTTCGCCGCCCGGCAATTGCACAACCGACATTCCCATTTCCGTCAATACATCTGCAGCCAAGCCAACGGTCCGGTATTTCAGACCCTTCATCTGAGCTGAACCTTTGATCTCTTCCTTGAACCAGCCTAACGGCTGTGCCGGCATGGGACTGTTAAAGAAGCTGACCAGATTGAGGCCGAGAGAACCCATCAACTCATTGAAAAGCTCTTTGCCGCCGCCATAATGAATCCAGCCGAGCATTTCCTGCGCGGACCAGCCAAAGCATGGACCAGTTCCGAACAGAGACGCCGCAGGCGACTTGGAATACCAGTAGGCGGGCACATAGTGAGCACCATCCAAAACGCCGCGGTGAACAGCATCCTGCATCTGGCTGGTTTTGACTACCGAGTTGACCGATAGCAGGTCGATCCTAAATCCTTTTCCGGTCATGGAATTCACGCGATCAACATAGCTTTTGGCGTTCTCGAGGAAAATACCGCCGCCCCAAGCAGCCTGAACTTTAAGCACCTTCGTTGCCGCGATTGCGAGATTCGGCGCGGCAAGTGTTACAGCACCAGCACCAGCAGCAACGGCGCCGCCCTTAAGAAACTTGCGGCGTGAAACTTTCGTCTTTTTTTCGACCATAACAATTCACTCCCTTATTTTAACCTATGAATATTTCAACAATACGATCCGGTATTGAACTGATCTAACATCAAATTCTGAACGAAATCAGAGAACCAACCCCGATATGGCTTCGTCGATGACATATTAAAGCTTGCAAATATACGTACTCTTAACCGTAAACACTCGAATATATCCACAACCCGATGAGCAGAACAAGATGCAAATGTAAAGATTTGAAGACATACCACCATTAAGATGGCTGCGGTCAGCGGCATCTGACAAAAAAATGACCTGGATCGGCTAGGCGACCCGATCCCCCGGTTCTTCGCCGGCAAAATAAGCATCCAAATTGTCCAGTGCCCGAAAACCCATTGCATCACGAGTTTCACGGGTGGCACTGCCGATATGAGGCAGCAGGAACACATTGTCCAGGTCCCGGTAGCCGGGATGGATATCCACCGGCTCATTATTGTAGACGTCCAGACCTGCCGCCCACAATTTACCCGAGCAAAGT
Organism: Alphaproteobacteria bacterium; assembly: GCA_963582805.1. Classification (GTDB taxonomy): domain Bacteria; phylum Pseudomonadota; class Alphaproteobacteria; order Rhodospirillales; family UBA2165. The sequence continues at coordinate 7,122 of CAUZTZ010000053.1, forward strand.
GCAGCAACCAGAGCGGCATCGTCGATCAACGCGCCGCGGGCGGTGTTCACCACGACGGCGCCGTCAGGTAAAAGGGAAATACGCTCAGAATTGAGAAGGCCAATGGTTTCGGGCGTCGCCGGACAATGGAGGGACAGAACGTCACAGTTCGGCAGCAGTTCCTCAACCGAGTCATGGAAAATGGCATCGGCCTCCTGATCGGGGGATAGCCGATTCCTGTTGTGATAGTGGATATTCATACCCAACCCGTCTCGCGCCTTGCGGGCCAGCACTTGACCGACCCGGCCCATGCCGATGATACCCAAGTTTTTGCCGGTGGATTGAACGCCGACCATGAAATCCGGGCTCCAGTCCCGCCACTTCTTGGAACGCACCATCCGTTCCCCCTCACCGCCCCTGCGGCTAGCGCCGAGGATCAGCAATAGGGCGATTTCAGCGGTGGCTTCATTCAATACTTCCGGCGTATTGGTAACGGTGATCCCTCGTTTCCTTGCGGCGTCGAGATCGCAATGGTCAACGCCGACAGAAAAATTAGCGATTATTTTGATGCTACCTGGCAGGCGCTCAATGATGTCTGCGCAAAGTTGTTCCGTATGGCAGGGTACAATGCCATCTGCCCCGTTACAGAGTTCAATCAATTCGTCACCGGAATAACATCTATCGTCGGGATTGAGTTTCGGTCGGTAGTCCCTTTGCAAGCGTTCTTCGACTGCCGCCGGCAATTTTCGCGTAACAACGAGAACGGGTTTGTCGGACATTCGAATATCTCCCCGTGGGATGGGTAACTTGGATACTTATATGATGGAGGTATTTCGGTAAATCGCCAATTGCCAGACAACCATTTGGCGATTAATGATTATTTTCCAGAAGGATTGGTTATGACCAGCCATTGGAAAACCAACATCTACCCCTTGTCGATGGTGGTCTATTCGAGAGCCAATTCAAGCATGTTAGAGTCATCGCGCCCGCCGGCCCGGCAGGGTGTAGCCGGTATAAAGGGTGATCAGATGCGCCGCGGCGAGGATGATGGCCAGCACCGAAAGCAGCAGCAAAACCCGGTACGGAATATACCAGACCTTGCCCGGAACGTAGGGCTGGCGATCCATATAGACCGAAAATCCGCCGATGATGAAGGCGGCGGTAACGCCAATCCATGTAATATTAAGTTCGGTCATGCTTCGATCACGGTTAATACGCCGGACCAGCCGGCTTTTCCAATGGTGAATACGGAAATATAATCGTTTGCCGCGTTTGGCAACAAGGAGAGGGACCTATGCAAGTCGGCCGCCCGACTTTCGATCTGCCCGACGACGTGTTGGAATATCCGAGCGTCATCCATGCGCTTCACTATGCAGGCGCCCAGGTGCCGGACAGAACCGCCTTGGTGTGCGGCGAGAGCAGCATCGATTACGCCGGCTACCGGCGCGCCGTTGGCGGTATGGCGGCGATGATCGCCGAGCTGTGCAAACCAGGCGACCGCGCCGCCGTCCTGATGACCAATTCCATCGACATGGCGGTGGCGCTGATGGGCGCCATGGCGGCGGGCGCGCAGACCGCGCCGCTCAACCCGGCGCTCACCGACCGGGAACTGAAGCCGCTGCTCGTGGATGTGGACCCCAGCATTATTATATGTGACGCCGGCACCGAGGAGCGCGCCCGCAGCCTGGCGGCCGGGCTAGGCATTGCCGATGTTCGCTCGGCGGCGTCGGATTTTGATATCTGGGCATGGGCGATTGATGTGAACAATTGCTTGCCGGACCCATTGCCGGAACCGGGCAGCCGCGCCGCCATGTTTTTCACCGGCGGCACCACCGGCAGCCCTAAGGGGGCCGAGCATACCCATCACAGTCTGTCCGTATACGCGCCCTTGATCCATGCGGTTTGGACGTTTCGCTTCGACGTCGAAACCATCCTCAACGTGGCGCCGATGTTTCACGTCTGGGGGCATCAGTTCACCCTGGTGTTTCCGCTATATTTGCGCGCCACCATGGTGATCGTTCCCCATTACTCACCGAAGCTGGTCTTGGCGGAATTGGAGCGCAACCGGGTCACCGTGTTCGCCGGCGGCCCGGCGGCGATATTTCTGGGCCTCCTGGCCGCCGATACCATCGATGATACGGACTTGTCGGCGCTTGAATATTCCATCGCCGGCGGCTCCGCCTGTCCGGAGGGATTGCTGAGCCGCTGGCATATGCGCACCGGCAATGAGATTTTGGAAGGCTGGGGCATGTCGGAAGGCGCGCCGATCAATTCCAACCCTACCCACGGGATCAAGAAGCGCCTGTCCACCGGCATCACCTCACCCCGGACGGAGATCGATATCGTCGATCTGGAAACCGGCACCAAGGTTTTGCCCCAAGGCGAGAGGGGCGAGATACGCCTCCGCGGCCCGCAATTCACCATCGGCTACCGCAACAAGCCCGAAGAGACCGCCGCCGCCATCCGGGGTGGCTGGCTCTATACCGGCGATATCGGATATTTCGACGAGGACGGCTATATGTTCCTGGTCGACCGCAAAAAGGAAATGATCATCGTCGGCGGCTTTAATGTCTACCCGCGCGAGATCGACGAAGTGCTGACCATGCATCCGGCCGTATTCGAGGCCGCCGCCGTCGGCGCGCCGGATGATTTTTCCGGCGAGGTGGTGCGCGCCTTCGTTGCCCTGGCGCCCGGCGGCGAGGTGGATGTGGACGCGCTGATGGCCTATTGCGCCGAAAATCTGGTGAAATACAAACAACCCAAGAGCATTGAAATTTTGGACGAATTGCCCAAAAAGGGGCCGGGCAAGATCGACAAGATGACCCTTAAAACCCGGGCCGAGGAGACAACCTACCGATGATCGAGCGAACCGTAGATATCCCCACGGATGACGGCGCCATGGAGACCTTCATCACCCATCCCGAAAGCGGCGGGCCGTTCCCTGCTGTCATTGTCTATATGGATATTTGGGGGGTGCGCGAAGAGCTTTACGACATCGCCCGGCGCATCGCCACGGTCGGCTATACGGGCGTTGTCCACGACGCCTTTTACCGGGCCGGCAAGATGCGCTTCGACGACCGCGACGAAAACGGCAAAATGAAGTCGGGCCCCAAGGTGGCCCCCGAAATTCGCGACAAGGCCTTCGCGGTCTGGGAAAGCTTGCATGATTCCATGGTCGCCAAAGACACCGGCGCCATCATCGATTATCTGGACGCCGACGAGAATATCTCGACCGACGCCATGGGTTGCATCGGCTACTGCATGGGCGGACGGCACGTGTTCGTCGCCGCCGGCCATCATCCGGGCCACTTTCGCGCCACCGCCAGCCTGCACGGAACGTACCTCGCCACCGACAAGGAGGATTCGCCGCACCTGCTGGCCGATAAGTTCCAGGGCGAGATTTATTGCGGCTTTGGCGAAAAGGATCAATATGCGTCGCCCGAGGTGATTGCCGCATTGGACAAGGCGCTGGGCGCCGCCGATGTGAAATATCATCACATCGTTCATGCCGGCGCCGCGCACGGCTATGCGCTCCCCGACCGGGATATCTTCGACAAAGCGGCCGCTGATCGGGATTGGGAATTCTTCTTCGCCATGCTGCGCCGCCAGTTATCGGATTAGGGGCGGCTCACAAGGCGTTTATCCGCGAAGTTTTGGAGCGGACTTGCCGCCTTTGGCCGGCTCCTCTACTGTCGGGGCTTGATCATTCGAATAAGCAGTTCCCGCAAATATCAGGAAGGTGAGGTCAAATGTCTGATTCAGTTGTTGCGCAAACAAGTCCCTATGCGATCGACGTAAAGGAAGGCGAGAAATATGCTTGGTGCGCCTGCGGCAGGAGCGGTAGTCAGCCGCTCTGCGACGGCACCCACAAAGAATTCGGTTTCAAGCCGGTCCTGCTGGTCGCGGAAAAGGATGAAACCGTCCACATGTGCGGCTGCAAAACGACAAAAAATCCGCCCTTTTGCGACGGCTCGCACGCCAACCTGTAATCCCGGCGAAGCCGAAGTTCATTAGAAAGGCCGCCTCTTAGGGGCGGCCTTTCGTTTGTGAGGGCTCATCGTTGCCCTATGGCTTTTTAAGCGCCGGTTACGCGTGACCCCGAGGCTGCTCGGATGCCAGCAATGTAGGCGCGGCGGCCAACGATAAAGCCTTTTTCTCACTAAGCATCAGATCACCTCCTTTCGGTTGTTGACGATGATCAAAGCATGGCATTTTTTCGGGTTTGGGGGCAAGAGTGAAATAGCAACTTATCCGCCCGCCTAATCGCCCGCATGCGTCCAATATTGCCTATACCTATGCGTCATAAACATGGCGGCGGCCGCCTATCTGCCGCTGGCCATTTCCCGGACCGTGTCCGGCTATTACATAGACGAGAAGCGCGGCGTCAAAAGCGCCGAGGCTATCCCGTCAAGGCCAACCTCGCGGAAGGCATCGTGGACCGCGTCGGCCGCACCAAGGAAGCGCTCTCAAAGGAACTTTGGGATCGGGTTTATTCGAAGCTTAAATTCTAAAGCCGATCAATAATAAGGGCGGGGCATTGATGGCTGCCCCGCCCTTATTTATACGCGTCATTCATATCCGGGCGGCGGCTGGAAGGCGCGGTAATGGCGCTCCAACAGGCCGGCGAAATGCAGCGACGTGCGATCGCCATATTGCGGCGCCACGATCTGTACGCCGACGGGAAGCCCGGCTTTGGTGAGCCCGATGGGCGCCACGGTCGAGGGCAGATAGGTGAGGCCGGTATAGCCCGCCCAAAATGTTTCCATCATGGCCGGATATGTCTTGCCGTTGATGGTGGATACACGGTCGTACGACGCTTTGTGGTCGTGGGGAAAGGCGGCGGTGCACATGACCGGGCACAGTAAGAGATCAAAGTCTTGAAAAAACTCATGCCATTTCCAGCGCATCTGGTGGCGCGCCTCGTTGAGCTGGAGCATATCCCGGTGGCGCATGGTGGCGCCTCTGATGCCGCGCGCTTTTACACTGTCATCGCCGGAGCGAAGGCGCTGGGCGCTCTTTAACAAGCGCGCATAGTCTTCATCATTGACGCGCCCCGAGGTGGCCGCCCGCAGCAGGATATCGAAGGTCCTGTGGATATCGTCCATATTGATATCGGGGCGCGCTTTTTCGTCGATACGCACCTTTTGGCCGCCGAGGAACCTGGCCAGATCCCGCATCAATGATTGCACGTCCCGGTCCACCGGCGCCGTTGGATGGCTGTAGATGATGCCGATCTTGTAATCGGCGAAGGACTTTTTGGCCGGCGCCGGCAGTTGCAGCTTGATCCCCCTGGCGTCGATCTCGTCCGGCCCGGCCATGATCGCAAGGCCGAGGGCCACATCGGCGGCGCTGCGCCCGAGCGGCCCGATCACCGAGATATCGGCCATGGCCACGGCGCCGCCAAGGGCATGGCCGCGCGGCGGGCAGATGCCCCAGGTCGGCTTGTGCCCGAAGAGGCCGCAAAAATGCGCCGGATTGCGGATCGAAGAGGCGATGTCGCTGCCCATCTCGATGCCGGTCATGCCCGACGCCAACGCCGCCGAGGCACCGCCGGACGAGCCGCCCGGAACCATGCCTAAGTTCCAGGGATTGTTGGTGCTGCCGTATATCTCGTTCCAGCTTTGAGAATCGGCCAGCAAATATGGCACGTTGGTTTTGCCGAATAATGTCACGCCGGCATCCAGCCAGCGTTTGACCGCCAGGCTGTCTTGGTTGGCAATATTTTTGCGCATGGCCGGAAGCCCCCAAGTGGATGGCAGCCCGGCCACATCGTGGGATTCCTTGACGGTCATCGGCACGCCGTGCAGCGGCCCCCAGATATCGCCTTTGCCTAAGGCCCTGTCGGCCGCGCGGGCGCGCTTTTTGGCGCGCGGGATATCGGTCTGGATGATGGCGTTGAGGGATGGGTTATAGCGCTCCACCCGGTCCAGAAAATGGCTCAGCAATTCGGTGCAGCCGATCTTTTTGGCGCGCACCATGGCGGCCAGACTTTTCGCGGATTTGAACGCAATGTCAGTCATGGAAGTGTTCCCTCTCAGCCATTTGGCCAGACCCGCCGCGCGATATCTCCGACCAGGCGCAGTTTTGCCTCTTGTTCAGCGTGGGTCATGGTGGTTGCATATTCTCCGGACGCAAAGCCGCATTGGGGGCTGAGCGCCAATCGTTCCAGCGGCACGAAATTGGCGGCTTGGCGAATGCGCGCTTCGATCACATCGCCGTCTTCCAGGCGGCCGTCCTTGGTGGTAATCAGGCCGAGCACCACCACCGTATCATCCCGAACCTTGTCCAGGGGCGTGAAATTGCCAGCCCGCGCCGTGTCATATTCCAACAGAAGGCAATCGAAGTTGGTCAGCCGCGGAAACAAATCGGCAGCGATGCGGCCATAACCGCCATCGGCCAGGAAGCGCCCATCCGGGGCGTTGCCGCGGCAAAGATGCAGCGCACGCGTGATGCCGGTGATGCCGTCGAAAACGGAATTGTCGATCTCCGCATCTTCGATCAATTCCGCATCAAGATCACGGCCCCAGCTTTTGAACTTTGCCCGGATGCCATCGTCCAGATGCCACTGGGCATAGTTGGGCGCATCCAGATGGATATATTCGCAGCCTTCGTTGATCAGTTGCTCGACGACGCCGCGAATATAATCCCGAATATCGAGCAGGAAGTCCCGGCAGTTGGGATAGGCGCCGGCGGAATGCTCTGCCTCCCACCCGGCCCGGTGCCAGCTCGGCGCTGGGAAGGTGTATTTGGGCCGCGCCTTCTTGGCCTGGCCCACGAGAAACGGAAATTCCTCGGCCACGATATCGCGGCGCACACCGATCTTGACGGTAACCAAGGAGCGGGGGCCGGTGTTTTCGGTGATCAACCCGCCCGGCGAGCCATCCGGATTTTTCCAGAGGCGCAGCCAGCCCGCATCCGCTTGCACCGTCTCGAAACCGCTGAGCGAGCCATATTCGGCCTCACGAACGCCCATCGTAGCGATGAAATTGGTGCGTCGGAACTCACCGTCGGTGACGGTGTCCAGCCCAGCAGCCTCCTGCAAGGCGACGGCTTCGATGATCGCGCGCTCGGTGACGGCTTGCAACGCGCCATCATTTAAATTTCCCTGCCGCCATTCCGCTCGGGCTTCGATCAGATGCGCCGGCCGAAGCAGGCTGCCGATAACATCCGCGCGCGGGATTTTGGTCACGCCAATCTCCTAGATGCCGAACATTTCCATGGGCAGGCCGAAATGCAACCGCGCCAGGCCGCCGGCGAAGGTCGGCATTTGCGCCGAGATATGGCTGCGATACATGGCCACGTCGCGAAAATAACGCTCGATCCGCTGACCTTTTTTCGAGGCCGAGGACGAGCCGGCCCGGAAGATCAGCTCGACCGCATCGCAAGCCAGCCAGCCGGCGTTCTGCAGCATGCCCCAGAGGCGCACCGAATCTTCCGATGAAAATTGGGTGCCGTCCACGGCCCAGCGCTGACAATATTCCAGATACATGTCCATGGCGCGGATCACCAGCGCCTCGGCACTGTCGGTCTTCATCATGGCCTCGCCGAACGGGCGCTGCACGTCGGGGCTGTTGACCCATTTCCCAACCGGCTGGTGGCGCACATCGCGGGCATTGGCGATCAATTCAAACTCGTCCATGGCGGCGCGCGCGGCGCCGATCACCGGGATCACCAGCGAGGCGTGATAGGGCCCCATCAGGCGGCCGAGATACATCGGATTGCCGTGCAGGCGGGTGCCGTTGGTGCCGTCCGATACATCCGCCGCCGACCAAAGGCCGGGCTGGCTGGCGATCACCCGGTGTTCGGGAACGAACGCTTTCACGCGGATTGTGTTGGAGCCCGAGGCGCGCATGCCCAAAACCGAATCGCCGCCCCAATCATCCAAAACCTCGTAATCATCGCGCGGCACGATGAAGCTGAGGCCCTTCATTTTACCGTCTTCCTCGATGGAAGCGGTGCCGACGAAATGGGTGGAATAGGGCGCGCCCGAGGCATAGCCCCATTCGCCGTCCACCTCGTAGCCACCCGCCACCGGCGTGATCGGCACCGGAACGCCAACCCGGTGCGGGGCAATGACATGGCCGTCTGCACCGAACACTTCGGCCTGGGCTTCCTCTGGCCAGTGCGCCGCAATGACGGCGGCGTGGGATGCGCCCAGCGCCAGGCACCAGCCGGTGCCCGGATTGCCCCGCGCAATCTCCATCATCACCCGGTAAAAGGTCGTGTAGTCAAATTCATAGCCGCCAAACAGGCGCGGCTGGGTGATCCGGTAAAAGCCGCATCTGACGAACTGCTCCTGAATTTCAGGCGCCGGACAGCCGCGTTCATCGGCGGCGTCCTGGTCCTCGCGGATCAATTCGCGCATGGCGATGGCGCGCTCGATCAGCGTCTCCGGCGTCAGGCCGGGCTCCGGCACAGGGATAGGCGTGCGCTCCGATTGTGCCGATGTGCTCACGATATTTCTCTACCCCTTGCCAAGAGCTTTCGAGGCCAGGGCCGCGCCCTCGACCATGGATTCCAGCTTGGCCCAGGCCACCTGCGGGTGCGAGCGCCCGCCAAAACCGCAATCGGAGCCGGCGATCACATTGTCAGGCCCGACCACGCTGGCAAAGCGCTGGATGCGCTGGGATATCAATTGGGGATGCTCGACCAGATCGGTGGAATGGGTGATGACGCCGGGGATCAGGATTTTATCTTTGGGTAGTTTGGTGTCCTGCCACACCGCCCATTCATGTTCATGGCGCGCGTTGGCGGCCTCCAGCATATAGGCGCCGGCATTGACCGCCAGCAAGACGTCCATCAGATGAATGAGCTCCAGATCAAAGACGTGCGGTCCGTGCCAGCTTCCCCAGCAAAGATGATAGCGGATTTTGTCTTCCGGGATGCCCGACAGAGCATGGTTGAGCGCTTCGACACGTAACATCGAGCGCTTCTGAAAGGCTTCGAGCCCCATATCGATGCCGATGCGGTCCCAAAGGGCGGGCAGCCAGGCATCGTCCACCTGCAAAATGAAACCGGCTTCGACGATGGCCTCGTATTCGGTTTTCAGCGCATCGGCGATGGCGAACAGGAACGCCTCTTCGGTTTCATAAAATTCGTTTTCGTAATAAGGCTCCAAGCTGGCCGGCGCGGTCGTGGTGAGGAACACATCTTCGCTGCCCGCCGCGTCTTTCATCAATGCCATTTCCTTGGCCAAAGCGTCCTGGCCGGTATAGCTGATGGCGCTGGTGCAGAGCCAGTAGTTGCGCTGCACCTTGATCTGGCCGTCGGCCAAATAAAACAAAGTGCCCGCTTCCGCCGCATATTTGTAAAAATCGGCGAACACCTGCTGTTCGCGGCCCTTGAACACGGCGGCCCGGTTGTCGGTATCGGTGCGCACCTCGCAACCGCCGATGCGGCCATCCATAAAGGACAGCCAGTCGCCGCCTTTGGTGTATTCGCCCTCGTTGATGATATCGATGCCGGTTTCGCGCTGCCATTTGACGATATGGTTGACCGCCTCTTTCAGACGCGGCTCGAAATCGGCGTCGCTTGCATCGGGCGCATCGGCCCAGGGCAGATTGCCGGTATGGGTGGTCAGGATTTTATCGGTGCTGCGTCGCATGGGGCATTTTCCAATATTCCGGCTGGGATT
>CAUZTZ010000054.1:0-16733 GCA_963582805.1 Alphaproteobacteria bacterium
ATGCGGGCTGCTAATGCCGCATCCGGCCGGGAGCCCAAGCGCAGCCGATCAAACGCCCGGCGGCGCAGCTCGAGCAAGGGGCGCGTCCGAATATCGGCGCCGGCGTCCAGAAACCGCCTCGCAACAAAGCCGGGATAGGTGGTCAACAAACGGCCGAGATGCCCTTGCCGGTAAAGCCCATTGGCCAACTCAAATGCGTGCCAGCGGCCGTGCACGGAGATATTCACCTTGAAGCTATCGCTCATTCGCCGCACCCGTCATGCAAGGGCATAAAAATATGTGCCGCGCATTACGCCGCCGGGAAGCGCGCTGTTCCGGGATCGGCGCGTCCATTGGCGACATTTTCGAAAGTCTCCACAAGGCGGTCCACATGGTTGTTCCAGCCGAATTTTTCCAGCGCCCGCAAGCGGCCTTGCTCCGATTTCCGTTCTCTAAGTTCGGGGTTTTGATCAAGTATTTTAAATTGCTCGATCAGACCTTTTGCCGAAAAAGGCTCAAAATACAGCGCCGTATCGCCGCAAATTTCGTGATTGACCGGCGTGTTGGATGCGATGGTCGGCAGGCCCGAACTTAATGCCTCCGCCATCGGATGGCCGAAGGTCTCGGATACGGACGGGAAAACAAACACGTCGTGGGACCCATAGAGGTCGGGCAAATCCTCGTAGGAATGATGGCCGAGCGTGATCAGGCCGCGCTCATGCGCATCGGTCACCACGGCCTTGTCGAGGGCGCTTCCGTTCATTTCGTCGAACTCGGCGAGGGACATGGTGATGGTGGCGTGGGCATCGATGCCTTGATCGATGAGCTGCTGCACGGCGCGGCAGATAACGTTCGGCACCTTGTGTGGATAATAGACCGAAACGTATAGGAGGCGGACCGTGCCATCCTCGCGCCAAGCCCGTTTCCGGTGGCTGGGGGCGAACATTTCATTGATGGTGCCATAAGGATTGACCGAGCATTTTTCCAATATGGATGGCTCCCAATGGGCGACCATGTCGCTCATGGCCTTGGTCGGCGTGATGATATGGTCAGCGCTGAGCGCCGACAGCAGCATCAGTTTCCGCCTGAAATACCGGTTGAACGCGTGCCAGATGCCTTGCGTCGCGGTCATGTTGGCAAGATAGAACGGATCGAACAGTCCGCCTTCGCGCAGCAATAGGATCTGCTTTACCGGACTGCGCAGCAATCCGAAGTTGGCGGATGAGAACAAGATATCGGGATTGTGGCGCTTGACGATACCGCGCCACGCCGTCTGCTCCCAAAGGAAGCGCCGGAACGGAGAATATCCGGTGATCTCCATGCGGTTGACCGACGCCCGGTCGGGGGTATCAAACTCTTTCGGCACCGAAACCACCACATCGACGCCCCGGCTTTCCAAGGCGCCAAGCAGGTTCCTCGTATAGGTAACGATGCCGCCCTTGCGGGCCGACAAGGCGTTTACAAGCACCTTCATCTGGGGCTTACATCCATGGCCGCCTCAAGAATCTGTTGCAGCCGTTCGGCATGGCTGTGCCCATCGGCGAGGACGCGCCGGCGCCCGGCGGCGGCGACGGTGCCCCGCTCCGGTGCGGCGGCCAGCCAGTTGCGGCAGTTGTCCAGCAATTCATCATCATCGCCAAAGAATACAGCCTCTTTGCCTTCTTCGAAAAGCCCGCAAATTTCTGAATTTCTCTCATGCATCATGAAACCGCCGATGGCCGGCAGTTCCATCGAGCGGCAGGTTTGCAGATCGCGGTTTTCTTTACGCAAAAAGCCCAAATTGATTTTCGATGCGGTCACCACCTTGGCGTAGTCATCGTCATAAACCGGATAGCCCATGATTTTGGGCGCAGCTGCCGCAAAGGCGGCCCGGTCCCAGCCGTTGCCCCAGATACTGACGGTGATGCCGTTCGCAGCCAGATGCGCCATACTGGCGGCCCGGGCCGGAGCGAAGGTGCCGACGAAGCTGACATCGCAGGCAAAGCGGCCGGTCTCATCCGCCGATAGCGCAACCGGGCGGTGCAGATGCGGATCAAAACTGTTGTTCACGAACAGGATATTGCGGACGCCGAGGCGCGGCATTTCGTCTTTGCTTGCGTTCATGGATTTGGTGGTGACCCAGAAATCAAACAAGGGCAGCGCCCGCCTGGTCCAGCGCGACAGGTGGCGGGGGTTCATCATATCGTCTTCGGCATACCAAAGGATACGCGTTGCCGGAGCCAATTCTTTTATGCGCCGAAGCGAGGCGGCGGTCACCGCGACGCATCGCTCCAACCAGACAAGATCGAACCGCCGATGACCGGCATTGGCGACCAGAGCCGAATTGGCGCGGTTGGGATCGCCCGGCAGGCGCAGCTTGTAACGCACCCTTTCGCCAAAGCTTGGCCGGTCTTCATAGGTCGCGCCCGGCTTGTTGGTTTCAATGGTCACCACCTCGTGCCCCATTTCGCGCAAAGCCCTGATCCGTTGCAGGGTGCGCGAGCCGGGCACAATTTCGCCGGCGAGAAGGATGCGGAGAGGTGTCATGAAACGGCGCGCTCTGCGGCGGCCTTCAAGCCATCGATATCAGCGGCGAACCCCCAGGTCTGGATTTTGGCGGCCGCCGCCCGGCCCATGTCGCCGGAGCGCGCCAAGCCCGATGAGATCGCCGCCGTCAATGCGCCCATATCCCCGGCCGGCGTGACGATGCCGGTCCCCTCATCGACCAGATCATAACCAGCGCCCACCGCATCGGAGACAATAACGCCGGTGCCCGATGCCATCGCCTCGTTGACCGCCAAGCCCCAAGGCTCGCGCTCGGCGATCAGCGCGAACAGATCGGCGGCGGCATAATAGGCGGGCATTTCGCTTTGGTTCTTAAAACCGGTGAAAATCACGCCATCGGCGGCTTTTGCCTCCAGCGCGGCGCGCATTTCGCCATCGCCGACGATCAGCAATATGGGTTTATCCTGCGCCGAGCCAGCCATACGCTCCCAGGCCGACAGCAGCAATTCCGGATGCTTGCGCCGCGACAACTTGCCCGCATAGAGAATGACTTTGCGCCCGGCGCCGATGGCATGGCGGGCGCGCAATTCGGCGGCCGCCTGCGGGCTGGCCCGGGACGCAAAATATTCGTTATCCACGGCATATGGCATTGAAAATATTCGATTTTCCGGGATGCCATAATCCTGGTAATAGGCCTTGTTCTTGGAGCCGATGGCCAGAAAGGCGCTGCATTTATCGAAAATCCGCCGCCGGTACAGCCGCTTGGCCCAACTTAGGGGCGGCGCGCCATCGGGCATTGCGCCGATCCAATTTTCGCCGCGCATCAAGACCGGCGTTCCCAGGTTCCGCGCCAGGCTGATCGCGCGCTTCAGTGCCGTTGATTGCCAGCCATGCACCCAAACCGCATCGGCATGGCGTAGCGCAGCTTTGAGATCCACATCGCGAATGAGCGCATTTGGGTAGCCCGCACGCAGCGGCACATCCCAATGAACGTCCACCGCAAAACCTTCATCCCGGTAGGCGCCATCGGAAAAATCATCCTCGAACAGAACCTCGAGATCGAAAAACGGATCGGCGGCAATTTGACGAAGCAAGGGCGCCTGATACTGGATCGGATGGCTAACCAGATAAACGAGTTTTAATGTCACGGTGTCGTCTCGGCCGGCTCGCCCCCCATGGGTGATTTGGCGATCGCCTGATATCGGGCGGGAGCAACGGACTTGATCACGTCCGCGGTCTGCCGGGCCGTACTGCGCCACGAGAACATGGCCGCCCTTTGCAGTGCTTTTTGCGACAATTGCCGGCGCAATTCGCCGTTGGTCAGAATTTCGTTTATCTGGGCGGCCATATCGCGCGCATTCAACGGATCAAAATAGATCGCCGCTTCGCCAAGAATTTCCGGCATCGCCGCCGTGTTTGAGCTGACAATCGGCGCCCCGCAGGCCATCGCCTCAACCAGGGGATTGCCGAAAGTTTCGACCGTCGACGGAAACACAAAGGCGGTGCAATTCTGGTACAGATCCAAAAGCTGATCCGCAGTCATCTCGCCCAGAAATTCAACGGCGTCCTCCAGCTTTTCCAGCCGGATCGCATCCTTCAACTCGTTCAGGTAGCCCTGATCGATCGCCTTGCCCGCCAATTTGAGCACGATATCGGGATTGCTACGCCGCAATTCGCCGAGCGCATTTATCAAAGTATGCAGATTTTTCTGAACATAAATATCCGATACCGCCAAAAGATACTTGCCGCTGCGTGTCGCTTCCGGCGGGATGAAGGATTCGCGGACGCCGTGATAAATAACCGACACCTTGTTTTGCAGGCGCTGGGAGATGCCGAAGGTCAATGCCTTGCGGGCGTAGTTGGAAACCGCGATGGCACGCCGGCAGGTGAGCAGGGACAAGGCCGTCATGATTGTCAGCCCGGCCCAATAGAGCCGCTTGATAGGCCGGGTTTCCTTGCCCGCCACCGCCAGCGAATTGCGCAGCATGATAACCTGTGCCGGCGCCATCAACGGGCCATAGTTTGCCGGAGAAAGGGTGACGTCGATGGACATGCTCCTGGCCAATATGGGCAGCGCAAACTGCTCCCACACAAGATTGAAAAAGAAACCGTTGCTGAAATCGAGGAGATGAACCCGGATGCGCTCGTCAACGGCTTCGAAAAGCTGGAATTGATCCTGATGGATAAACAGGTGCAGTTCCAATTCGGCGTCTTCGGCCAGGATCGGCAGAATATTCTTCAAATAGGTGACGCCGCCGCCGCTTTTGGCGTGAATCCCGTTGACCAGAATCCGCAGCCTGTCGCTTTTCAAGAATTTTCTATCCATGAGATGACCCAATAACGCGCATGGAAATTCCAATTCCAGATGTATAATAGATGTATGTAATCATTAGAATTCATACCATGCAGGCGCCAAACTTATAAGACCCCACAGTGACAGAATGAATATCCGATCCGAAATTGCATCCCCCGGCGCCCGGGCCTCGGCGCCACCACCCGCCAGAATCCTGATTTTCCGGCGCGGCAGTATCGGTGACGCCATCGTCAGCATTCCGGCGCTGAATTATATCCGAAACAAATATACCGGCTGGGAAATCATTTGCCTGTCCAATTCGCCGGTTATGGAAACCGCATCGCCGGTCAAATCGGTCTTGGAAAATTCCGGCCTGATCGACGATTTTATCGATCTGCCGCCGGGCGGCGGCGACATCCAGTCTCTCGGGCGCCGCATCGGTCTGATTCGGAAGCTGAAGTGTCAGGCGGCGCTTTACCTGTCGGAACCGTCTTCGCGGCCGGCCTTGGCGAAGGAGATGCTGTTTTTCAAGCTTTGCGGAATTCCAACCATCCTCGGCCTGCCATTTGGCGGTGCGCTGCGAAGCTACCGGCCCGCAAACGAAAATCTGTGGGAGAGCGAATCATCCCGGCTTTTGCGCGTTGTTGCCGGTGCGGGCGCCGTGGAGCCCGATTGGAGCTTCCAATTCACCGATCAAGAACGCCAAACGGCGCAAGACCTGCGCCGCGGACTGGCGGGCGCCGAAGGCCATATCGCATTTTCCATCGGTGCCAAACTTCCCGACAAGGATTGGGGCGATGCCAACTGGACCCAGGTGCTTGCCGCATTGACCGGGCGCTACCCCCGATTGGGGCTGATTTTGATCGGTGCCGGCGAAGACCAGGAACGATCCGAACGGGTAACCAGTGCCTGGACTGGGCCAAGGGTCAATCTCTCGGGCGCGGCGGAGCCCCGTATCAGCGCCCTCGCCATGCAAGGCGCGGCGTTCTATCTGGGGCACGATAGCGGGCCGATGCATCTGGCGGCGCTGGCGGGCACAAGCTGCATCGCCATTTTCAGCGCCCGCGCCAAGCCCGGCGTCTGGTTTCCCCACGGCGGCGGCCACCGGATTTTCTATCCTTGGGACTTGGCCGGGCAGGTTTCGCCAAGGGCCGGCTTCCGCACCGCCGGGCAATCGATCCAATCGATCACGCCGCCGGAAGTTATCGAAGCCGCAATCGCCGGCGTAGAGCAAATGGTGCGCTGACATGAGCGGCTTGCCTTGCCCAATGGCAAACTGGTATCAGCCGGGATCATGTGTGGAATTGCGGGCCTGATCGGAAACCGCCCGGTAGCCGAGCATAGCGTCGCCGAAATGACGCGTATGCTGGCGCATCGGGGGCCGGATGATTCCGGATTGTGGACAAGCGAGGATGGCCGCGCCGTCCTCGGCCACCGGCGCTTGAGCGTGCTCGACACCTCCGGCGCCGGGCACCAGCCCATGCTGCGCGGCGATCTGGTGATTACCTTCAATGGCGAGATTTATAATTACCTGGAATTGGCCGAGCGGCTGAAATCCGAAGGCGCGCACATCACATCGGGCTCCGATACCGAGGTTCTGGCGGCCGCGTACGAGCATTGGGGGCCGGCCTGCCTGGAAGAATTGAACGGCATGTTCGCCTTCGCCATATTTGATGCGGGGCGGAATATTTTGTTTTGCGCCCGCGACCGGATCGGCGAAAAGCCGTTTCTGTTCAGCGCATCGGACGATCATTTTGCCTTTGCATCCGAATTCAAGTCGCTGCTGGCGCTGGAAACCATTGACGGCGGCTACGATGAAACCCGGCTCATGCGCTTCCTTTATCGCCCCTCCCAAGGGCTGGATTCCGATCCTGAAAGCCTGTTTGACGGCATTAGCCAGTTGCCGGCGGCGCATTCGCTGACCCTTGATCTCAATTCTCTGCAATACCGCACCCAGCGCTATTGGGATGTATCTCCCGCCGCCGACTTGGCCGGCATCGACGAGAAAGAGGCGCAAGTCAGATTTAAGGAGCTGCTCACCGACGCCATCAAGATTCGCATGCGCAGCGACGTTGCCCAAGGCTCCTGCCTGTCCGGCGGGCTGGACTCGACGGCCATCGTTACCGCCGCGCGCGGCCTTCTTGGGCCCGGCGCCGACTATGACACCTTTTCCGGCATCTTCCCCGGCACCGACGCCGATGAGGAAATGTGGGCGCGAATCGCTTCCGAGGCGTCCGCCACCCGCAGCCATTGGACGGAGCCAACGGCCGACGGATTCCTGGATGAGATATCGGATTTCATGTGGCACAACGAGCTGCCGGTGGGTAGCGCCAGCCAATATGCACAATGGTGCGTCTTCCGCCTGGCCAAGGAGACCGGAATTACGGTTCTTCTGGATGGGCAGGGCGCCGATGAGCTGCTCGGCGGCTACGAGCAATATTTCGAGATTTATTTGGCCGAACGCGGCGATAGCATTGAAGAACGGGCGGCGATCCAATCGCGCTATCCGATGGCGCTGGCGAAACCGGATCAACGGCTGAAAACGGCGCTGCCCAGGCCGTTGCGCCATCTGGCGTCGCGAATTCTGGACACCGGCAGCGATTTTTCTTTTGGCTTGAAACCGGCGGCGGCACGCAATCTTTATGGCGCCTTGCCCGATCCGGCAGAGGGCGCCGAGCGCTTCGGGCCACTGGCCGCGGCCCTTTACACCGATTATTGCCATACCCATCTTCCGGTCCTGTTGCGCTACGGCGATCGCAATTCCATGGCCCATTCCCGGGAGGTCCGCCTGCCCTTCTGCGATCACCGGTTGGCCGAGTTTACGCTGTCGCTGCGCGCCGAGATGCTGATGGGCGGCGCCCAGACGAAGCGCCTGTTGCGCGGCGCCTTCGGCGATGATCTTCCTATCCAGATCCGTGACCGCTGGAACAAGCGGGGATTCCTGCCGCCCGCCGCCCTTTGGTTCAAAGAAAGCCTCGGCAGTTATGTCCGCGATATTATTCACGGGGGAGACTTCGCCAATTCCAATGTCTGGAGCGCCCGGTGGTGGCAGAAAGCGCTGCGCCGTTTCGATGCGGGCGAAACCCATTTGGCGGACGTTCTCTGGCGCCCGCTGATCGAGCACGCTTGGCGCACACATTTCGTTGCGCGGGCACGGGCGGCACCCAAATTGCCGATCTTCGCGGTCTGATGCGCGCCGTCTTCATCAATCACTGCCACCCGGATACGCCGCACATTTGCGGCGTCCGGCTGCGCGAGTTTGCGGCCAGCCTTACAGGCCGCGGCCACCAAGTGGTTTTGCTGACGGCGCCGTTGCAAGGGCAGACCGGGGCGGCTTCGCCGGAGGCCGCCGGCGAAATGATCGGCGCGCATGATTATTCAGGCCCGTTGCGGCTGGCGGCGGCGGCGGCGAAGCCGGGGTTGCTGGCGCTGCTCCGAGGCAGCGCTACGCCGCGCCCGATCCGCCAGGGCGTCGTTCTCTGGCATTATCTCAAGGAATCGGGCGTGTTTACCGATTGGCGGGACGGCGCCGCTCCGTTTATCCCAACCCTCGCCGATAGCTTCCGCCCCGACATCATCTGGTCCAGCTTTGGCAACACCGATTGCTGGAACATCGCCCAGGCGCTGAGCGCCCGCGCCGGGTGCCCCTGGGTGGCCGATATCAAGGATTTCTGGAGCGCCTTTATCGCGCCGCCCTTGCGCGGCCATCTGGCCGGGCGCTACCGGGATGCGGCCGCCTTCACGGCACTTTCCAACAGCCACGCCGAGGATGCGGCGCCCTGGTTCGGCGGCGCGATTGAAACCATCTATAGCGGGCTCGCCGGGATCGCGCTTTCGCCGCCCGAGGGTTCCGAAGGGCGAAGCTTCAGCCTGACCGGCGCAATCGGCAGCCCGGCACGGCTTGGCGAGTTGAAATCGGCAATCAAGACCTGGCTCATGAGCCTCCCGGGTGACACAGCCCGGAATTTGGAGTTCATCTATTGCGGCAACGATGACGACCTGGTTCGCAATATTTTTGCCGATTTATCGGGTCTCTGCCGGGTGACGGTGAACGGCTACGTTGGCCTCGATCAATTGCGCGACATTCAGGCCCGCGCCTTCGCCAATCTCTACATCAAGAGCGAGCGGACCTTTCATCACAAGGTGGTCGAGCTGCTCGGTGCCGGCCGGCCGGTGATCTGCTATAGGCAAGAAGGCGCCGAAGCCAAATCCCTCGCCGGGGAATTCGGCGCGGTCCTGCATTCGGCGGGCAGCGAAGCCGAGGTCGCTCGGGCCCTCGGCCAAAGCTTTGATCGCTACCCGGACGTCAGCCTCAACCGGGATGGCGCCGCCCAATTCACCTGGGACGCGCAGGCGGAAAAACTGGAATCCGTGCTGTTGGACGCCATCAAGGGCGGGGTTAAAAGCTGACCCTCTAGGCTTCGATCCAGTGGGCGTGCCAGGCGGTCAGGTTGAACAAGACCCAGATCAGCAAAGCCGCATCCCGTTTGCCGCTCCGGTGATCGCCGATCATGCGGCCAATCATGTCCTTGTCGGCGCCAATTTCGCTCAGCAATGGCGAGGCCAAAATTTCCTCCCCGGCGGCGCGGCCAAAATCACCGCGCAGCCATTCTTTCATCGGCGCCGCGAAGCCCATTTTTTTGCGCTGAATGATGTCGTCCGGGATCAATCCCGCAACGGCTTGTTTCAACAGATGCTTGGCGGCGCCGCCCTTGATCTTGTCGGCGGCCGGAATATCCATGGTGAATTCCACCAAATCGTGGTCGAGAAACGGCACGCGCGCTTCCAGAGACGAGGCCATGGTGATCTTGTCGACGCGCATGAGCAGCAATTCCGGAAGCCGCAGCCGGAACTCGTTGCCGATCATGCGCGTTAGCTGATCGCTTCCCGGCGCCGCGTCATCCATTTCGGCCAAATAGCTGGCCGCCACATGGTAGCTGTCCGCCGCTAAAAAACTCTCCGGCAGCAAGCCGGCTTGGACGATGTCTTCAAAGCCGCTGGGCGCGCCGGCGCTGAACCCCGGCAGCAATCGGGATTTCTGCGATTCCCAATAGGCCATGGCGCCGCTCCAAAAGGCTTCGCGGCCCGCGGCGGCGCGGCTGACCGCGTCGGCATATTGTTCGAAATCGGGAAACAGTCTGGCCGCCCCATGCGCCAGAGCCGCGATGCCAGCCTGCGCAAAGCCCGGCAACAGGGTGCGAAACGGGCCAAAGCAAGTAGAATGCAATTGAAGATATTTCATATAGCCGTGGTAGCCGCAGAACTGCTCGTCGGACCCCTCGCCCACCTGGATCACCTTGACGCCCGCCTCTTGCGCCAGCTTGGATACGAAGTGCAACGGGATACAGACCCAATCTGCCAGCGGCTCGTCCTGTTGATGCACCAGATCGTCCAGATAGCCGACCATGGCCGCTTCATCGACCAGAACCTCGTGGTGGTTGGTGTTGAATTCCCGGGCGACGCGGGCGGCGTGGTCCAACTCGTTGAGATGCTCATGATCCTTGAAGCCGACGGTGAAGGTGTTCACCGGATCATCGGTATAGCGGTCCATGAGCGCCACGTTGACCGACGAATCGATACCGCCGGACAGAAACGCACCGTACGGCACGTCGGACATCATGCGCTTTTCGACGGCCGCGTTCAGACGCGCCCTTATTCCTTCGCACAAGAAGTCTTCGCGGGCCGCGCCTGACAATCCTTCCAATGCGCCCGCCGCAATTCCCTGGCCGGGTAGCGCCCGCCAATAACGGGTGGCCTGCATGCGCCCGGACGCGTCCACTTGCATCCAGGTGGCGGCCGGTAATTTGTAGATGCCATCGAACATGGTCAACGGCGCCGGCGCCGCGAGGTAGCTCAAGTAATGATAGAGCGCCAATCTGCCCACCCGGCGCGGCACGCCCGGATAGGCCAGCAGGGCCTTGATTTCGGAGCCGAAAAGAAAGGCGCCGCCATGCCGGGTAAAGTAAACCGGCTTGATGCCGATACGGTCGCGGGCCAGGAACAGCCTTTTGGCCCGGTTGTCCCAAACGGCGAAAGCGAACATGCCTTCGAGGCGCTGCAACAATCCGTCCAGGCCCCATTCCTCGTAGCCATGGACAACAACTTCGGTATCGGAATGATCGGTGCGGAAGCGGTGCCCGGCGGCGGCCAATTCGCGCCGAAGCAACCGGTGGTTATAGATCTCGCCGTTATAGGTTACCAGAATTTCGCCGTCTTCGTTGGCCATCGGCTGGCCGGCCGCATCGGCGAGATCGATAATCGTCAGCCGGCGATGGGCCAAACCTATCTTCGCGTCCGTTGCCAGCCAGGTTCCTTCGGCGTCCGGTCCCCGGTGGGCCATGGAGCGGCACATGCCGGCCAGGTCGCTTTTCGCAACCTGACCGCCGCCGCTATAAATCAGGGCTCCGGCAATTCCACACATGCAGCCGTTTTATACGGTTCTGGGCTCCGGACCAAACGCTGCTTTCGCGCGCCTAGGGATCAGGCAGCCTGTGACGAAACCCGCGGTACAAAGGGCGAGCCCATAAAGGTTCACGCCGAAATCATCGGCGTAGCGCCCAGTGCCCAAATCAACCCAGGCCGGGAATATTTGAACGCCCGTGGCGCCCTCCAATGTCAGCGCAGCGCCGAACAATATGCCCGGCCAAAAAGCCAGGTGGAAGCTCAAGCGGCCGGCTCCGGGCAGGAACGCCAACAGGAATATGGGCGCCAATCCCATGACCATGGTGCCGCTGATGGTCGTGGCGGCGATGATCGCCGGGCCGGCCTTGGCGCCCATATAGATGCTCAAGAGCGGCAGATTGCCGAGCACGGCGATAACGATCAGGGCCCGCCGCCCGGTCCAGAATTGGCGTTCGGTGGGCGCCCCGGTGGCGCCGGGCCAATCCCGCGCCGACAACTTTGCGGTGCTGGCGAACGTGGAATCCAGGGTCGAGCCGGCGCTGGTCATCATGATGGCATTGACGATCAGCAACATCACGACACCGAACCCGGCGGGCACGGTGAGCGAGGGATTGCCGCCCAGCCCTTCCAGTTTGCCGTAGATACCGATGAAACCGAACAGGAATATAAAGCCGCCGCCGATAATCCCGGCAAGAACGAACCCTTTAAGCATGGTCTTGGGATCGGTGATGAAGGCGCGGTCGGTCAGCACCGGATCATGAAACGGGTAGCTGAACACCTGAACGAATGCGAGGCCCGCAAAAGTCCAGCCGGCGGCGCTGGCCGCCGGAGTAAATTCCGGCAATCCCCTGGCCGAAAATTCGGGCAGCAAAAATATCATCACCCCGCCCAACAGCACCGCCGCCAGGATCATCTGGCCGCCATCTGTCAGCAGACTGCCCCTTAGCCCGGTGCGCCAGCTGTAAAAGACCGTGAAGGCGGTCACCAATATGACGGCTATCCAGTATCCGGAGCTGCCTTCGGTCCCGAAATAAAGGCCGGCGACCTTGGTATTCGACCACACTTCGTTAAACAGCCGGATGGCGATTGCGGCAATGAAAAGCCCGGCGCAGGCGGCCCCGTATTTGCGGTTAAGAAACGCCGGCAAGGATGCATCCCCGGCGCGGGTGCGAATAATATAGTTTGCAATGCCGGCGGTCAGGAAACTGAGATAATAGGTTGCATAGCCTATCGAGCCAGAGAGCCCGAAGGCTTGCGCAAGGCCGGCCGCATTGGTGATGGACTTGGCAAAAATCCACGATATGCCAGCACTGGCGGCCAATAGCCAAAGACCCGGCGGGGTGCCCTTTTCACTGCCGCCGGAAAAAAAGCCGGCGACCGAGGCCCGTTTCGGCGCCAGGCGCCAAACAACGACAGCGTAGGCCAGCATCACTAACCATGGCAAAGAATTTTCAATCATGCGCCCGCTCTGAATTCGGCTGGTAATACCTTCAGGAATGCCAATATTATCATTGCGCTTGTAATCCAAGTCACAACTGGGTGACAGGTAACGCGTTATAAACGATACTGGGGTAAATTCCTTGACCGCACGGGCGGCAACGAATAGCAGCCGGGGAAAATTATGAGTGGCAACCAGCGAGAATTTCCGCGCTACGACACCGATATCAAGGTCGTTGTCGTTGACGCAGACAATCACGAACATACCGCGAGTGTCACCAATGTTTCGGCAAGCGGCGCGGTGGTTCAATTCGACCTAGGAGTCGATGTCGATCCGGCACATATGAGTATCGGCGGCGCCATCCAAATGAACGCCCGGAATTCCCCGAAAGTACCGGGCCGCATTATCCGCGTCGGCGACGATGGGGTTGCCATGCAATTCAATTCGGCCAAGGGCGATGTCTTCGATTGGATCACCCAGGTCGTCGATGAAGCCGGCAAGCGTCGGCGCTGACCGACAGCACACCTATACGCAGAATTGCCTTTCACTCATTTATTTAATTCTATATTTTTCAACAATCTAGAAAGTTCATCCAACGATAGGAGTTCACCATGGCCGAAGAAACACCAATCGAATATTTTGTGGAACGGGTTGCGAATATGTCCCATGCAAATGGCGTATTTCGCATTACCTTTGCTCAGCAGGCCGAAGGCGATTCGTTGCGCCCGCAAGTCCGGCTGATGATCCCGGCCAATCAACTATCGCCAATCCTGCAAGGGATTTCCAACGCGGCCAAGGATATCGGTGAACAGGTGCAAGCCCGGATAGAAGAAAATCAGGACGGCTCGGACGATAAACAGGCAGCGCCGAAAAAGGCAAAAGCGCCGAAATAATCCGCCGCTCCAAATCAATCCCGCCGGTTTATCTTTCCTGCATGGCGTCGCCCATGGAGGAAAGAAACGGATCGAACATGTATTGGAATATGGTGCGTGTTCCGGTGTGAATGTTGGCGATGACCTGCATTCCCGGAAACAAGCTGTATTTCAATGCGCCGCGCTCAAAAAAGGCGACGTCGGTGGCGATCCGCACTTTGTAATAGGGTACGCCATCCGGCGTGAGCAGGGTATCGGGGCTCACCGAAATAACCTCGCCCTCCAAGCCTCCGAACCGGTTGGCGTCGGCGGACGCAAGCCGCACCATGACGTTCTGGCCGGCTTGAACGAAGCCGATATCCTGGGTCTGCAACTGCGCCTCGACGATCAGCTTATCGCCTAAGGGCACAATGTCGACAACCGGCTCGCCGGGTTTTACGACACCGCCAATGGTCGCAATATGGATGGATTTGACGACACCGGAAACCGGCGAGCGCAGCTTGGTCCGCTTTAGGCTGTCCTCAAATTTCTGCATACGCTGGGTGAGCTCGTTATAGCTCAGCCGTGCTTCGTCGAGAGCGGCTTTGTTTTCTTCATCAAAGGTGTTTTGGACGGTTTGCAGCCCGGCCGAAACTTCTTCCAATGCCGAGCGCGCCGAAACCAAGGCCGCCTGATCCTCTTCGATGTCGCCCTGGATTTTGCCGGCCTCTTTCAGCAGATCCAAATGCTTGTATCGGTTGGTCAGATTATCTTTCAGCAGATCATCCGAGATTTTGATTTGCTCCTTCAAGAGCTTCAAATTGCGGCGGCGGGATTTGATCCGTGTATTAATCTCGCCGATGGCGCTTTTTCGCTGCTGCACGATCTTCTTCTGTTGTTCGATTTCCGATGCTTGCCGACGCGACGAAATCTCAAAACTACGCCGGAATTCGCGAACCAAATTGGGATAATTCTTGATCGTCTCGGCGTCGAACTTGGGCGCCTTGTCATGGTTCAATCGGGACTTAAGTTCTTGAATTTGAACGTTTAATGACGTTAGGCGCACCTTTAATTCGCCAACATCGGCGGTGCTGGTGGTTGGCTCCAATTCGATCAGCGGCTGACCCTTTTTTATCTCCTCGCCTTCGCGGACGAGAATATTGGAGACGATGCCACCTTCCAGATGCTGGACCGTTTTGACCTGCGTGGACGGGATCACCTCGCCGGTCGCCATGCTGACGATATCGAGGGTACTGAACGCCGCCCAGGCCACGAACGACACGGTCAGGACCGCGCATAACAAATACACCAAATGCGGACCGACGCCCGGCTTGTACCCGCCTTCTTCCCCAGGTTCCGCTTGCTCTTCGCTCATCGGGCTATTCCTCTGACACCTTCGGGCATTAGCCTTGGCCAGCCTGGGCCTCGTCGCCGGCATTTTCGGGCGGCGGCGCGTTGGCCACCACGCCCGGCACGTTGGTTACCGTCGGCACCGGTTTTTCGTCAAGATTTAGAACCGTGTGGCGGCCTTTGACAATATTGGCGTCGTGGGACATGACAATAATCGTGCGCCCGTCCTGCGCAAATTGGCTGAGGATTGCGTGTACGGTCTGCACACCCTGGGTATCGAAGCTTTCCGTGGGTTCGTCAAAAATGACCAGCCGGCCGTTGGTCAACAGCCCTCGCGCCAATGCTATCCGGCGGCGAATGCCTTCCGACAGGCGCCAGCCATTATCCACGATCAGTGTTTCCAGACCAGCTTCGCTTTCATCGACGAACTGGCGGAGACCGGTCGCATCGACGATACGGTTGACATGTTCGGGATCAACTTCGGGATTGTTGATCGTCAGGTTTTCAAAAATATTGGCGTTCACCAAGGCCGGTTCTTGCGGAAGATAGACGATCTGCTGGCGCCACCATTCGGAGGCCATCTGCTGAATATCCAGCCCGTCGGCATAGACATGGCCGCGCACCGGGTCATAAAGCCCCAATATCACCTTGGCGAGGGTGGTTTTCCCGGCGCCGTTGGAGCCGGTTACCACCAGAACCGATCCGGGTTCCACTTTAAAGGATATGGATTCAAATATGGGATTGCTTTCGCCATGATAATTAAATCCCAAATCGCGGAATTCCAGGCCGCCGGTATATTCGGTTAGAGCGCTACCCCGGTCCCGCTCCAAGGGCAGTTTCGAAAATTCGGCCAAAAGATTGATCGCCTGCTTGGCCTTGGTGAACGAGCCGCCGAGCTGGGAAAAACGGGTGATCGGCTGCATGGCGCGCGCCGCCAGAATATTCGTGCCGATCATGGCACCCACGTCCATTTCCCCTGCAACCACCAAGATACCGGCGACGACAATCACGGTAACGCTTAATAAGGCGTTGGAGGTTTGCGTGAGCGATTGAACAAATCCTTGGCGTGAATTTAATTTTCGGCGGAGACCGTGCACCAGCCCAGTATTTGACATCCAGTCTTTCTGCAAAAGGCGAACCGCGTTAAAGGCACGAACAGTTTCCGATTCCCGAATTGCCGTACCCAGCAAGGCACTGGTATGCCCGGAATGGTTGGTCAATTCGTTGGTTTTGGATTGGGTCGATGCGGCGCCGAGTAGGCCGCCAACGAACACCACGATCAAAAACCCGGCGACGACGAAGGCGATGGTTGGCTCCAGAAGATAAAGAATAAAGACAAACAGAACCGCAAATGGCACGTCAAGTACCGCGTTGATGTTGCTGGCGCTATAGGCCTGCTCGACGGCGCTGGTGCCATTCAATATTTCCCGGCGCATATCCGTTGGCACCCGCTCCAAGGCGTCCAGTTTGGCGCGGGTCAAAACGTTGAAACCGGAATTGGTCAAATCCTCGTCCGCCTTGGTGGTCAGCCGTTGCGCCAGATGCATGCGCGCCTCGCGGAATGCCAGCTCCAAGATGATGGCGATCAAGACCCCCGATGTCAGGGTGACCAGCGTCGCATCCACCCCTTGCGCCACATACCGGTTGAGCACCTGCATCACGAACAACGGGCTTGCCAGCGCCAGAATAGAAATGAAGAACGTCGCCGTTATCAATTCAATGGCGATGGCCGGCCTTGAAAACAGACGCGCGTATAATTCCTTCATATCGACCCAACCACGCTTGCCAAACCCTGGCGATCCAATTTGGTCATTTCAATCCCGCCTGCCCCCGCCGGTTTGGACTTATACCACAATGATCGAGCCACCATTGTATAACCGGGTGAGCCGTTCTTGACATTTGCGGCTTCAAACTAGAATAAGTTGTTAATAATATC
>CAUZTZ010000055.1:0-16622 GCA_963582805.1 Alphaproteobacteria bacterium
TTGGGCAAACCCATCGCCACGGCGCCGGTGGAGCGCGGCTATTCGTACCATTCGGAAACCAACCTGGACATCATGCAGCCGGTGTTGAGCGAGCTGACCGCTACCTATCAGGCCCTTGGCCTGCCATTGCGCTCCATGGAAAACGAATGGGGTCCGGGCCAGGTGGAATGCACCTTCACCGCCGATGACGCTCTGGCGGCGGCCGACAACTATGCCCTCTTTCGCACCGCTACCCGCCAAGTCTGTCATCGCCTTGGCTACTTCGCCACCTTCATGTGCCGGCCAGGCATCGCCGGGCACTATTCGTCGGGCTGGCATCTGCACCAGTCGGTCAAGGACAAGATGGGCGTCAACCAGTTGATCCCCAGCGAAACCGACGGCCACCTGTCGCCGCTGGGCCAGAATTTCCTGGCCGGGCTTTTGGATCATGCGGTCGAGGGGACCATCTTCAGCACCCCCACAATTAACGGTTTTGGCCGCTTCCAGCCCAATTCCCTGGCGCCCGACCGGGCCGGCTGGGGCTACGATCACCGGGGCACCATGATGCGCGTTTTGGGCGGGCCGGAAGATCCGACGACGCGCATCGAAAACCGCGCCGGTGAGCCCGCCGCCAATCCGTATCTGTTTATCGCCGCCCAAATCGCCGCCGGCATCGACGGGCTCGAGCGCAAGTTGCCCTTGTGGGAGGCGGACGATGATTCCTACCAGGCCGACCGGCCGTTGTTACCGCAAAACATGGGCGCGGCGCTCGGCGCCCTCGACCAGAGCCAATTGTACCGGAAAGAATTCGGCGATCTGTTCGTCGATTATTACCTGGCCTTCAAGTCTGTCGAGTTGGGCCGCTTTGAGCAGTACCTCGAAGAAAACGGCATTGACCCGGGAACCGGGGACGTGACCCAATGGGAACAGAATGAATATTATGATTTCTTTTAGAGCGGTTCCGGAGGCGCTGAAATGACCAAAATCGATAAAATGTCAGCCGCAGCGGGCAGCCTGGATGCGGGCTATGACTGGGACCGGATGATCCAGGAAGACCGGGTTAGCCGCCAGATCTATACGGACCCGGCGATCTTCACAGCTGAAATGACCAAGATATTCGGCGCCGTCTGGGTCTATATCGCCCACGAAAGCCAAATCCCGGACAACGACGATTACGTCACCGCGCGGCTGGGGCTGCGCCCGATCATCGTGACCAGGGATTCCGAGGGCCGCATCCGCGCCCTCTACAATCGCTGCACCCACCGGGGCGCCACCATCTGCCGCCATGACAGCGGCTCGGCCAAAGGCTTCACCTGCCCCTATCACGGCTGGGCGTACGCCAATAACGGCAAGCTGTCGGGGGTTCCGTGGCCGGATGGTTATGCCGATGATGCGCTCGACGGCGACCAGTTCAATCTGGCCCAGGTTGAGCGGGTGGCCAGCTACCGGGGCTTTATTTTCGCCACCCTGAATGCCGATGCGCCGTCCCTGGATGCGTATCTGGGCGGCGTGAAGCAGCCCATTGATGAATGGCTGGACCGCCAACCGGGCGGCAAGGTGGCCATCTGCAACGCCAACCGGCTGAAATTCGCCGGCAATTGGAAACTCGCCTACGACAATTCCGCCGATGGCTATCACGTGGTGTTTTCGCACCGATCCTTGCTGGCCATGGAAAACCGCATGGCCGACGACAAGGGCATGACCTACTACAAGGAAAACCCCGACGGCGCGCCCATGTATGTGCGCTATTTCGGCAATGGCCATCACTTCAAGGACAAGCGCCCCAACATGGAAGTGCGCCCCGGCGCCATGTGGGAGATCGAAAGCCTGCATCCGGGCATGGAGCATGTAGAAGAAGATTTCCGCCGCCGCCATGGGGAGCGGGCCAATGCGCTGCTCGATCTGGCGTCCTCGGAGCCGGTCAATATCAACGTGTTTCCGAACCTGATGCTGCTCGGCAACCATATTCAGGTGATCCAGCCTTTGTCGGTCACCGAGACCGATACCACCTGGTGGGGCACCGCCGTGATCGACGTGGATGGCGATATCGGCGACGATCTGGAAGCCATCAACGCGCTACGCATGCGCACCCAGGAAGGCTTCCCCAATTTCGGCGAGGTCGACGATCTGATGAATTTCGAGCAGATCCAGGCCGGCCTCGCGGCGGAAGAGGACGAATGGATCTATATGCACCGCGGCCTCGGCATCGAAGAGGGCCGGGTTACCGTGGACCAAGGCGGCGTCATCACCGGGCCCGCCACCGACGAGTTGTTCATGCGCGAAACCATGAAAGTCTATAAGCGGCTGATGACCGATGATCCGGCGATCGGCATCACCCGTGATCCCGATGCGAAAGGCGCATAGAGACATGAACCACGATCCGTCGAAAACCTCCCACTACGTGGATGCCGGTTTTTATGAAAAACTGATCGCCGATTTCCGTGGTTGGCAATCGGACGCGGCTGAACAAGGCGATGCGGGTTTAAGGGATTCCTGCCGCCGGTTTTTGGAGAAAGAGGCGCGCTTGCTGGATCAGGGGCGCCGCGCAGATTGGCTCGGCCTGTTTGCACCGGATTGCCTTTACTGGGTGCCGGCCAGCCAAGATGGCGGCGATCCCAGGCGCGAAGTGGCGGTAGCGTTCGATGACCGCCGCCGCATGGAAGACCGGGTATTCCGGCTCGATACCGAGCATGCCTGGTCGCAGCAGCCGGTCTCAAGAACGGCGCGCATGGTCTCCAACGTCAGCGTTTATTCGGCCCAGGAAGCCGATGTCTTCATGGTCCGCTCCAACTTCCTGACCACCGAATTTCAGGCCGGCGACAAGCGCATCTATACGGGCTGGTACGGCCACCAGCTCCGGCGTGTCGGTGGCGAAGCCGCCTCCGGCGGCGGCGAGACGTGGCAAATTCTGGTCAAGCAGGTGAACCTGATCGATTGCGACCAGAACCTCCGCAATCCAAGCATCGTGCTGTAGGAAAAGCGTTTAGGCGGGCGCGCGGCTGGCGCGGGTAAGGATAAAGATCGCCACCGGCGTCATTGCGGCCATCATGATTGTGGGCGCCATCCAGCTGCCGGCGCCGATGACGGCGACGATGGCGACGCTGAGGCTCATCATCGAAACCGCCATGACTTTGGCCTTGGGCGGGATCAACCGGTGCCGCTCCCAATTGATCAGGGCCGGGCCGAACAATTTGTGGCTATAGAGCCAATCGTGAAAGCGCCTGGATGAGCGGGCAAAAGCCCAGGCCGCCATGATGATAAAGACCGTGGTCGGCAGTCCCGGCGTCACCACGCCGATGCCGCCGAGGGCAACGCAAAGCCAGCCGAACGCGATCAAAAGGGGGCGCATAAAGGGCTTGGCCGCAGGTACCGGGCAATAGTCGGGGATGATCAATCGGTCAGTCATAATATTTAATTTGGCGATCACACCATGGGATTACAAGAGGTGTTTGAAATTGATCGGCATCAATTATTTGTAGGGATCGGCGGCGTCGCGGAGGCCGTCGCCGAAGAAGTTGAAGGCCAGCACGGTGATGATCACCGGCACGGCGGGCAGGAGCAGCCAAGGATAGAGCGCCACGGCTTCCAGGTTCTGGGCTTCCACCAGCAGCACGCCCCAGCTTGTGATCGGCGGGCGGAGGCCCAATCCAAGGAACGAAAGCGCCGTTTCGGCGAGGATCATCGATGGGATCGAAAGGGTCGCCGATGCGATCAGATGGCTCATGAAATTGGGCAGCAGATGACGGGCGATAATGCGCCTCGGCCTGGCCCCCATGAGCGCGGCCGCGGTGCAGAAATCTTCTTCGCGCAAGGCCAGCAATTTCGAGCGCACGGCGCGCGCCAGCCCCGGCCAATCCAGCAAGGCCAGGATCAGCGTGATGCCGAAATAGATGGCCACCGGCGACCAGGTGACCGGCAAGGCCGCCGATAGCCCCAGCCATAACGGCAATTCGGGCATCGAACGCAGAATTTCAATGGCGCGCTGGGAGAGGTTATCCACCCAGCCGCCAAAATAACCGGCCGCACCGCCGATGGTGATGCCGAGAATGAAGGAGAGGATAATGCCCACCAGCCCGACGGTCAGCGATATGCGCGTGCCGTACAGAATGCGCGACCATACGTCGCGTCCCAGCCGGTCGGTGCCCAGCCAGAAAAAGGTGCCGCCGGCAGACGCGCAAACCAGATGCACGTTCGACTCGAACCCTGCCCAAAAATCATATTTGTCGCCCCGGCAGAAAAAGCGCAACGGCTGCACAGCGCCCTTGTCGATGGTGTATTCCCGCTTCAGCGTCGACATGTTGAGCTTGTAGTTGAGACCGTAGACGAACGGGCCGGCAAATTCGCCTTCGTGGAAGAAATTGACGCTTTGCGGCGGTGCGAAAATATGATCGGTGTGGCGCGAGGTCAGCCCATAGGGCGACAAAAACTCGGTGACCAGGATCGAGAAATAGAGAACGAAAAGGATGGCGCCGGAATAGACCGCCAGTTTGTGTCTTTTCAAGCGCCACCACATCATGCGCCATTGGGACGCCAGATAGAAACGCTCCTGCTCGGGAGATAGGGCCTCGACCTCGTACGGGTCAAACGGCTCGGAGGTGACGAAATGGTCCAGCTTGTCGCTCATCGGCTGGTGCCCCCTTCAAGCCGGATTCGGGGATCGAGCACCGCCAGCAACAGATCGGAAACAAACATGCCGACCACGGTCAACACCGAGACAAACAACAGAAACGAGCCGGCCAGGAACATGTCCTGGGCGCGCAAGGCCTCCAAAAGGATCGGACCGGTGGTCGGCAAATCCAGAATGACCGAAACAATCACCGAGCCCGAAACCACCTGCGGCAACAGATTGCCGATGTCGGCGATGAACGGATTGAGCGCCATGCGCAGCGGATATTTGACTAACAAGCGCATCCGGGGCAACCCTTTGGCGCGCGCCGTGGTCACATATTGCTTGTGCAACTCATCGAGCAGATTGGCGCGCAGGCGGCGGATCATGCCGGCGGTTCCGGCGGTGCCGATGACGACCACCGGAATCACCAGATGCTCCAGGATCGACAGGGCCTTGGCGAAGGACATGGCCTGGTTTTCGAATTCCGGGTCCATCAGCCCGCCGATACTGGTGCCGAAGAATTTCTTGGCCAGGAACATCATGATCAGGGCGAGCAGAAAATTCGGCGTCGCCAGGCCGAAAAACCCAACCAATGTCAGCCCGTAATCGCCCCAGCTATATTGGTGGGTGGCGGAATAGACGCCGATTGGAAAGGCGACGATATAGATGAATATCACGATCGAAAAATTGAGGATCAGGGAATTAACGAAGACATCGCCGATCACCTCGGAGACCGGCAGATTGTGTTCGATCGAGCGGCCGAAATCACCCTGGACGATGCCCCCCGCCCAGATCAGATATTGCTGCCACATGGGCTTATCCAAATGATATTCCTGCTTCAGGAATTCGATCTTTTGCGGATCGGCATTTTCGCCCTGGGACTGCAACTCGGCGATATAGCTGGTGAGGTAGTCGCCGGGCGGCAATTGGATGATCACGAATACCAGCGCAGAGACCACAATCAGGGTCAGGATCATGACAAGGATACGCCGGGCGAGGAATTCAATCATGGGTGCGGTTCTTTGTTGAAAGCAGGCTTAATTCATTGATCAGGAAGGATTTTTCTTAGGCGCGAACCAGAAAACGTCGGGCCGGTAGACGCCGAAATGAGCGCCTGGATCCCAATTGTAAATGGCTTTTTCAGGTACGTTGCGTAAATTATTGCGGACCACGACAACCTGCGGAACGCTGGCCACCAAGCCGATGGAATAGGCTTGGTCGGAATAAATATCGAGCATGCGGTCCCATATTTTCTTGCGCTCCCCGGCCGAGCCGGCATTGCGCCAATCGATGTTCAACTGGAACAATTCTTGCGGCAGTTTCATGTCGATAGGCTCGCCCGATTTGCCGCGGGTCTCATGCCACTGGCCCCATTTCGGCCATTGCAGCTGCTGCTGCGAGGTGGGCGCCAATTCCTTGGGGCTGAAGCTTTCGCTCGGAATGCCGTTTTCGAGGCCGAACCACATGGCCATCTGTACGAAACCGCTGAAGATACGGGTGCGCATCACTTCGCGGTTCATGGGTTTGGAAAACACCTTGATGCCGATCCGCCGCCAGGAATCGCGGATCAGTTCCAACAGATCGGACGGCTCCGATTCTTCGGTGGAAAACACCACCGTCAACTCCAGCGGCTTGCCGTTTTTCATCAGCCTCGTGCCTTGGGAATTGCGCCTTGTCAGGCCCATGCCGTCGAGCAATTTGTTGGCCCGCTGCACATCATATTCGGTCCATCTTTTGGCAAAGGCGGGATCATAAAGCGGGCTTTCGGGAAGCACCGAGTTCCCGGTTTCGCGGGCCAATCCATAATAGAGGACCTGATTGATCTCGTGCCGGTCGATACCCATTGACAACGCCCGGCGGAACCGCACATCGCGCAACAGGGCCCGCCAATCGGGATTGTTGACATGCATATTGGGAAACAAAGCCCAGCGCGCGCCCTTGGCGGTCCGCCACAAGCGGGTCTTATAGCCGAACTGTTTTTCCGATTGTTTAAGAACAGTGTAATTGTTGAAGTTCAATCCGCGTCCCTGCAAATCGGTTTCGCCCGATCCCGATTTGATCGGTATCAACTTGCTCGACGTGATGTTCAGCCTCACCTCGTCGATATAGGGAAGCTGACGGCCATTGACGTCAACCCGGTGGAAATACGGGTTGCGCAGAAAGCGGAAATTCTTCGACGGCGGCTTGGTCTTCAGCGCCCAGGGCTGCAAGGTGGGCAGATCGGGATTGTTGTTTTTATATTGCTGGCCAACCACGTAATGGAGCGACACCCAGTTGCGTTGCTTGCGCTTCTTGACCCGCGCCTTTAGTTCGTCCGCCCGGGCGAATTTGGCGTTGAATTTCCGAAGGTAATGGGCCGGCTGGTAGATATACATGGGCCGTGCACCGGCCAAACGCGGAAGAAAAAACGGGTTCGGCTTGGGCCAGGTATAGCGCACCGTAAATTGGTCGATCACTTCGAATTTGGGCGGTAGGCCATCGACCAGCATATCGGCCGGCAGGGACATATTCTTGACCGCCTTGTTGGTCGCCGATTCTTCGAAATAGTAGCGGAAATCTTCGGTGGTAAAGGGTGCGCCATCGGACCAGCGATGACCTTTGCGCAAATGCAGGGTGAATATCCGGCCTTCTTTTTCTTCGACATCTTTCAAAATATCGGGAACCAGATTGAAGTCGGTGTCGTACCCCACAAGCCGGGCATAGCCATAGACCACCATCTGGCGGATGTCTTTTTTGCGGCCCATCAGCAATGTAAGGACGCCGCCGTGGCGGCCATTCACCAGCGTCTTGCCATCAAACCGGGCGATTGCCGGCTCTTGCGGAAGGCGCTGGTGCACCGGCGGCAATTTGCCGGCGGCCACTTGATCTTGCAGCGACGGCGTCTCGACCAAACTATTGGGCTGGCTTTGCGCAAAGGCAGCCGGCGCCGATACCACAACAGCCGCCGCCAGGGCCACGCCGGCGAATACGCTTGTAGGGATCATGATGCCTCCTGCAATTGGGAGCCATCCCCTTCGATGCGAACCAGATGATTTTCGGCAATCTCGGTCAATTGCGCGTGGCCATCTTCGGTGATCGTAAACGGATGCGGCCACGCCGCCGGCTCCGAGGCCTTGCCCTCCATCAGCGCGCCCAAATCGAGCTTTCGGTCCGGATCGGGAAACGGCACGGCGCTCAACAAGGCTTTGGTATAGGGATGCGCCGGGTTGCCGAACAACGCGGCGCGCGGCGCCACCTCGACCAGGCGGCCGGCGCACATGACGGCGATGCGGTCGGCAACGTAATCGACCACCGCCAGATTGTGCGACACAAACAGGTAGGTCAGGCCAAGTTCGGACTGCAAATCCTTCAACAGGTTGAGGATTTGCGCCTGCACCGACACATCCAACGCCGATACCGGCTCATCGCAGAGCAGCAGATCGGGCTTCAGCGCCAGCGCTCGGGCAATGCTGATTCGTTGCCGCTGGCCGCCGGAAAAGCTGTGCGGATAGCGGTTCAGGAAGCGGGGATCGAGGCCCACAAGGTTCATCAATTCCTTGACCATTTCGGTCCGGTAGTCCTGATCGCCGATTTTATGAATAACCAGCGGCTCGGAGACGATATCGAACACCGTCATGCGCGGATTGAGCGCGCCGAACGGGTCTTGGAACACATATTGGTATTTGGTCCGGTATGGAATGAGTTGCCGGCCTTTGATGCTGGTCAGGTCGACCACGTCGCCATGATCGTTAAACAGGATTTTGCCTTCGTCGGGATCAAGCGCGCGCATGACCAGCTTGCTCAACGTGGTTTTGCCGCAACCGCTTTCGCCCACCAGGCCCAAGGTTTCGCCGCGCATGATATCGAAGGAGACATCGTCGACCGCTTTGAATTTTCCGCCCGATCCACCGAACAATCCTTTTTTGCGCTGGGAGAATTCCTTGGTCAGGTTTTGCACGCTCAAGAGCGGGCGCTTATCGTCCACCGGGCCCAGCGCAGTTTCCTTGGCGGCCATCAAATGGCCGGTGGTCGGTTGAATTTCGCGGATCGGTTTCAGGCGTTCGCCGGGCTCCATATTGAAGTGCGGCACCGCGCGCAAAAGCGATTTCAGGTATGGATGCGACGGATCGCGA
Source organism: Alphaproteobacteria bacterium (assembly GCA_963582805.1). Classification (GTDB taxonomy): domain Bacteria; phylum Pseudomonadota; class Alphaproteobacteria; order Rhodospirillales; family UBA2165. The sequence continues at coordinate 8,701 of CAUZTZ010000055.1, forward strand.
AAAATATCGTCGATGGTCCCGGCTTCCATGACCTTGCCGTTATACATCACCACCACTTCCTCGGCGACGTTGGCGACCACGCCGAGATCATGAGTGATAATGAGCACCGCCATTTGCAACTGGTCTTGCAGATCGGCGATCAATTTCAAGATTTGCGCCTGGATGGTGACGTCCAGCGCCGTGGTCGGCTCGTCGGCGATCAGCAGGGCCGGCCGGCACACCAGCGCCATGGCAATCATCGCCCGCTGACGCAGCCCGCCGGACAATTCAAACGGATAGTTATCGACACCCTTTTTGGGATCGGGAAAGCCTACCGTGGCAAGCATTTCCTCGACCGCTTCCATGGCGGCTCTCTTGGTCACGTCGGAATGCAGCAACATGGCTTCGCTGATCTGATCGCCGATGGTATGCAGCGGCGATAAAGATGTCATCGGCTCTTGAAATATCATCGACATGCGCCCGCCCCGAAGGCGCTGCATTTGCCAGCCATCGGGTTTCATCGCGGCAATATCGACCACCGGATCCATTTGCCGCGCATGGCCCGCATGCGCATCGGGATTGGGGTCGGTAAACTTGATGGAACCGCCGGTTATCTCCGCCACGTTCGGCAAGATGCCCATAATCGCCTGCGCAATTGTCGACTTACCGGACCCGGATTCGCCGACGATAGCCACCGTCGAAGCCGGCTTCACGCGGAACGAAACGCCTTCAACCGCGACGATTTTTCCGGCCTGAACGCGGAATTCGACAGTCAAGTCTTCAACATTTAGCAGATCGGTCATATACGGCTATTCTCGTTGGGATCACCAAGCCCGAGGGCGCTTAAGTTCTGGATGGTTGCTTCGTCAAAGGCAAGACCATTTGTTGACACCGCCGCCGCCGCCGCGCCGACGATTTCGTTAAACCCTTCCAGCTTGGAGACGATCCGCATTGTTTTACCCTTGCCCCGCAATTTGAGCTGCATCCAACCCTTTGCGCCACTGCGCCAAGTCGTGAAGTAGGCCAGCGAAAACTCCTCGACGGCGCTCCAATCCATCCTTCGTTCAACCACCGTGACCAGAGATATTCCATGGGGATCGAGGATGATCCTCGATATGTGCCGCACCAGTGTTTGTACAAGGAAAAGTGCGAATGTCGCTCCGATCACAATCATGATGACGGCCACGAAAGTTACCGGCCGCACAAACATAAATGGGAACGCGGCAATCAAAATTCCAATGATCGAGCGAAAATAGTCGCCGCTGAGATCACTGAAACCATATCCATATTCCCTGTTCATGGCGATGGTGATGGCGCGCCCTTTTTTAAGGCGTGCCCTTCAACGACAGTTGCTGGCCGCCGCCGGACAACAGATCTTTGATCTGCGCGTCCGGATCGGTGTCGTCCATGGGCCGGTAGGTAAAGGCGCAATCGCCTTCGCACTGAATATTGTGGCTGCCGATCTCAATGGGCGAGGAAAGCGCGTTGGTAATTCTTTGCGCCAGCAATACCGGGCTGTCGTTGGGCTCGATCGGCGTTACGATAATGGCAAAGTTGTCTTTATCGATGCGGCCCGTGCTATCGGTCTCACGGGCGCAAGCCACCAATCGGTCGGCAATCGCCCGCAACAGATTGTCATGTTCGTCCGGTGTCATTTCTCTGTTGAGCTTGAAGTTCTCTTTGACATTGAAAAGCAAGAGCCCGGCATTGTCTTCAAAGCGTTTATTGCGGGCTATGATATAGCGCATGCGGTCGGTGAACAGACGCGTGTCCGGCAAATTGGTAACCAGATCGCGCACCGCAGCGGCGGCCGAAAGATCGCGGGTGGTACGCTCCAGCCGGTCGGCAACCGAGCGGGTCAACTGGGCGCTCACATCCTGATCTTCGGAAATCAGTTTGAAGAAGATATCCTTAGCGATACTCATCACCGACAGATCGGACGCGGCGCGCATGGTCGCGGTTCGGGGCGCATCGCAAAGCAAGGCGAGCTCGCCGAACATGTCGTTGCGGCCCATGGTAACCAGGGTTTTGGGCCCGTCCGTGGTTTCCAGCACCACATCGACCTTGCCGTCGATAACGACGAAAGCCGCATCGCCGATATCGCCTTGGTGAAAGACCTCGGTCCCTTCATCGAAGGAGAAACGCTCTGACGCGAACGACAAAAGTTTCAAGCGCGAACGGTCCAGGCTGGCGAACATGGGTATGCTCGCCAGGACATCAATTTCCTCGCCGAAACCACCCTCCTGCTCGGCAGCCTCGCCGTCTTCGGAGGCAACCGTTTCGGTGCCTTCGCCGCCGGTAACTTTACCGCTGGCCATAGTGAATACCTGATCGAAATCGCCCTCCACTTGGGCCGAGGAAGGCAGCAGCATGAGACTTCGGCCCGCCTGCTCCTCGCGCAGGCGAAGGGTGATCGCCGATTGGCTGTCGGCGTCCAGACTGGACATGGCTTCGTTCAGAATCAGCAAATCTGGCTGTTTAATCAGGCTGCGGGCCAAGGCAACCTTCTGGCGCTGGGCCGGCGACAGGCGCGAGCCGCCGATGCCCACATCAAAGGACAGTCCAAGGCCGATCACATCGTTCCTGAGTTTGGCCTCAGCAACCACTTCGGCCAAGACCACACCGACCCGCTCGGCGCTTTGCGCCCGCTCGCTGGCCAGCTTTCCGAACAGAATATTATCCTGGATCGATGCCGCCGCGTTGTAGCTATCGGCATCGAAAAACTCGACCGATTTGCGCAGATCGTCGGATAGCCCGGCTTCAAAGGCGCGCCGGGCTTCGAGCATGCGGTCCATGAAATCATCTTCGATCAGGCCGATATGGTGGCGCGCCGGGATCAGCTTGAACGGCAGCGCCAGCAGGCGGCTGCGGTCTTCGGCCGGGATCACTTCCAAGCCGCCCTGGCTGATGCGCGCCAGGATCGATTCGAAATCCGGCAGGTCGTCGGAACCAATGAACGAAAAGCGCTCCCAGAATTCGTGATCGGCGGGCAGGCCCTTAAACAGATCGACCATAATCTCAGCCAGCCGCTGGCCTTTGTCGAGGAACTCATCGGTTAGCCCAACTTGGTCCAAGACGCTGAGAACATAAGCATTCTCGCCTAGATTATCGATTTCGAACTGGGCGCCGACGGGGGTGCCAAACAGGATATTTTCGGCCACCGACGCGTTGGTATTGAATTTGTCCTTGTCGAAGGATTCGACGAAATCGGCAATATCTTGCTCTTCGAGGCGAGACCGCAAGATACCCCGCGCCTGCAGGATTCCAGCGGCCAGCTCGGCGCGGGCTTCGGGATCGATGGTGCGCCGAAGGCCGATTTGATAGACATCCTCCTCCATGCCAACCACTTCAAGATAGTGGACAATGCGCGGCATGACATCACCGGAACCATCGGCACCGGACTTGCTGTAATCCACCCAGTCGGCATTGAAATCGAAGATGCTGTTGCCCGACCCTTCGGCCTCCGCCAGGGCGGTTTCCCGGGCCGAGGCCGCTTCATCATCGTAATCGGCGTCGCCCAGGGGACGATGTTTAAGCCCGTACAGCAAATTGTCCTGCATGGTGCCGCCGAATATGTAGGGGTTCTGGTCGGTGTAGGATATGCGCCGCCCGGTCACGGCTTCCGGCAGCTCGGCAATATCCTTGTCGTTGATGGTGATCTTGCCCGCCGATGGGCGAAGCAGCCGCGCCGTCATCTGGGCAAACTCACCCTTGCCGCTGCCGCCGGGTCCGAGCAAGGCAAAATGGCTGGGCAGTTGAATAACCATGGAGGCGCTGTCGATAACGCGCAGCCCGTCATCTTCCACATAGCTGATATTGGCCGCCGTCAATTGCCCGGTCAGCGGCGCGTCATCTTCCGCGTCACCGGAAATCAGGTCATCGCCGATCAGATCGGCAATTTCAAACTTCTCGATCAATTGGCTGTATTTGATGCGCGAATCTTCGAGCCGCTGATAATAGGTCAGCAGCATTTTCCACGGCGCCGACACATCTTTATAGGCGCCGAGAACAGCGATCAGCGCGCCCACGGTCATATCGCCCCGGATCACCAGAATTCCGCCGATGGAATAGAAGAAAAACGGCGTCATCAGCGCCAAAAAATTGTTCAAAAATTTGATAAAGAACTTCTTCTTATATATGTCGAACCGAATGTTATAGATTTTGCCAAGCCGGTCGGAAAAATCCGCAAGCTCAAATTGCGAGGTATCGTTGGCATGAATTTCGCCGGCGCCGGTTACGGATTCGCCAATCCGCTCAGACAAGCGGCGCACCGCCTGTACCCGCTCCTTGCCGAGCGCATTCACCTTGCGCTGGAATTTGGGGATCAGCCAGCCTTGGACCGGATAAAGCGCAATCGCCGCCAGCCCCAGCTTCCAATCCTGAACAAACATGAACACCATCAAGGTCAGCAAAAGCCCGCCCTGATAGGATGGCAACGACAGCGCATCGCCAAAAAATCCGCCCAATGGTTCGGTTTCCAAGGTCACCATGGAAACCACTTCGCCCTGGGAAGTTTTGCGGAACTGCGGCAGCGGAAAACGCATAACCCGCTGCAAAAGCTGGTAGCGCAGCCGGCGCAGCATGCGTTCGCCCGCGGCGCCCCGATAGACATTTATGTAATACTTGATGCCGCCATTGATGAACACCAGCAGCAGGAAAAGCGAGCAGAGAACCAGAAGGAACGGAACCTGTTCCAGTTCCAGCCCGTAATAATTGTAAGGAAAGGTGATACCCTTTTCGGCGCCCTTGATGGCATTATCGACGATTTGCTTCGGCAGATCCAAGGAAAAAAAGTAAAATGGCAGCGACGCCAGCGCCATCACAAGGAGATTGATCTGCTCCTTCTTGCTGTAGCGAATGACGTATTGAAATATGCCTTTTTCCATGATCTCGGCCCCCAAATCCTATTTATTACCGGCGCTTATGGAGACGCCGGGCTGTCCCTGTATCCGGGACCAAATCTAGCCGATATTTATTTAGATTCCAAGCCGCCGGGCGAGCAGAGCGGCGGATTTGCGGGCTCCATCCATATCAATGGCAGCCGCCCGGGCGGGCTTCGGAGGCCCGCCGGCGTCCATGGCCAGGGAAATTTTTTCAATCAGGCGGTCCTTGGTCAATTCGCCTTCCGGGATTTGATGGATCAGGCCGCGCTCTTCGAGCAGCCGGGCGCGCAAGGTCTGCTCGGTCTCCTGGCCGCCGGCGTAAGGCACCGCGATACCGCGGGCGCCGGTGGCCAACACCTCCATCACCGTGTTGTAACCGCCGAGGGAAATGGACAGGACGCAGTTTTTGAGGAGATTGATAAAATCGGGGCGCGCCCGCTCGACAATCACGCCCTCCGAGGCGCGCCGCTGCAATGCCTGAAACGAAACTTCGTCCAGGGAATAGCCGGCCAACAGCCGCCACCGATAATCGGCGAGGACCGAGCCCGCTCTGGCGTCGATGGCGGTGTTCAAGAGCAACGCGCCGACGGCGCCGCTGCCCGACGAGACAATCACCTCGCCCAAGCCTTGATCGCCGCCGGCGCTTGAAATCTTGTCATGCTCGACCACGTAGCCGGTGTAATGCATCAAATCGGATATTTCGGCGGCCGCTCGGAAGGTTTGTTCGAACGGGATCAGGCCGGGATCGCCATGGATAAAGATATCGTCGAAATATTGGCGGGCCGCGGCAACCATCCCGGCATCCCGTTCGGGCCGGTTTTTCTCCACCAGAATGTCGCGTACCGAGGAGATGATGCGCGGTCTTGGGCTTAGCGCCCGCGCCGCTTCCAGAAGCGGGATAATCTCAAATCGCAACTGGCGGCGGCCGAATGGAAACAGCTCGATCATCAAGGCATCGGGGCGCAATTTGGCAAAACATTGCAGCAAGATATCCCGGCGCTCATCTTTCAACGCGTCGCTGACCGGCGCGCCCGCTTCGTCCACCAGGGCGCCGAAATTGCGGTCGGACGCCCGCACCGGCGGCAACTGCACGAAATCCATGCCGCCGGAATCAATCACCTGGATGTCCGCGCCGCCGGAAACCACGGTGACCTCCAGCCCCTCGACTGCCATCGCCCGCGCCAAGGTGGTGGCCCGCTTTACATGGCCGATCCCCAATAGATGCTGAACATAAAATAAAACCTTCGGCGCGCTCATTCCGGCACCAGCGGAATGTTCAGCCGCGCCACCTTCGGGACCCCGCCGGCGCCCAATTCAAAGTGATGCATGCACCCATCGCGCAATTTTTCCGGCGCCTTGTCGGTCATATCCCAGCCCGTGGCCATGGCCTGGACGGCGCGCATAACGCCCTTGTGGGAGACCGCCAGCACGTCGCGCCCGGCGCCGGCAATCTCTTCAAACAACGGTGCGAGGCGGGCTTGCACGTCGCGCGGACTTTCGCCGCCGGGGCCATGGAAATCGAGGCCCTTGGCTTCCCACGCCACCAGCAGATCACCAAGATCGGCGCGCAACGCATCAAGGGTCCAGCCTTCCCATGTGCCCCACGCCATTTCGGCGAGGCGCGCATCGGTGGGCGGCGTCAGGCCGGACAGCGTGCGCGCCGTCTCTTGCGCTCGTTGCAAGGGGCTGCATAACCACTCGAAATCGGCAAACTCGGGCGGCACGCGCCAGGCGGCGATTTCCGCCCTGCCCTCGTCGCCCAACGGAACATCGGTGCTGCCCTGCACCAGCCCTTGAATATTCCAATCGGTAATACCGTGCCGAATGAAGCCTATGGAACTCACCGGACAACCTTTCGCAATTCTTCATCCAACAGGCGCGACGCCGCGTCCAGCCCATGTTCGCGGGCGCAGCGCTGCATCGCGGCATCACCCATCTTGGCTCTCAAGCCGGCATCGTCCAGCAATATCTGCAAGGCGGCGGCGAATTCGGGCGCATCGCCGCTTTTCGCCAATAACCCGGTTTCGCCGTGGGACACAATATCGCCGACGCCGCCTGAATCACCGGCCACCGATGGCAATCCGGCTTGCGCGGCTTCCAACAAAACCATGCCGTAGGCTTCGTTGATGGCCGGCCAGACAAAGATATCGGCGGCCCGGTAATATTGCTGAAGCTCCGCCGCCGATTTGCGCCCGGCAAAGACTGCGCCGGTACCGGCGAGGGCAGCGCGCACCTGGGGCGCCGCGGGACCATCGCCGACGATCAGCAGCCGCCAACCAGCGCTCGGCAATTGGGATAAGGCTTCACCCAGCAATGAATACGATTTGAGCTTGGCGTCATCGCGCATCATGGCGACCGCCAGAAGCCAGACGCTGCCTTCATCCAGATCCCATTCCCGCGCCAGACCCTGGCGCGCGGTTTCGATGGCCATCTCCGGGACAGGGGCCGCCTCCAGAAACGGCGGCACTGGAACGTACCGGGCGCCCGCTCCCAGCAGCGGCAGAACACAAGGCGCATTGGCCGAATTGATGCCGAAGATAAGGCGCGCCGCGCTGATCGCATCGCCCGCCGCCTGATGGCCCGCCTGCCACGGCCCGCCGGCGCGCTTCGGCGCGAACGACGCCTCGGCGGCCACATAGGGGATTTCCAATTCCCGGGCAACCATGGGGCCAATCCAATCGGGCGCCTTGTAATATACGTGATAGGTAAACCAGACATCGGGCCGCCGAGATTTCGGGCGCGAGCGGTAGCGGCGGATCAGCCGCCCCGCCAGGCGCTTGCCGGTTGCCGCCAGCCGCTGCTGGCGGGCGGCGTCGCCGGCGGGCTCGCGGCTGCGGAAGATCGATGCCAGCTCGACATTGTGGCCCCCCTGTTCCAGGGCGGCAATCAACAACCGGCCGACGCGCCGGTCCCCGGACGGGATCGGCGAGGTTGGCGGTTTCAGCGGCGCATAGAAGGCGACATTCATGCCACCTTTTCTACCTTGCGGGCGTGGGTAAGTCCAAAATGGGGTAACACATTTTCGATGCAACGGCCGAAATCGAAATCATCGGCGGCGCG
>CAUZTZ010000056.1:0-16517 GCA_963582805.1 Alphaproteobacteria bacterium
GGGTCACCACCGCCATGCGCAACGATTTGGAAGCTCTACTACACGCCGCCGAGACCGCCGACGGCGCCGCCGAGGGTTTTGGTGAGAGACTGGTTCTTTTGTCCGATGCCGCCAACGGCGCCGCCGCCCGGCTGAAAGATATGGGCGACGCCATGGGCGATCAGTTGCGGGCGCTCAAATCCGCGTCCGAAACCGCCAACGGCGAAATGGGATCCATGTCCGAAAATCTAGCGGAGAATTCCGGGCGTATTTCCCGCGCCGTTGCCGCCGCCGTCGACGAGATCGGCAAGGTCGGCGATGCGTTGCGCGAAGAATCCGAATCCCTCGGCGAAACCTCGGGCAAGACCACCGAGCGCTTGCGCACCATCGGCGTGGTGCTCGACCGGCGCTCCGGCGAATTGACGGCGGCCGCCAACGAAGCGGCGGAAAAGATAAGCGACGCGGCCGAGAATCTGCGCACCCGCTCGAGCGAGCTGTCGGCAGAATCGGGCAATGCCGTCGATGAATTGGGCAAGGCCAGCGAGACCATGGAATACCGCTCCAACCAGGTGGCCACCGCGTCCGACCGGGCGGCGCGCCTTCTGGGGCTGGTCAACGATGCCTTGGCACAACAGTCGCGGGATTTGAGCCGCACCACCGACAGCGCCGCCGGCCAGATCGAATTGGTCGGCGCCAAGCTGCACCAGCGCTCACAGGAATTGACCGACATCACCGACGATGCGGTAACCCGCATGGACGAAACCTGGGAGAGCCTGGAAACCAAGGCCGATAAGATGCGCCTGTTGTCCGGCGATCTCATCTCCCAGGTGGGCGAGGCTGCGGTTGCCTTGCACAACCGGTCCAAGGAACTGGCCAGCGCGTCGGAGCGCGCCGTCGGTGATGTGGGCGCCGTCGGCGACACGCTGGTTGAACAATCCCGCGAGGCCGCCAACTCCGCCGACGAAGCCGCCGCGCGGCTGCAACGCATCGCCGACGAGCTGTCGGGCAATTTGAACCAGGTGACCGATTCCACCACCGATACCGAAGAACGCCTGCAACGCCTCGGCGCCGTGTTCCGCCAGCGCGCCGAAGAGTTTGCGCAAGCCGCGACCGAGTCTACCAGCCATGTTTCCGCCTTCGCCGAAGCCCTGCACGAGCGGTCCGCTGAAATGACCAATGCGTCGGACGATGCCAACCAGCGGGTCGAGCAGTTGGGCGGCGCCCTGCAGGAGCGTTCCAAAGAGGTAGCCCTGGCCGTCGACCGGGCGGCCAAGCTGTTGACGGCGGTCACCACCGGCTTGCAGCAGCAGTCCGATCAGATGACCAAGGCTTCCGATGACGCCCTCGAAAAGACCGGCGATATGAACAGCACCTTGGCCGAAGGCGCCCGCAACATGACCGGGATTGCCGAGGACAGTGTGGCGCGCATGGATCAGGCCAGCCGGTCGGTGCGCCAGCGGCTCGACGATTTGGCGGCGTCCTCGGACAAGGCGATTGCCAAGCTGGAGGGCGCCGCCGAATCCGTGGGCACCAAATCGGATCAAATTTCGGCGGCTGCGAAAGAAGCCGCGGTGGCCTCCGGCGCCGCCGAGAAGGCGTTCGAGGAGCGCGCCCGCTCGAGCGCCGAGGCAACCGAGGAAAATATCAAGCGGCTGAAGGAAATCGGCGACCGCATCCGCCGCCAGACCCGCGAAACCAGCGACGCCACCGACGAGGCTGCCGAGCGTATGGACAGCGCCGGCAATTCGTTGCGCCAGCAATTAGACGGATTATCCGAAAGTTTCGGCGATGCGGTGGAAGGCATGGATGCGGCTTCCGACAGCGTTGATAAGAGCGCCAACCAGGCGGAGGCGGCGCGCCGGCGGGCGTCCGCCGACATGGAGGCCTGGAACGCCAAGGTCAAGCGCGGCGCCGACGATCTGGAATCCATTGCCAACCGGATCAATTCGGAAACCCGCGATACCGCCCATCAGGTCGCCAAGCAGACCAAAGATCTGGAACGTCTGTCCGGCAAGGCCACCAAGATATCGGAGGCTTTGAACGAGCAATCCGAAGAGTTGGGGACCAAGGAATTCCTGCGCCGCATGTCGCTGGTTCGCGAAGGATTGGAATCGGTGGCCATCGATATCAACCGGATCATGGAAACGCGCATCTCCGAAGACGACTGGCAAAAGTACAACAAGGGCGACAAGAGCGTCTTTTTGCGCAAAATCCTCGGCATGCGGTCCAAATCCAAGCTCGCCAAGGTCAGCAAGCTGTACCGGGACAAGAGCGAGTTCCGCGACTATGTAAACCGCTATATGGGACAATTCGACAAGATGATCGAAAGCGCCAAGCGCTCCGATCAGGGCGGCGTTCTCGGCGCTACCTTCATGACCTCGGACGCCGGCAAGGTCTACCTGATCCTCCGCGCCGCCCTTTCGGGCGCCGGCAAGGACGAGGAGTAGGGGCGGGGGGGCCGGTGATAGCGCGAAAGTTTGCGGAGCTTCTCCTGGCCGCCCTCATAGGGCTCGCGGCCGCGCCCGCCGATGCGGCGGAGAAACCGAAATTCCTGTTTATTGGGGATATGCCCTATTACGACAAGTTTATGAAAGATGAGATGAAGCTCAGACAATTCCCTCGTCTGAAAGATGTAATCGCGCCCGAGATTGTGAAGCCCAAATACGGCTTTTCATTTTTGGTGCACTATGGGGATTTCAAAGGTAAGGGAGTTCCTTGCAGCGAGGAAGTTTTCAGGGACGCCTATAAAAAAATCAACGGATTATTGGCAGGCTCCGGCCCAGTTTTCTACACGCCGGGTGATAACGACTGGACCGACTGCGACACTCCGAATGATTTAAATCCGAAGCGCAAAATGGTTAAAGCTTATTCCGAGTTGTCCCGGTTGGATTTGCTGCGCCAGATATTTTTCATCGAAAAGCCGATTGAATTGCCGGAGAAATGGCAATACCAACGCCAGCCTGGGTATCCGGAAAATGCCCGTTGGCGATCGGACAACGTCCAGTTTGCCACCCTCCATATAGTGGGCACCAACAATGGCCGCATCAAAATCAAATTGGACGATGAAGCATTCGCGCGTGCACGGGTCGATGCGCGGGATCAGGCGAACCTGGACTGGCTTGAAATAGTCTTTGCTCAGGCGCGCACAGAAAATAACACGGCCGATGCCGTGATCATCACAATCCAAGCCGACATTACCAAACCGGAGGGTAAAGGCGCGTGTACAGACGGTAATCCGGGGTATTGCCATGCATTCGACGAATTTATCGCCGCGCTAATCAGCCATGCGGGGAGTTTCAAGAAACCTGTCTTGCTGGTGCATGGCGATGAACGTCCCTATTGCCTGGACAAGAAATTTGGCGGCAAGTCGGCGCTCAATCTCTGGCGCCTTAATGCTGGCGGCGATTACTGGTATCCGCTGGACGCTACCGTCGTGACCTTCAATGTCGGTGACGCAGCCGATCCGTTTTCGGCCAACGGCCTGGTCGACAAAACTAAAGAACCGGAGGTGGGATGCGCTGACTAACTCCCGCGCACCATGCGCACCGGATCGATGGGGCCGCCGGGGCCTAGGCCGGCGAAGCCTTGCACCAGATCAAGATCGATAATCAGCGCCGCGCCGATGCGGGCGAAATCGTGGTCCCGCTCGACCTGGGCCATGGCGCCGTACACTTGGGCGCGCACCGTCTCGTCCGTGTCCACATGGGCGCGGCCCTGGAACTGGTAGGTGCAGCGCGTGCCCTCGTCCCGGTACATGAAGGCCACCTTTGGATTCTCGGCGATCGAGCGGATGAAGGCGCCGTCCGGGTTGCGCACCCAGATGGCCAGTTGATCGTCGCTGAAGACCTGCGTCGAGCCGCGATACGAGAGCACCGGCTGGCCGTTTTCATCGGCGTAGCTGACCAGCATGGGGTTCTTTACGCCAAGCGCGCCGTTGATGCTGTCCTTGATATGATCGTTAAGTTTGACGTCGCTGGCCGGGCCGGGCGAGCCGGGCAGGTTTTGGCTCTGCAGGACCGATATCTGATCGCCATCGAAATGCACCGTCAGGATGACGCCCCCGAGGCGCCCGCCTTGGGGCAACGTGCCCCGGATTTGCAGCGCATCGCCGTCCGCTTGCGGCTGACCCCAGTCCATGGACCGGAAGATAGCGCCGGTATCATCCGCCGCCATGCGCGCCAATACGTCGTCCCGCCCCGGCACGTTGACCGCCAGCGCCATGAAAACCGCGCCCTTGGTAAGCGCGCTTGCATCGGCGCTATCGGGGGTTTTCAACGACTTAAGAAAATTCTGGAGGGTTTCGCTGTGCTCGGCCATGGTCTTCTCCCTGTTGGCGTTATTTCAACGCCTTGAAATTCAGAATATAATGGCCCGATCATGGCGGATTTGGACCCAGCAATAAAGGCGCGCGCGGCAGAAGAGTTTGCGGCCCTGCAACGGCGCGGCGCCGCCGCCTTTGGCGCCGGGGATTTCAGGCGCGCCGAAGTCAGTTTCCGGCGCGCCGCCGAATTGGCGCCCGAGGACGCCAGCGTCCACAATAATCTCGGCCAGGCCTTGCGCGCGGGCGGCAAGATTGCTGCCGCCGGGACTCAGTTCTGGCGGGCGTTGGCGCTCGATGCCCAGTTCGCCGAGCCGGCCATGAACTTAGGCCTGATGGCCGCCGCCGATGGCGATTGGGAGCGGGCCATCGGCTTTTACGCCAAGGCGCTTACCCGGCGCTCCAACTACGCCGAAGCCCATTACAACTGGGCCATCGCGCTGGAACGGCTGGGCCAGCCAGGCGGCGCCATCGATCATTACCGGCGCGCCCTCCAATTCCGCCCGGCCTATTTGCAGGCAATCAACAATCTGGCGGCATTGCTGGACGAGGGCGGCGATCATGGCGAAGCCGAGGCGTTGTTCCGGGCCGGCCTCGCCGAGGCGCCCCAGATGCCGGAGCTTTGGTCTGGGCTGGGTTCCAACCAGCGGGCAGCGGGCAATTTGGATGCCGCCCGTAGCGCCTATGAACGCGCCTTGGCCCTAAGACCGGATTTCCCGGACTGCCGCTGGAACCTGGCCCTGGTGCAGCTGGCCGAGGGGGATTTCGCCGACGGCTGGGCCAATTACCGGTACCGCCCGTCGGCCGACCGGGAGCGCACGCCGTTTCCGCAATCGCCCCTGGCGGCGGGCCCGGTCGATATTGTTGGCGAGCAGGGGCTTGGCGATGAATTGTTCTTCCTGCGCTTCGCGGCTGCTCTGGCCGGGCAGGGGGCGGCGGTTCGTTATGCCCCGGATGCGAAGTTGTGCTCCATGGCGGCGCGCTTGGATTTTATCGAAGTGACGGCGGCGCAGGAAATGGACGCGCCCATCTCGGTGGCCGATTTGCCTTATCTGATGGGGCTGGACGCGCCGCCGCCCAGCATCCGCCTGCAGCCTGAGCCTACACATCTGGCCGTCATGCAAGCTAAGCTGGCCGCCGCCGGGCCGGGGCCTTATCTCGGCTTCACCTGGCGCGCCGGCATCAAACAACCGGGCTCGCTGTTCAAGGAAATCCCCGCCATGGAGCTAGCCGGTGCCATCCAGGACTGGCCGGGCACATTGATTAATTTGCAACGGGGCCCAAGGGCCGACGAGGCGCGCGTACCGGGCGCCGACTTCACCGCCTGCAACGATGATCTCGAAGACATGCTGGCGCTGATTGCGTTGCTCGATGAGGTGGTCGGCGTCTCCAACACCAATATGCATCTGCGCGCCGCTGCCGGCGGCACCGCGCATGTGCTGGTCACTCACCCGGCGGAGTACCGGTGGATGGCATCGGGCGATCGCTCACCCTGGTTTCCCGATTTCAAGACGTACCGGCAAGCTGCGGACGGCTCCTGGGACGCCGCGCTCGAAGCCCTTCGCCGCAATCAATAGAAGCTGCAAGTATTGCAAGGCGTGCCCAGATCGAGGCGCGAATCGCCGCTCTCACGCAACGCCCGGTAGCCGGCGCCGTTATAGATGTCGAGGGCGTGGGTTTCGGTAATATCGCCGATCGGGTGGGCGGCGCGGCCATCCATGCAGCAGAGCGCAACCTGGCCAGTGGCGGTGATCGAGAGATCGAACCAGCGCTGGCAGCCGATGGCCATGGGCGCGGCGGTTTCCAGTTCCGTCTGCCCGGCCCAGTCGCCGCGGGCGAGAAGGTCCGGGCTGAAATGGGGATAGCGGCGCGTCACCCAATCCACGAATTCGGCGTCCGCCGGGCTGCCATCGGCGACGCGGCCAACCTGGACCGGAAACGATAGCCGCCCGTCCGCCTTGGCCTTGTGGATCGCGTCCAGCCGCTCCAGGGTGCGGTCAAAGGGAAGTTTCATCACCGCCTCGTATTGTTCGGCCCGGTGATCGTTGAGCGAAATCCACATGCGCGCCACATTGGTGACTTGGCTTAGTTTGGTGATATTGCGGTCATCGAGGGCGGCCGCGTTGGTGTTGATCAGCAGGCTCGCGTTCGCAAGCTTGGCGGCGATCTCGGCAAACACATCAAAGATACGCTTGTCCAGAAACGGCTCGTTGACCTTTTGCGGCGCGATGAAGAACGGCACCGATGCGGGGATGGCGGTCAGATCATCGATGATCTTGGAAATCAGCGCATCGGACATGCGCACGCCGATGCGGTCCAATGTCTCGTAGGGGCAGAAGCAGCAGCTGGCGTTGCATTTGGCGAAGGTTTCCAGATGCACCACGGGCGGATAATCCATATAGACCGAGCGCCGCTTTTCCAGCATGCCGTCCTGATAGACCCGGTAGCCGTCCACCAATTCCCGCATGCGGGTGAAGAAAACATCGCCCGGCTTCAGCGCCAGGCCGGCATCGATGGCGGCAAGGGAAGCGGCGAAGTTGCCCTCGGACAGATGCGCCGTTGCCAGCAACCGGGGAATATCCGCATCGTCCGGGCGGGCGGCTGCGGCCCGGTCCAGATGGGCGCGGGCGGCGGCGAAATCGTTGCCCTCCATGGCGGCCGTGGCGGCGGCGATATCGGGTGCGGTATTTTTGTGCATTTCATCCATGTCGATCCAGATAAAATACCTTAGATTGGTTCAGAGGGAATTAAGAAAATTGCGCCACTGTAAACGCCATGACTGAACCCCAAGACGTCCTGCACCGGGCGGGCATCGCTTTGTTCGAAGGTGGCGACCTGCCCGGCGCTCTGGAAAAGCTGGCGGCCGCGTGGGCGCTGGATGAAGCCCGCGCCGATATTGCCGCCGATCTGGGTGTTGTTCACCATGCGGCGGGCAACCTGAACGACGCAGAGACTTATCTGGCCCAAGCATGCGTATCGGACCCCGGCAACGCCGAGCACGCCTTTAATCTGGCCCGCCTGCTCAGCGCTTTGGGGCGGCCCGGCGAGGCCGAAGAGGCGTTGCGCCAGGCCATCGCCCTCAATCCAAACCATGCCGCCGCCCACAACAATCTCGGCAACCTGTTGAAGGACGCCCGCCGCCATGGAGAGGCCGCCGATTGCTATGCCGCCGCTATCGCCGCCGATGCAAGTTACGCCCCGGCGCACCGCAATCTCGGCGACGCCCGCGAGGCCGCCGGTGACTTCGCTGGCGCCCGGACAGCCTACGCCGCCGCCATCCACCTCCGCGGCGATACCGGAACCCGCATTCGCGATGCGCTGTTGCTTCCCGTTATCATGGACTCCAATGATCAAATAGACGCGTTGCGGGCGCGCATGGAAGCGCGGCTGGATGAATTGCTGGATGATGATTTGCACCTCACCGATCCCCTATTCGAGGTCGGCGGCACCAATTTCCTTAGCCCCTATCACGGCCAGGACGACCGCGCCATCCAGGAAAAGATCGCCCAAATATATGCCAAGGCCTGCCCCGCGCTCAATTACCGGGCGCCCCATGTGGATCAGTGGATGGCGGGGCTCGAAGGCGGGCCCATGCGCATCGGTTTCGTCTCGGCCTTTTTTCATGAGCACAGCATCGGCCGCTTGAATGTGAATTTGATCCAAGGTTTGCCGCGCCCGGAATTCGAAGTGCATGTGTTCTCGTTCTCAAGCGTCGCCGATCCGATGGGGTTGCGCATCGAGCAAGGCGCCGATCATTTCCATCGCTTAAGCCCCGATCTGGACGCGGCCCGGCGCGCCATCGCGGCGGCCGAGCTGGATTGTCTTTATTTTACCGATATCGGCATGGAGCCCTTGAGCTATTTCCTCGCCTTCTCCCGCCTGGCGCCGATCCAGTGCGCCACCTGGGGCCATCCGGTCACCACCGGCATTGCGGCGATGGATTATTTCATCTCCAGCCGCCGCATCGAGGCCCAAGGCGCCGAGGCCGCCTATTCGGAGACGCTGGTCCGCCTGGATGATTTCAGCCACGTCATTCCAAATCCCGCCGAGGCAATGGATTCGGATGGCGGCGGCGGTGGCGATCAGGTTCTTGCCTGCCCGCAAAGCCTGTTTAAGTTTCATCCCGATTTCGATCCGATCCTGAACCGTATCCTGGCCGAGAACCCGTCGGCGCGGCTGGATATCATCGCCGGCAGCCGCGACAACTGGACCCAATTGCTGCGCGCACGATTGGAGCAAACCGTGCCGGCAGGTTCGGGCCGCATCCGTTTTGTGGATCGCATGGGCCGGGACGATTATCTTCGCTTTTTGCAACGCGCCGACGCGGTCCTGGACACGCCTCATTTTTGCGGCGGCGTCACCAGTTTTGAGGCCTTGGCCGTCGGCACGCCGGTGGTCACATTGCCCGGCGCCCATACAAGGGGGCGCCTGACGTTAGGGCTCTATCGGCAGATGGGTTACACCGATTGCGTCGCCGAAGATGACGAGGGTTACGCCGCTCTGGTCACGCGGCTGCTCAAGGAGCCCGATTTCGCCGCCGACGCGCGCCGCCAAATCCGCAAGGGTGCGATGCGTATTTTCAATCCAGCCCAATCGGTTCGCCAGCACGCCAAGTTTTTCGCCCGCGCCATGTTCGAGCACGGCTAAGCGCTACCCGGCTTTGTCCCGCTCCGCCAACTGGTTGCCGAGGGCAACGTAAGTTTCCATGACGCAGAACCGCTCGATCAGGCCGGTATACTCGCCCGCAACCCGCTCCGCCGTTGCCGCCAGCATGGCCGCACCGTCCACCTTTGGCGTCGCATCGGTTTTCCTGACCAGGGTGCCGCCCAGCCACAGGGCGTCGAGGCCGGTGCGCAGGAAACAGCCAACCGCATCCTGCCAGCTTTCGACAATCGGCTCGCCCTGATCGTTGAACGAGGTGTTGAGAAGAAGCGCAACGCCGGTCTCAGCGCCGAAGGCTTTGATCAGCGCGTGATACTCGGGGTTAACCTTGCTTGCCACGGTCTGCACCCGGCAGCTGCCGTCGGCGTGGGTGACGGCGGGCACTTTGTCCCGGTGTGATGGCGCCACCTGGCCGGCGACGATCATGAACGGGCTGTTGGCGGGGGTGCCTAAAAAATCCGGCGGCGCATCGGCGAGGCAGCTTGGCGCGAACG
Source organism: Alphaproteobacteria bacterium (assembly GCA_963582805.1). GTDB lineage: Bacteria > Pseudomonadota > Alphaproteobacteria > Rhodospirillales > UBA2165. The sequence continues at coordinate 9,454 of CAUZTZ010000056.1, forward strand.
GGCGGAAGCCTTCCCGGTGCTTGATAGTGCCGTTGATGCGCGCCTTCATATCGGGCGCCCTCGGATCGGCGAGGATGGAGCGATTGCCGAGGGCGCGGGGGCCGTACTCAGAGGCGCCGTCCATGCGCCCGATGATGGCGCCGGATGCCAACTGCCGGGCCACGTCGCCGGGCCCGGCGGGCGCCGCCTCGAGCTTCCATGTGTCCAACAGATCATCCAGATCGGGCGCCCCCGGATCGATGCCCAAATAGGCGTGCTCCATGTGCCAGCGCGCCTCGCCGCCGTTCGCGTAATAGCCATAGAGGGCGGCGCCCAGCGGAACGCCTTCGTCGGAGGCGGCGGGCTGGATGAACAATTCCCGGAACAATCCGCTTTCCATGATTTTGCGGTTGATGATGCAGTTGAGCGCCGCGCCGCCGGCCAGGCACAAATTTTTGGCGCGGGTTTTCTTGCGCGCCTGCCAGGCCAGGTACAATACGTCCTCTTCCAGCGTTTCCTGGGCCTGGCGGGCGAGGTTGCACCAGGGCTCGGCGACAATATCAGCATCGTTGCCGTCATAGGCCTGCATGTCCCGCATGGCGTGGACCGTGTGATCATGGTTGATGATGAAATCGTCGAAGCGGTCTTCGGCCACCTGGAATAAATCGCGGCTTTCGAATAAATGGGCGTAGCCGGCCAGCGCCATGGTCTGGCCGGCGCCGAAAATATCGTAGCCGAGCAATTGGGACACCCGGTCATAGAGGAACGAGGAATTGACGAAATGATCGCGCCTTGTTTCCAGCCGCTTGCCGTCCCGCCAGGTGTGGCCGAGATAACCGATGCGGTCGACGATGTTTAGATCATTACCCTTGCCCTGATAGATGCCGGTGCCGCCCTCGGCGATGAGCACGGCGGCATCGTCGAACGGGCTGGCGTAATAGGCGCTGGCGGCATGGGCGTCCACATGGTTGACCCATTGCACTTTGGTTCCGGAAAAATCCATGCTCTGCTCGGCCAGATAGTTCCAGCGGTGATTGTCGTCGTAGCGGGGCTGATAGCGGCCGAGCGCATTCTCAAAGCCATGCTGAGAATTGGCGTCGGGCCAGCGTTCCAAATGTTTGTCGATGCACACCAGATCCACTTGATCGAGGCTTTTGAGGCCAAGGGCATCGAGGCAATACCCGATCGACATCAGTGGATAGGTGAACGAATGCTTGCGCCGGTTGAGCCGGGCTTCCGATATGGCGTGCACGGTCAGCGTACCGGCCGCATCGGAAACGATGGCGGCGCCGGTATCGTGGCTATGGCATTTCAGTCCGAGAACGATCATTTGATTTCAGGCGTTAATTTACATCGGCTAACGTCACCAAGTCATTAATCTTGAACCTTGGCCTCCGCTTCAATCTATGGGAAAACCCGGCCATGCAAATGGCGGATACGCAACTTCGGATGGACGCTGATCCACAGGGGCCCCAAAACGCCCGCAAGCTGGGCGTCTGGCTATTGGCGCTGATCGCCATGGTGTTTGTGATGATCATCCTCGGCGGGCTGACCCGGCTGACAGGCTCAGGGCTATCGATGGTCGATTGGCGGCCGATCACCGGCTGGCTGCCGCCCCTCAACGCCGCCGAATGGGGCGCCGTCTTCGATCTTTATAAACAGATACCGCAGTTTCAAGAAGTGAACGCGGATATGACCGTGGACGGCTTCAAATCGATCTTTTGGCTGGAATTCCTGCACCGTTTGTGGGGGCGGCTGATCGGCTTGGCCTTTTTGCTGCCGTTCCTGGTTTTCGTGTTCCGCCGGGTGATCACGATGCGCATGGCGCCGTGGCTGATCCTCATGTTCGTGCTCGGCGGCGCGCAAGGAGTGCTCGGCTGGTTCATGGTTAAATCGGGATTTTCGGTGCGCACCGATGTCAGCCAATACCGGCTGGTGGCGCATCTGCTCGCCGCCATGATCATTTATGCCTACATGCTTTGGACGGCATTGACTTTGCTGCGCGGCGCCGGGCGCTGGCGCGCCGATCCGGCCCGGGGCGGACTGACCTGGTTCACCGCCCTGGCCGCCGCCTGGATCGCGCTAACCATGACCTCGGGCGGCTTCGTTGCCGGCCTCGATGCGGGCCTTTCCTACAACACATTCCCCACTATGGACGGCCAGTTGGTGCCGGACGGCTTGTTTCTGAAATCGCCGGCCTGGGTGAATATGTTCGAAAACATCACCCTGGTGCAGTTCGGCCACCGCGTTATGGCCGAGGCGGCGATCATCCTGGTGGCAATCGCCTGGATTTGGGGCCGGCGGCGCCTGTCAGCGGGGCGGGCGCGCGTCGCCATCGATCTGTTCGGGCTCATGGGGTTGCTGCAATTCGGCCTCGGCATCGGGACATTGCTTCTTGTGGTGCCGGTGCCCCTGGCCGCCGCCCACCAAGCCGGCGCCTTCGTGCTGCTGGCCCTGGCCATCTGGGCGGTGCATGCGCTGGGGTCTATAGAAGCGCCTTGACCTGGGGCCAGACCTCCAGGCCCTTTTCCTCCATCAGGGGCAGATATTTGTCGCTGAACCAATCGGCCAGGCCGATGCGGTAGCTGTCCCGGGAGCGAATGCGCTCGAACCAGTCTTGCAGGCGCGGACGTTTGTCCACCAGCCCGACCAATTGCAGATGCTGCCAACGGGTTAGGTACGGCGAATAGGCGATGTCGGCGAGGCTGAAATCTTCGCCCGCCAGCCAGGGGCTTTCGCCAAGCGCGTCTTCCATATCACCGAGGGTCTTGTCCCAGGCGTGGATGGCGTCCGGGAACAATTTGGAATGGACACCGTTTTCGATCAAATCCTTGCGCCGCTCGCGCTTGGCCGGGTCCGGCATGGCCGCCAGGATGCGGGCCAATTCCTCCGGCGGGCGGTCGATTTGCTGATGGCGAAAGGCGATGGCCGCCGAAATGGTGGCGGTGTGAATGTGCAGCCCCTCGTCGAGCTTCTTGGTCCACAGGCGCATTTCGGCACGCGCCCGGGGATCGGCGGGGCGCAAGGGATGATCGGGATAGGCATCGTCGATATATTCGTTGATCACGGTGCTTTCGATGAGCACAAAGCCGTCGTCGATCAGCGTCGGCACGACGCCGTTCGGGTTCAGTTTCAAATATTGGGGCGTCAAGTTGTCGCCGGCGCGCAAATCCAGATGATGGCCGGACCATTCGAGGCCTTTTTCGGCCAAAGCGCAGCGCACCTTTTGGGCGCAACTGGACATATCGTTGTGGTAAAGCTCCAACATGGGGCGGGTCCCGATGAAATTTGCTGATGATCACGGGTACTGTGACAGGCGCGCCGGTTGGCGTCTATGCCAAGCGACTGGAATCCACAGACATAGTTGGTTATAAGCGGTGTAGACCGTATCGAAGATAAAGGCTGGTAGGTACGCCCATGGCGGACGTTGAAGGAAAATTTCGGCTCGTAACGCGCAGCGATTTTGACGGATTGGTGTGCGCCGTTCTGTTTCGCGAACTGGAAGTCATCGACGAGATCAAATTCGTGCATCCCAAAGATGTGCAGGACGGGCTGGTGTTGCTCAGCGAGAACGATATCACCGCCAACCTGCCGTTCGACCGGCGCGTGCAGCGTGCCTTCGATCATCATTCGTCGGAGACCATTCGCCTCGACCGCATGCCCGATAATTACATCAACAAGCCAACCGCCCGTTCGGCGGCGCGCGTGGTGTACGATTATTACGGCGGCAGCGATGCCTTTCCCAAGGTCACAATCGAATTGATGGAAGCCGTCGATCGATCCGATTCGGCCCAGTTCTCCATGGACGAGGTATTGGAGCCGTCCGGCTGGGCGATGCTCAACTTCATCATGGATTCGCGCACCGGGCTTGGCCGCTTTCGCAGCTTCCGGGTTTCCAACTACCAATTGATGATGGAGCTCATTGAACTCTGCCGGGACCGGAATATCGACGAGGTTCTGCAGCACCCGGACGTTCAGGAGAGGATCGATCTGTACAATCTGCACAAGGAAAAATTTGCCGAGCAACTGCGCCGCTGCACCATCCAGCACGACAATCTGATCGTCCTGGATTTGCGCGACGAAAAAATCATCTATGCGGGCAACCGGTTTATGATCTACGCCCTCTTTCCGGACACCAATATTTCCATCCACGCCATTTGGGGGCTGGATCAATTGAACACCGTTTACGCGGTGGGCAAATCCATCTTCAACCGCACATCGGGCACCAATATCGGCGAATTGGTTCTGCAATATGGCGGCGGCGGCCACGAAGCGGCGGGCACCTGCCAGGTCAACAACAACGATGCGCCGTGGATCTTGAAAGAGCTGATCGAGAAGATCACCGCTGACCGATAAAGATTAGCGTTTCGGCGCGCCGCCTGCATGGGCTATAATCACCGGCAAATGAAACAGAATAAGCGTCTTATGCTAAAACCCAGACTCAACTTCCTGTCCGTCACCGTCCTTCTTGTGATCCTTACCGGCATCCTGACCGGCTGTGGCGATTCGTCCATGGCCCGGGTGTTCCCCGGCTTCGATATCCGCTTCAAACGCTCCCTCGAGGCGAGCGCCGAATATGAGCGCTTCAAAACCCGCTTCGGCGAGGTGACCCAGGCCGACGGCTCCCAGCGCCAACAGCTCAAACATTTTGCCAACGCCTTCGAGCGGGTGCGCGATGATTACGTGCACGCCACCGACGAAGCCAAGATGATCCAGACCGCCGTCGGCGCCCTCGATAAAATCAAGGGTGAGAGCCGCAAAGTGAGCCCGGCGGAAGCCTCGGAAAGCGCCCTCGACGCCATCATGGCCACCCTCGATCCCCATTCCAGCTATCTCAACCCGCAGGAATACCGGGAATCCCAGGTCGCCACCTCGGGCCAGTTCGGCGGCCTCGGCATCGAGATCAATCTGGAAGACGGGCTGATCCGGGTGATCTCGCCGATTGCCGATACGCCTGCCTATCGGGCCGGCATCAAGGCCGGCGATCTGATCACCCATGTGGACGGCGATGCGATCAAGGGCATGAGCCTGATGCAGGCCGTCCGGCGTCTGCGCGGCGCCCCGGATTCGGACGTGACCCTGCGCATCCGGCGCGACGCGAAGGGCGAGTTTGACGTGGTGATCAGGCGCGCCATCATCCGCATCCAGCCGGTCAAGTGGGCGACCGAAGGCAATATCGGCGTCATTCGCGTGACCCATTTTATTCAAAGCTCGGAAACCGTTCTTGAAAGCGCCATGGATCAGGTGCGCGCCAAGCTGGGCGCTAACCTCAAGGGTATTGTCCTCGATTTGCGCAACAATCCGGGCGGCTTGCTCAGCCAGTCGGTGGCGGTCAGCGATGCCTTTTTGCACCGGGGTACCGTGGTCTCGGTGCGCGACCGGGACGGTAATGGCCGCAGTTTCGATGCCCATAACGGCGATATCTCCGGCGGCTTGCCGATGGTGGTGCTCATCAATCGGGGCTCGGCCTCGGCGTCCGAAATTGTCGCCGGCGCGCTGCAAGACCATGGCCGCGCCGCCATCATGGGACGGCAAAGTTTCGGCAAGGGCTCGGTGCAGACCATCTCGCCGCTGGATTGGGACGGCGCGCTGCGCCTGACCACGGCGCTGTATTATCTGCCGTCCGGGCGCACCATCCAGGGCTCAGGCGTGACCCCCGATATCGTCGTCAAGGCCGCCAAGGCAACCGGCGGGCGCCCCCGGGAAGCCGATTTGCCGAGGGCCTTCGAAGGCGATGGCAACAAGCCGGCCGCCGCCGCCGCCGCGCCCGAGCTTTTGGAAGAAAACTGTCCGGCCGCCGGCGTTGACGGCAAGGACAAATTGCTCGGCTGCGCGGTGATGCGCCTCAAGGCCGGTTCCGAGAAAAACTTCTTTGCCCTGATCGGCGTGCGCAAAAGTCTCTAGAGCGGTTCCGGTCCGGTCTCTATTCGGGGGAAATCCATGACCCAGATGAGCGGCGCCGATGCGCTGACCCAATCGCTGATCCGCCACGGCGTCGATACCATCTTCTGTTTGCCTGGCGCCCAGTTGGACTTTTTGTTCGACGCCTTCCATAAAGAAAAAGACCGCTTGTCGATCATCCATACCCGCCACGAACAGGGCGCTGGCTACATGGCCACCGGCTACGCCCATTCCACCGGCAAGGTCGGCGTCGCCGTTGTGGTGCCCGGGCCCGGCATCTTCAATGTGGGCGCGGCATTGTGTACGGCGCACGGGCTTGGCGCACCGGTGCTCTGCCTGGGCGGGCAGATATTGTCGGAATGGATGGGCAAGGGCACCGGCCAGTTGCATGAGATCGCCGATCAGCCCGGCGTCGTCGCCAGCGTTACCAAATGGCGCGGAGCTGCGGCCACCCAAGGCGAAGCGCCGGGGCTAATGAGAGAAGCCTTCGCCGCCTTGAACAGCGGCCGCCGGCAGCCGGTCTATCTGGAGATGGCCCCCGATATCATGCGCGATCTGGGCGCGGTGGTGCTCTTGGACCCCATCGGCGATTACGCCTCCCTGGACCCTGCCCCGGACGAAGACGCCATCGAACAGGCGGCGGCGCTGCTCGGCAATGCGGATAATCCGGCCATATTCGTCGGCGGCGGCATCTTCGGCGCCGAGGCGGAATTGATGGCCCTCGCCGAGCAGGTGCAGGCGCCGGTGTTCATGTCACCGCAAGGGCAGGGGGCCATGGATTTCCGGCATTACCTGGCGCAAAACTGGGTTGTCGGGCGCGAAATGTGGTCCGAATTTGATGTCATTGTCTCGGCCGGCTCGCGCATGCTGGCGCCCTTGGCGGGCTGGAAGCTGCCGGACGGCGCCAAATATATCCGCATCGATGTGGACCCGGAACAATCGCTCAATCTGGCCAAGCCGGACGTGCATCTGGTGACCACCGCGAAGCTGGCCCTCGGCGCCCTGGCCGAACGCTCCGGGCGCCACAACCGCAAACGCGATAACCGGGAAGACGAATTGAACGCCCGCAAAAAGGCCAAGGAGGACGAGTATTTCAGCCTCGAGCCATTGGCGTCCTATGCCGGCAACCTCCGCCGGGAGCTGGACGAGGACGGCATCGTCTGCTGGGGCGTGACCCAAATGGG
>CAUZTZ010000057.1:0-16239 GCA_963582805.1 Alphaproteobacteria bacterium
CCGCCGCTGAAGGCCACCCGGTCGCCGGCCTTGAAGCCCAGAACCCGTTTGCCGGCGGCTTCGATGACGCCGGCGCCTTCGAGGCCGATGACGGCGGGAAAGCCGGCCACCTTATAGAGCCCATTCCGAAAATAGGTGTCGGCGAAATTAAAGCCGACGGCGGTGTGGCGGATCAAAACCTGATCCGGCTTCGGCTTCGCAACATCGATCTCTTCCCATTTGAGGACCGAGGGCGGACCGTTTTTGTGGATGCGGATTGCGTTGGCTTTCATGTTCTATCCCTTTAGCTCCGGTTAGACCCCGAAGGTGAAACGGCTGCCCACATTGGATGCGACCAGTTTATCGGGCATACGCTCGCGCATCTTGCCGATAAAATTGGCGCCGGTGCAGTGCATGGGCACGACCACATCGGGGTTCATTTCTTCCAGCTCGTCCAAGGTGTGGTCGATATAGTCATTGGGCGCCAAGCCAAGATGGAAGCCGCCGATCACCGCATGCACCTTGTCCGTATTGGCGACTGCCATGGCAGTCCGAACCGTATTAACGATGCCCGTATGTCCGCAGGATGAGATCACCACCAGACCGCGTCCCTTTACCATATAACAGGTCGCGTGCTCGTCCGGATGCTGATCGCGAACCAGCTTGCCGGCGCGCTCGTCCTCGGTGTAATGGTCGTCATCATCCTCGACCAGGGTGCCACCGCTGACATCTTCAAAGGAATTTCGCTCGATATAACCGCTGGTAAATGCGTTTTGTAAATCGTGGGGATCGCTGCAACAAACTTGGGTTACGTTTTGCGCCGTCAGCGACGATCTGTCGATGGCGCCCCAGGGAACCGGTTCCTTGTCTTTTTGACCAATCCATTTTTCACGGAAAACCGTCTCGCCACCCACATAAAGAGATATGTCATCGCGCATGCGTTTGCGGTGCTGACCGACAAATCCGTCCAAGCCTCCGAAATGGTCGCGGTGGCCATGGCTGAGGATCAGCCCGTTCAGCTTGCCCGGATCGATATCGAGCAGATCAAAATTGCGGTTCAGCACTTCCGGTGTATAGCCGAAATCGAGCAGGTATTCCGCCTTAGCGCCATCCTTTACGGAGGCAAGATGCAGCGACAAACCCCACTCGGCGGCGAAAGTGGTCATCTGCCGGCCAGGTATGCCGCCCACATGTTCGATACCAGTCATTGAATGTTCGAGCTTGGGCAAAAACCGCTCATAGGCGGAATCGACCACGACCCGAACCGATAATTTTTCCACAACCGGTGCGGCGAAGGGCGTCGCAGTAGTATCCATGTTCATTCCTCCCAAAGGCTTTTCCTCATTCCGCCAGATAAACGGCGCCGTCCTGAATTTCGATGTTGATGGATTTCAGGCTTTCGCCTTCGCACGGGCCTTCGATACAAAAGCCGTCCTCGACGCGGAAGGTGGCCCGGTGCATGCCGCAGCGGATATATTTGTGCTCGGGCTCGAAAAACTTGCCGGGCACCTGATCAATCAACAGCTGCGCATGCGGGCACCAGTTGATATAGGCGTAAGCCGCATCGCCGCGCCGGGCGATAAAGATATTGCGCTGCTTGCCTTCGATGCGGGCGACCATGCCGAGGGCGTCGTTGTCGGCGATGTCTTCCAAAAGACAAAGCTTTGCGTCGGCGTCCAGCATCATGCACCGAACCCGTAAAGCCGGGCGGGATTGTCCACCAGGATTTTCTTCAGCAAGGCTTCTTCTCCGGCCACATATTGGCCCAACAGATCCACCAGATCGCCGTCGTTGGGCATATAGCCGGCGATATTGGGGTGTGGCCAGTCGGTGCCCCAAAGCAAGTTATCGGGCGCCACTTCGATCAGTTTTTGCGCAAACGGGATGACATCGTGGAACGGCGTGCCGGCCTTTGACAGACGCTCGGCGCCGGTGATCTTGACCCAGGCGCCGGACTCATTGACGAAATTCAGCAACAACTGGAAGGCCGGCTGATCGATGCCCATATCCGGATCGATGCGCGCCATGTGATCGAACACAATCGGTACCGGCAGGCTTTCTAATTCGTCCGCGCATTCGACCACATCGTCGGCCTCCATATAGATCACCGCGTGCCAACCGAAGGGCGCCATTTTTTCGCAGACCGTTCTGATCTTGGAGAAATCGGGCTTGCTGCCGCCGGACAGATGCCGGGCGAAAGAAAACCGCGCCCCCCTGGCGCCGCCCGCATCGAGCCGCGCCAGTTCTTCTTCGGCCACATCGGGCAATACCATGACAATGCCCCGGTAGCGGTCCGGGTCTGAGCCCAGACAATCCATCATCGCCGTGTTGTCGTCGTAATGGCAGGTGGCCTGAACAATCACGGCCCGCTGCAGCCCCAATTTGTCATGCACCGATTTGATCAATTCCTTCGGTGCGTCCGGCGGCGTGTAGGAACGCTTAGGATGATAGGGGAACGTGGCGCCGGGCCCAAAGACATGACAATGGGCGTCGGTGGCAAAGGCCGGCAATTTCAGATCGGGGGTACGCGTATCGGGGTTGGGCCCTTGGATGGTCGGGGTCTGATCATCAGACATAAATCACTGGTCCTTTAAAGTTCACGCATTCTTCCAAACGCTGTCGGAAACAAGTATCTGGCCTTCGAACAGGCGGCGCGCGGTTCTAAGCAGCGCTGCCCGCTTGATGACGGGATTGTCGGCGCTGCCTTCGAATTCCATCTCCACCGACATCTCGCCGGTGGGATGCTCGACGCTGAACATCTTGCGCATCCCGTCCGGGATCACCGCCACCCGGGACGCGGTGGAGCCTTCCATGATGCAGGCGGTGGCCACCGACACGGCGGCAAATACGCCGATGGCGGCATGGCAGTCGTGGGGAATGAACGAGCGCGTGGTGATCGAGCCGCCGTCCCTGGGCGGCGCCACCAGCGTCATCTTGGGCACCGTCAGCGCGCCCACGTCTTCCAGATTCATCATCGGGCCGACGGCAAAACGCAATTCCTCAACGCGCTCTTTTAATTCTGTGTCGGCGTTCAATTCATCGCGGCTCTCATAGCCGGTGCGCCCCACGGCGGCGGCTTCAAATATAACGCAAGGCATGCCGTTATCGATGCAGGTCACCTCAATACCGTTGACCGTGTCAACCAGATTGCCAGTGGGCAGCAACGCGCCGCAGGTGGAGCCCTCGGTGCCCCGGAAATTGGTCATCACCGGCGAGGCGGTGCCGGGCACGCCATCGATGCGCGCTTCGCCGTCATATTCCGGATGGCCGCCGGGGGTCGCAAACGTCACGTCCGCCAAACTGCCGGAGTTTTCCATAAACACGGTCAGCGTGGTTTCATCGCCCCTGGCCTCGATCATGCCTTGCTCGACCGCAAAGGCGCCGACGCCGGCCAGCATGTTGCCGCAGTTCTGTTTGATCGAGGCGCGCGGCTCATCGACCACCACCTGAACGAACAAATAGTCCAGATCGACCCCGTCGCGCGCCGATGGTTTGACGATGGCCACCTTGGAAGTCAGCGGATTGGCGCCGCCGACGCCATCGATCTGGCGCGCATCGGGCGAGCCCATGGCGGCGATCAAAACCTGATCGCGCAATTGGGGATCATCGGGCAAGTCCGCCGCATTGAAAAACGGCCCTTTCGATGTGCCGCCGCGCATCAACACGCATGGAATTTTGGTCTGCATTTTATATAGCTCCTGTTTGGCGCGCCCGGGCAGAAGAGTAAATTTTCTGGCCCGCGCTGCCAATAACTTCTTGGTTCTTCTAATAGTTGAAACTTAAATAAAACTTCGTGCGACATGTTTTAGATTTTCGACCATACCGGTTCATGAGCATTCCTTACGGTTCCTTACGGTTCCTTACGGTTTATTACGGTTTTTCCGGCTCCGTAATTGCCTGAAATCCACCCGGTCATTCAAGGATTAGATAGTCAGAAAACCATCTGAGCGCAACGTCATTCCGCCGGTAAATTGCGCATGGCATTGGTAAGTTGGGCGAGGTCGGGCGCGCCCGCCAGCCCGCGCAGGATCGACAGCATGTCCGCCGCCGCAGCCCCGTCCACATTGCGCCCGGCCAGGGTCATGAATTTTTCGGACACCATTTCGGAGGCCGCCGGGTTCATGGGGTGGCCGAAGGGGTATTCGCATGCCTCTTCGATTGTCTCACCGCCTTTGAGACGGATGGTGAAACGCACCGGCTGGCGCGGTGATTTTAGATCCTTGGCCGCCGGGTCCACCGCGACGCTGATTTTCTGCATCAGGGGACGAAGGGCCGGGTCCCCTACCCGCTCCGCTTCAAAACTTTCGAGGCTGACCGCGCCATCCACCAACGTCACCGCCAGGATATAGGCGAGGCTATGATCGGCGGTCTCGCGGGTCTTGGGGTCCCATTTTTCATCGTGGTCGTTACGCCCGCCGCCGATCTCGTTGTACAGGAACTCGTAGCCCAGCACTTCGATGGCTTCGATATCACGCCAATCCATGCGTTTGCCGAGCTCCAAAAACAATTCCACCGGCGCCTGGGCGCACCATTCCACCGGCAGGAACTTGATCGCCGTCCGCTCGATCACGGAGCGGCCATCCTGCGGCTTGCCCAGATGATCCAGATCGAAGGGCCCGCCGATACGCTCGAACAAGCCCTGTTCGCCGCTAAATGGGTTCGGCGGCGCTTCCATGCCGCGCGCTGCAAGCCGGGTCACGAACACCGCGTTCATGATGCTGTGCGGCGTCGCGCAACCCTTCCACGCCGACAGCGCCCCGGCGCGCGATGCCCGCAGCGGCACCGTGGATGTGACGCCCAGGGATATGGCGTTGGCGGTGGTCGCCTGATCGAGACCCATGACATGGCCCATGCCGGCGGCGGCGGCGGCGGCGACGGCGAGGATCACGCCCTGATCGATGCCCAGGTCGCGCAAGGGAATGACGGCAGCGAGCGCGCCGAACACCTCGTAGGCCACATGAACGGCGCCGATAAATTTGCGCCCATCGGCACCGGCCAGCTCGGCGCCGGTCAGGATCGCCGCGATCAGGTCGCTGGGATGGCCGCCGGTCAGCGCATTGAAGGTGTCGTTGTAATCCAGACAGCGCATCATCACCCCGTTGGCGAAGGCGGCATGATCGGGGGCGCTTAAAGCCAGGGAGCCGATCACCGATGCGCCAACGGTTACGCCCGCCGTCTCGGCGGCGAGGCTGCGCGCAATCACCGCCGGTTGCTCGGCGTAACCGGCGATAGCGCAGCCCATGCCGTCGACGATATGGTCGATAATGTTGGCCACGGTTTCTCCGCTGAGGCTGGCGGTATCGAAGCCGGTGGCGTAGGCGGCGATTGTGGTGGTTATGGCATCCATGTCCGCTCCTAAATCCGGCCGTTGGCGCGCAACTGCTCGAGGGTACCGGTCAGGCTTTGCTCCAGATCAACGGCGGGAATGTAGCCGAGGGCGCGGCGCGATTTGGTATCGTCAATCCGCCACTCGCGGCCCTTCCAGCTATTGTGCAGGGCCTTGGTATAGCTGTGCGGGTAGCCCGACAGTTTCGCCATCATAGTGTCTATGTATGGCACCATGCCGGTCATGAAGCCGGGCATCTTCATCAATGGCTTGGGGATTTTCGGATCGATCCGGTTTAAGGCGACGCCGATGTCATAAAGGGACGCGGCGTGATTCATGGCGATATAGCGCGATCCCGCCTCGCCTTTTTCAAAGGCCAGCCGATGGGCGACGGCCACATCGCGCACATCGACGAAGGGGATATCAATGGCCGGGGCGCCCATGCGCAGAGAGCCCTTGGCGAAGGCTTCGATGAAATCCACCGACGGCGTCGAGCGGTTGAAGCCGGGCCCGGTAACGGCGCCGGGCAGCACCGAGACCATATCAAGACCCAGCTCGCCCGACAGTTGCCAGGCGTGCTTTTCGCCGCTGGTTTTTTCCTCGATATAGGGGACCGAAATATCGCTCACCCAGCTATCTTCGGTCGCGGTTGACAGGCCCGGCGCCACTGGCGCGATGGTCACCACCGACGAGGTCAGCACAAGGCGACCGACGCCGGCCAAATTGGCGGCGGTCAGGACGTTGGCCATGCCGAGGACACCGGTTTCGGTCATGATGCGCGCCTGGACCGAATCTCTCGGCGCCAGATCATAGATGGCGGCCACCTGGAAGACGCCGTCCATGCCGGCGCAGGCCGCATGCAGCGACGCCGGGTCGAACAGGTCGGCCTTGACCAGTTCCACCTGCAAATTTTTGAGTGCATCGGTTTTGGATGGGTCCAACGGATCGCGCACCGCGGCCCGCACATCATAGCCGTTTTCCACCAATTCGGCGACCAGGGCGCCGCCCACATGGCCGCTGGCGCCAGTCACCAACACTTTGCGCGCCATGATGCGCGCCTACTGCGGCCGCGGCCCCTTGTGGGCTGGAATATCGGCATCGAAGGTGGCCCAATCCTGGATATGTTCGGTGTAAACCGCGATGTCGGCTTTGCGGATCGCGTAATCATCAAAACAACCGACGGCGACGGCCAAAAGCTCTGGCCAAAGCTCGGCCTTCCAATACAGCGTCGTGCCGCAGGTAGGGCAGAAATTGCCTTCGATATAGCGCCCGGAATCTGATCCCCGCCTAAACACAGTCGAATCGCCATTGATGGCGTTTACTTGGCTAACATTGAAATAGGCGCCGGTGCCATAGACGGCGCCGGTGCGCTTGCGGCAAAAATTACACCCGCAGATCGGTATGCGCTCGGGCTCGCCCGTGACTTCCACCGTTAGGCGCCCGCAGGCGCATGTCGCTTTGTGGATTTCCCCATCAGCCATATCAACTCCTATCCAAAATGTAGACGCCGTGGTTCTTGTCGGAAACATAGATATAGCCTCTGGCATCGACGACCACGTCTTCCGATTGGGGCGTCATGGTCTTGGGCAACAGCCCGCGCCTTGTCTCCGGCACCGGCGGCACGAAATAGGCCACCTCTTTCGGCAAATACGCATCGGAAATATCGAAGATGCGCAGCCCGGCATTGAAATCGGTCATGTAGAGAAGATTATCGTCCTCCATCAGGTTCGGATGCCCCTGCCCCTGATGCTGGTTGTGGGGCCCGAAACGGCCGCCGAACTCGCAGAAATTCCGATAAGGCGCACCGGGCGGCGGCTCCGGCAACGGCAAGGTGGAGACCAGCCTCGGCGACGCTTCGTCGGATATGTCGATAAGCCCGGCGAAGCAGAGCGGCTCGTCGCAGTTTTCGCGGATCGCCTCGGAATTGGCGGCGATCAGTTTGCGTTTGGGGATCGGCACGGCGGTATGGATGCCGAACAAAGACACATAAGGCGGCGAGACCGAGAAGCGGCTGACCAATTCCGGGGCGGTCACATCGGAAATATCGAGGACAATGACGCCGGAGCCGCCGTAAGGAAGGTACGCCCGGTCGCCGATAATATAGGCGCCGCCGTGCAAAGATGTGTGGGGCGGCGCTTCGGCGCCATCGTCCTCGTGCTGGCCGGGCACCCACCAGCGGGATACTTCGGTGGGATTGGCCGGATCATCGATATCGACGATCACATAGATATTGCCCTTATAGCCCGGCATGCCCGCCGTCAGGTGCACATAACGGCCGCCGTCATAATAATTACGGTGGGTGCCGGTGCCGCCTGTGGAATATTCGCCGATGCGTTTGGGGTCTTCCGGGTCCGAGACATCCCAGATCCAGATGCCCTCGGTAAAGGGCGCGTCCGCGTCGCCGCCCCAACCCGGCGCGATGCGTTCCAGCCCGGTGATCATTTTGCCGCCCGCCACCTGCAACTGGATGGTCCAGGTGTTGGCCGGGCCTTCGAGGAAACGCACCTCTTTGGCATTACCGGGATCGGTCACATCGATGACGCTCCAACCCTGGTGCCAGAGATGCGCCACATAGAGATACCAGCGCCCGGCCGCCTCTTGCAGTGCCAGCTTGAAGGCCGGCTTGCCACCGAAATCGCAATAGCCGGCGATGTCGATGCCATCGGCCCAACTCTCACCGCTGGGGAGTTTATCCATCACCTTTCGCCTCGACCGCGGCCTTGGCGATGGCGACCGCTTCCCGGTTGGTGGAGTTCTCGCCCATATAGACGCCCCGCTCCCATTCGCGCTTCAACGGATCGGTCACATGCACTTCCATGGCACCGATGCCTTCGATTTCGATGACCGCGTTATCGCCATCCTGCAGCGCGCCGAGGCCTTCGTGGTTGGTGCCGCAGGCGATGGTGTCGCCGGAATGCATGGTCATGATCATGGTCGCGTATTCGATCAAGACCGGCACCGGATGCTCCATATCGCTGGTGTTGTAATCGTGGCGCAATTCGCCCGAACAGGTGAGCGTGACGTGCACATTATTGGGATCGGGTATTTCATCGGCGGTGGTGATGCAGGGACCCAAGGGCCCGAAGGTATCAAAAGATTTGCCCATCCAGCTGCCCCGCCGCCAGGTAAAGCGGCCCTCGCCTCTGGCGGTCACATCGATCATCGCGGTATAGCCGAACACCGCGTCGCGCCAATCTTCCTTGGCAATATTCTTGGCCGGGCCCTTGATGACGATAGCCAGTTCGGCCTCGTGCATAAAAATCCATGGCTCGGTAAATTCGGGCAGGACAACCGTGTCGCCGGGGCCGATCACGGCGTCCGGGTTTTTAAGGAACATGTTGAGAGGCCGGGCCGCGCGCGCGGCGGCAGGCTCCCAGTAATTGCCGATGCAGCACAGCATCTTGCCCGGGCGCGGCAAGGGCGGATGCAGCCTGACCGCGTCCAGGCTTTGCGCTGCGCCATGGGCGTTCAAATCGGCGAGCGTGCCTTGCAGATCGTCCCAGCCATCAATGATGCCGCGCATGGTGTCCATGGGCGTAGGACCAGCGGCGTCTTGGGTGGCTTCGCTAATGGATACCACGCCACGCGCCGTCAAAAGGCCCGGTGTAATGGCGCCGCCTCCGACGCTGAATAGAACCAGTTTCATCGCAACTCTCCCCTGTTTTCATTGCATTATTCTAGGCCTCGGAACGCCCCCGAAAAAGTCTTGTTTTGGGGCGGGGCAAAATGGTTATGTGGGGCCATTCAAAACAACCCATAAAAGGGGAGGACATGAACGATATTCCGCGCCTGAACGGCATCATCGCGGCCCTGGAAAACGGCGGCACGGCCTTTACCTCCTTCTCGCCCTGCGACATGGCCTCGGCCCAATATTATTCGGCCAGCAAGTATGACGGCGTTGTCTTTGAGATGGAGCATAACCCCTGGGATATCACTGGGCTACGCGACGGCTTGCAATATATGCTCGATCCGAAACGCATCGCCGGGTCGGGCTCGGTGGCGCCCAACTGCACGCCCATCGTCCGCATCCCCCCGAACGGCGGCGAGATGAGCCAATGGCACGCCAAACAGGCCCTCGATATCGGCGTTTACGGCGTCGTCTGGCCGCATGTCAGCACCGTCAGCCAAGCCTATAACGCGGTCGCCGCCTGCCGCTATCCGCGGCCCAAGACCGCCGATCATTTCGAGCCCGAAGGCATTCGCGGCGATTCGCCCCGCCGCTGCGCCCGCTACTGGGGCATCGGCGATTCCGATTATTACGCCAAGGCCGACGTCTGGCCACTGGTCCCCGATGGCGAAGTGCTAGTGATCCTCATGTGCGAAGATGTGGCGGCCGTGGAGAACCTGGACGACATCTTGAAGCAGGTGCCGGGCATCGGCGTGATCCTCATCGGCGAGGGCGATCTAAGCCAGGAACTGGGCTATCCGCGCCAGTACGAGCATCCCGTTGTGGTCGAGGCGATCACCGAGATCGTACGCATCTGCAAGCAAAACGACGTCGCCGTCGGCCACCCCCACGCCAATGCGAACAACATGGACTGGATCGTCGAAATGGGCTTCCGCTTCATCATGTCCGGCCCGGAACGCAAGACCCCCGGGCTCGATAAAGGGCGCGAATTGGTGGGCCGGAATTGAGATTAAACATAGGAATTTCTTTATGATAATAGATTGCCACGGCCATTTCACGACGGCCCCCGACGCCCTCTGGGATTGGCGCGACAGCCAAATGAAGGCCTATAACGATACCAGCCTGCCCAGCCCGGATAAAATGCAGCTTCAGATTTCTGACGATCAGGTGCGCGAATCCCTTGAAGGCGCGCAACTGAAATTGCAGGCTGAGCGCGGCACCGACCTCACCATCTTTTCGCCGCGCGCCTCGGCCATGGGCCACCATGAGGGCGATGCGAGCGTTTCCGAGCTTTGGTCCATGATCTCCAACGACATGATCCACCGGGCGGTTCAGCTTTATCCCGATAATTTCGTCGGCGTCGGCCAGTTGCCGCAATCGCCGGGCGTCGAGCCACGCAACTGCATCCCCGAATTAGAGCGCATGGTGAACGAGCTTGGCTTTATCGGCTGCAACCTCAACCCGGACCCGTCGGGGGGCTATTGGACCGATCCGCCCATGTTCGATAAATGGTGGTACCCGGTCTATGAGAAAATGTGCGAGCTGGATGTGCCCGCCATGATCCATGTGACCCGCTCGTGCAATCCCAACTTCCACTTCACCGGATCGCACTACATCTGTGCCGACACAACGGTATTCATGCAATTGGTGGAAAGCGATTTGTTCAAGGAATTTCCGGAGCTGAAATTCATCATTCCCCATGGCGGCGGCGCCGTGCCCTATCATTGGGGCCGCTACCGTGGCCTCGCCCAGGCCATGGACAAGCTGCTGGATGGCCATCTGATGAACAATGTCTATTTCGATACCTGCGTCTATCACCAGCCGGGCATCGATCTGCTGACCAAGGTTATTCCGATCAAGAATATCCTGTTTGCGTCCGAGATGGTGGGCGCGGTGCGCGGCATCGATCCGGAAACCGGCTTCAACTTCGACGACACAAAACGCTATATCGATAGCTCCGTCACATTGTCCGACGCCGACAAGCAGGCCATATTCGAAGACAACACGCGCCGGGTATTTTCGCGCATGTAGGCAGAGGGGCTAAGAGCGCACCATGAAACGGATGTTTTTGCTGGCAGGTTTATTACTATTCTTCAGCGCCTCGGCGATGGCCACCAACCACGAGATCAAACCGGTCATGCCCAATCTATCGGGCATCGGCATCGGCAAAAAGCTGTATGATCGCCATTGCGCATCCTGCCATGGGGTTTCGATGAAAGGCACCAATCAGGGCCCGCCGTTCCTGCACCGGATTTATCATCCCAGCCATCACGCCAACGGCGCCTTTCATATGGCCGTGCAGCGGGGCGTCCGCCGCCATCACTGGAAGTTCGGCAACATGCCGGCGATCAAACGGGTGCGCCGGGGCATGGTGTCATCGATCATAAAATATGTGCGCTTCATGCAGAAACAGGCCGGAATTTTTTAGATGCCGCAATTCAACCGCTTTAACCCCTCGCCCCGCTACCGGGAATTGATTGGCCTTTATCAGACCCTGCATGTGGAGGGCGACAAGTTGCACGATATCCCCGCCGAGCAGACTTTCGACGGCCAATCCCTGGTCGGCCATGTGGTGACCATCGCCCAGCTCGTTGCCGACTTCGCCATCCAAACGGTGCTCGATTACGGCAGCGGCAAGGCGCAGGGCTATGACAATTGGAAAGGCAAGCGGGGCGGCGAGCCGGTGACCGGCCTGCAAGCCATCTGGGGGGTCGATGCGATCACCCTTTTTGATCCGGCCTATGCGCCCAATTCGGCGCTGCCCACCGGCAAGTTCGATCTGGTGATCTGCACCGATGTGCTGGAGCATTGCCCGGAAGAGGACATAACCTGGATCGTCGGCGAGATTTTTGGGCTTTCCGAGCGCTTCGTCTTTTGCACGGTGGCCACCTATCCGGCCAAGAAACATCTGCCCAATGGCGAGAACGCGCATATAACCTTGAAGCCGCCCGCCTGGTGGAAAGCGGTGTTCGATGAAGCCTCCGGGCGCCATTTCAATCGCAGCTATAATCTGGTGGTGAAAAACAAATCCGATGGCCGCGCCGACGTGGTCAAGAATTACTGATTTTATTTTCCATCAGCGATTTCACCTCGGCCCGGCGGCGCACCATGATCGCCGCCGCAATCACAAAACAGATCACGGCGCCGACCATCACCGGCGCCTGCAAGCCGAAGCTGGTGGACAGGCCGCCGAATACCAGCGCGCCGATGGCCGGCCCGCCCCGAAAAGTCAGGCTGTAAAGGCTCATGGCGCGGGCGCGCAAGGATCCGGCGACCGCTGTCTGGATCAAAATCTGGCTGCCGTTGCCGGACGTGGACATGGAAAACCCGAACATCGCCAGGGACGCGATGCCGACCCAGAATATATCGGTCGCGGCGAACGCAAACACGAACAGCGCATTGCCCATGAGGCCTACAAAAAATATCAAGGTGGTGCCTTGCACCCGGTTGCGGTTGGCCATCCAGAGTGAGCCCAGCATGCCGCCGGCGCCGAACGCCGACATCAGCGCGCCCAGCCCTTCGGCACCGAGGCTGAACACGTCGCCGGCAAAGCCGGGCATCAGTTCCGGCAAATGGCGGACGAAGAGCGAGCCCACCATGGCCGCCGCCAGCACCGGCGCGATGCCCCGGTGCAGCGCCAGGTAGCGCACCGCTTCGATGATATCGGCAATCAGGCTTTGCGCGGCGCGGCCCATATGTTCATCGGTGTGCAGCGTGGTCCGCCGCAATACCAGATAATGGGGCACGAACGCCGCCGCCGAGATCGCGAATGTCCAGCCGATACCAATGCCGGCGATGGCAGCGCCAGCGATCGCCGGGCCGATGAAAGTGGCCGAGTTGAACGACACCGCGTTGAGCCCGATGGCCCCCGACAAATCTTCTTTCGGCACCAGATTGGGGGCGATGGTCATGCGCGCCGGCGTCGCCATGGATTCCAAAATGCCGAGGATGAAGGCAATCCCGATAATCAGCCCAACCCCGGCCAGGTCCGCCAGGGTAAAGCCGGCGAGCACAAGCCCGGTCAGGAATTGGAGGCCTTGGGAGCGGCGCAACAGGCGCACCCGGTCCATGCGATCGGCAATGGCGCCGGCGAACGGCGTCAGCAGGATGGCCGGCAAGGCATAGGCCATGGCCACCGCGCCCAGCCAGGCGCCCGAATGGGTCAGCTCCCAAGTCAGCCAGCCGATGCCGATGCGCTGCATCCAAAAGCCGATAGTGTAGACCCAGGACGAGGTGATGAAGCGCGCATAGGCGCCGTGGCGCATGACGCGGACCACGCCCTGTGAGCGGAGCCGCGCGCCCAGGTTTTCGAGGAAGGACCGATCCGCCAAAGGCGTTATTCGGCGGCCTTGTCGAGGCGGGATTCCACGTTCTTCAAGCCGAACACTTTGATGGCGTTCTTGTAGAACAGCTTGTCCCGGTCTTCGTCCGACAGCCAGTCGATTTCGTTGATGTGGGAGACCACGTCGTCATGCTTGCGCCCGGTGGCCGGGTTATCGACGGAACCGGTGCCCGGGCATTCGGAACCCAGCAGACATTGATCGACACCGACCACGTCGATCAAAAGCTCGACCGCCTTTTGGGTATAGAGCGTGGTGTCGTAGTAAAGTTTTTGCATACGTTCCGAGAACAGCAGCACTTCGGGATTGCGGGCCTTGGCGCGTAATGTCGGCGCTTCGAAGCGGCCGACCTGATAGGGCATGGCGCCGCCGCCGTGGCTGACAATTATTTTGAGGTCCGGAAAATCCTTATAGACGTCCGAATTGCAAAGCCCGAAGACCGCCGTGGTTTCCTCGTTGATGAAATGCAGCGTATAGGGTTCGCGCTCGACGGCACGAGAGCCGACGCCGTGGATATGGCCGGGCACGTCCAGCTCGCACAGCTTTTCGTACAAAGGATACCAATAACGGTCGCCCATGGGCGGCGCCTTGGTGCCGTTATTCTCAAACGGATCGGGGTTGATCAGGGCGCCGCGCATGCCCAGCTCGTTCACGCACCGCTCCAACTCGGCAATGGCCATGTCGAGGGGCTCGCCGCAAGGCTGCGGCAGGCCGGCAACGCCGAAGAAATGATCGGGCAGCATCACGGTCTGCTGGTGGATGGCGTTGTTCACTTCCTCGTGGAACCATTGCACGATGATGCTCGGCTTTTCCGAATGCATCATCTGGAACGGGCGCGGCGAGATGGCGTGCATGTCGTGATGCAGCAAATCCATGTAAGGCAGATGGCCGAGCCCAAAGCTGGCGCCGGCCATTTCGCCCTTTAGCGCAACCATCATGGCTTCGTCGGAGATTTTCACCCCGCCCCTGCCGTGGCTGCCTCTGGATGCCAGCAGCCCGGCCTTGTAGGCCGCCAAATCGACTGGTGCGCTGATATGGGAATGTGCATCGATAATCATTGGAACGTCTCCCTGTACATAGATTAGTTGCCTGAACGCATTGAACGAAACGCCAGCGATGGGCGGCCCGGTTATTCCTCTTCTGCCCATAGTATGGGGTATTTTTTCTGACGGGAGAAGTCCCAAAACGGCGGCGTTCCATCCGCAACGCAACTTGACCTCAATTCATTTGATAGAGATCATACCCGCCAGCAACCTAAGGGTGATCCACGAACGCCAGGTTGCCCGAACAACGCGCCCCGGAGGATGCCTTTGCTTGAAGATTGGGTCACGGTCGATCGCTCAAACCTGCCGGCAACATTCCGGTTTGCGGGGCAATTCAATTGCGCGTCGGTGTTTATCGACCGCCATCCAGACGAAGGGCGCGCCGCCAAGGCCGCCATCCGCACCATCGATGAGACCGTTACCTATGGCCAATTGGCCGAGCGCGTCAATCGCTGCGGCAACGCGCTTTTGGCGCTGGGGATCGCGCCCGGCGCGCGCTTGGCTTTGGTGGTCAAGGACTGCCCGGAATTCCTCTATCTGATATGGGGCGCCATCAAGGCCGGCATCATCCCGGTGGCCTTGAATACACTTCTTACCGATCATGACTACCAATTCATGATCGAGGATTCGGAATGCGCGGCCATTGTCTATTCGCCCGAATACGCCGCTGCCGTGGAAAGCGCCGCCGCGATGTCCAGCCCGCGCCCGGCGCATGTGACCCCGGCCACCGGTGCGGACTCGATTGCTGAAATGATGAACGCCGCGGCGCCCGATCTGGCGGCGCACCGATCCAGCCCAGACGATGATTGTTTGTGGCTTTATTCATCGGGCTCCACCGGCAACCCTAAGGGCGTCGTCCATGCCCATAAAGACTCGGTCATCGTCGCCGAGCTCTATGCCGCCGGGGCCATGGGCATGGATGAAACCGATGTCATCTTCTCCGCCGCCAAATTGTTTTTTTCCTACGGCTTCGGCAACGCCATGCTGTTTCCGCTCTGGCTCGGCGCGACATCGGTCTTGAGCGACAAACTGCCGACGCCGGAGATGACATTTGAAGTGATCGAGCATTTCCGGCCAACGGTCTATTTCGGCGTGCCGACCCTCTATGCGCGCCAATTGGCCGCCATGAAGATCGAGCAGCCGGATCTTTCGTCGATCCGCATTGCCGCCTCGGCCGGCGAGCCATTGCCGCCGGCTTTGTACGAGGCCTGGCTGGCGCAAACCGGCACGCCGATCCTGGACGGTATCGGCTCCACCGAAGTGCATCATATTTTTATTTCAAACACCCCATCGGACCATGCCGCCGGCGGCGCCGGGCGCGTGGTGCCGGGCTTCGAGGTGATGCTGGCCGGCGATGACGGTGCGCCGGTCAGGCAAGGCGAGGTCGGCGTCCTCAAATGCCGGGGGCAATCGGTGGTCCGTTATTACTGGAAGAACCCGGAAAAGACGGCCCAAACCATTCAGGACGGCTGGCTCAATACCGGCGACATGATGTTCCAGGACGAAAATGGCCGCTACATCTATTGTGGGCGCAGCGACGACATGATGAAGGTCGGTGGCATCTGGTGCTCACCGGCCGAGATCGAGGCGCGCCTGGTGGAGCACCCTTCGGTTTTGGAAGCCGCCGTGGTCGCCCGCGAAGACAGCGACGGCATGATCAAGCCCGAAGCCCATGTGATCCTCGGCGATCAATCCATAAGCGAAGATGGGCTGGTGGAAATCCTGACCGAGCATTGCAAGGCGGGCCTCGCCCACTACAAATATCCGCGCTGGGTGCATATTGTCGATGCCTTGCCGAAAACCGCGACCGGGAAAATTCAGCGCTATAAACTGCGCCGCGGTGCTTGAGCGCCGCTTTCCTCTACAGGGTCTATAAAATTGGGTTATACTGCGGTCCAAGATTTCTGGTTTTTAAAATTTTTC
>CAUZTZ010000058.1:0-16168 GCA_963582805.1 Alphaproteobacteria bacterium
TTACTTGACCAAGGTGATAACCGGAGTAAAGTTCAAAGACGGTGTCGAGGTAACTGACGTCGATCTGGTCGCCGCTTGATTCAAAAGCCAAACACCACTTTCGACCATAACTCATCCGACACCGATACCGAGTTTAACCGCGGCAATGTAGACGGCAAAGGTTACACGGTAACCCCGTACGTCTCGATCGGCATTGACGATCATGTCAGCCTTGATTTGGTTGGCGGCTATTCCAGGCTCGAATATGACCTGGATCGGCTGGATCCGCTGACCAGCACCAAGGTCACCGGCAGCACCGATTCCAACCGGTACTTCGGCTCGCTCAACTTGGTTGTCGATTACGATGTCAGCAATGTCTTGCTGGGCTTCCGCATGGGCACATCCTATATCGAGGAAAAACAGGATGCCTATACCGAAAGCGACACGACCACCGAAGCTTCGCAAAAAGTTACGGTCGGCAGCGGCAATGTCGGCCTCCGCATCGGCTATAACGGCGGCTCGGTGCAGCCATATCTCGGCGGCACCTACAGCTACGACTACAACGATTCCGGCGGAACCTACGATGGCCGGAATACGTTTGGCGTCAATGCCGGGCTGAACATCTCGATTACCAGTGGCGTGTTCTTCAACCTCGAAGGCAGCGCCACCGCAAGCGACGACGTGAGATCGGCGTCCGGTAACGGCACCATGCGGTTCGGTATCAACTTCTAGTGCGATTAAATTTCGCGCGGAAAGGCCGGGCGCTTTGCCCGGCCTTTTTGTTTGTAACCGCCGCGGCGGTACTGCTATCGGGCTGTTCCCTATTCGATCCCGGCGGCAACCGGGACAATCTTTTGAAACAGGCCGCCGGGCAGAATTGGCGGAGCCAGATAACCAAGGCCGAACCGTTCGAAATCTTTACCCTGGCGCGGGGCGCAAACTCGGGCGCGGCCCTGACCGTCTATATCGAAGGCGATGGCCATGCCTTCCTCACTCGCAACGTGGCATCGCCCGATCCGACGCCCCGGCGCCCCGTTGGGCTGCGTTTGGCGCTGGCCGATCCGGCGCCCAATATTTTGTACCTGGCGCGGCCCTGCCAATATGCAAAGCTGGCATCGAAGCCGCCCTGCAATCCCCGCTACTGGACAACGGCGCGCTTTTCGGCGGAAGTCATCGGCGCACTCTCGGCGGCCATCGATAGCGCCAAGGCGGCACTGCAATCCAAATCCGTGGAGCTGGTGGGGTATTCGGGCGGTGGCAGCGCGGCGGCGCTGGTGGCCGCCAGGCGCGGCGATGTCGGGCGCTTGATCACCATCGCGGCGAACCTGGATACCGATCTATGGACCCGGTCCCTTGGCGTATCGCCGATGAAATTATCGCGCAACCCGGCCACCATCGCCGCCGCCATCCGCCATATCCCGCAGCTGCATCTGGCCGGTAGCGACGATGAAATTGTCGCGCCGTCGATCGGACTGAGCTTCCTCAAATCCGCAAATTTATCCGCCGCAGCCCATTTCAAGATCATCGACGGCTACAGCCATACCTGCTGCTGGCATGAGGACTGGCGCCGCCGCATCGGGCGCATGCGCGCCGCCTTAGGCCTGGCGCCGGGCTCTTAAATATCCGCGCCGAGCGCGTCTATCAATGGCGAAAGCTCACCGCCGAAGTTCCGCCAGCGGCCTACCCGGGCGCTGGTGACCGGGCTTCGCACCTGCCATTTGGATGCGCTTTGAACGGCGCCCCCAACCCTATGGAATTGGAGACACGCCGGGTCCCAATCGAGGCCCAGATAGTCGATCAGCCGCCGCACTTCGGCTTCCCAATCGGCGACCACGGTTTCATAGTTCCAATCGAATATCGGGGCCGGCAAGACCGAACGCCAATGATCCATGAGCCGGTCGTGGGCCTTGATATAATGTCCGATATGGCCGAGATCACAGCTCCAGGGATGGGGCTGCACGAAATTGGTGAGGTAACACGACAAGCCCACATCCAGAGAATCCCGGCGGCAATGGATGAAGCGGGCACCCGGAAACAGCAAATGGATGAAGCCGATATTGATGAAATTAAAGGGCATCTTGTCGGCAATGATGCCCGCCGGCGCCAGTTCTGAAACCGTGTTCACGTAACCGCCGGCCAGACCCTGCAACTGATCCCGGCTCAACGCGGAAATCCCATCAAGAAAGCCGGAATCTTCGCCGCCAATCTCCGCCGCCCGCTGCATCATCAAGGGAATGTCGCTGCGCTCGCCAAGACCTCGAACGCCGGGATGGGCGGCGATGATACGTTCGGCCAGCGTGGTGCCCGAGCGCGGCATGCCGACGATAAATATGGGCCTTGCATCCGCATCGCCCCAACCAGACCTGGCGTCCAAAAACGAGCCTGAAAAAGTTTGCGCCATGGCGTCCAGATGGGCGGCGTGGCCGGCGGCATCGAATGTCTGGCCATCATCGGTGAGCAGGATCTGTCTGATCTTGTTTCCCTGCCGGCAATAATGAAACCCCAAGGCGTTGTCGTTGTCGCCAAACGCCATCGCCGCCAATACGAATTGCAGTTTAACTTGGGCGTCCAAACTCAAGCCCATGGTCCGGGCGAGGGCTTCGATATGGGCACGGCCCGCCGCATCGATGTGCGGCTGGCTCGATGTGGCGAGCGCGTAATAGGCTTCGATGTTGCGGGGATCGAGGCCAATCGTGGCCCGGAAACATTGCAAAGCCTCATCCAGATTGCCCTGATCAGCCAGACAGAACCCAAGGTTTAAATGCGCCTCGCCGTTTTTGGGAGAGCGGATAAGGGCGCCCCGGAAATGCGCTTCGGCCTCTGCATATTTGCCTTCCGCCGACTTAACCGAGCCCAGATTTATGCGCGCCAATTGGTGGCCGGGATCAAGGCCGAGCACTTTTTCGAACAACGCTTCCGCTTCGGCGCGCGCGCCCCTGGCCCACTTCACCGTGGCCAGGCTATGCAAGGCAGCAACAAGATCCGGCTGGACGGCCAGCGCTTGGCGGCACGCCTGTTCGGCCTCATCAAGCCGGCCGGCACGCAAACACACCGTCGCCAGATTGGTGAGCGCCAGGGTGAACTTGGGATCGATTTTGATGGCGCTCTGAAAACATTCGGCGGCCTCGGCGGCGTTGCCTGCCTTCATATAAAGAAGGCCGAGATTATTATAAGCCGCCGCATTGCCGCCGTCGGTTTCGATGGCGGCCAGGTACGCCGCCCGGGCCGCCTCGGTCCGGCCCAGCCCGGCCAGGGCGCAGCCCAGATTGTTATTGGCCTCGCCATGGCCCGGTTGCAGTTTGAGCGCTGCCCGCGCGGCCTTCTCCGCTTCCCGCCAGCGGCCAAGCGAATTCAAGACTATGGCCTGATTGACCCGGTAGGAGACGTCCCTCGGCGCCCGCCTGATGGCCCGGCGGATCAGCTTGACGGCGTCCAGATTGCGCCCCGACTGATGCGCCGCCAATCCGGTCAGATGCAGGATGTCGGCCCGCTCGGGCGCCCGTTTCAAGGCGCGCCGGTACGCTTTTTCAGCCGCATCGAAGGCACCCGATTGATGCAGCGACATGGCGCGCGCCAGCAAGCTATCGACCGAATTCGCCGCCGCCGGCGGTGCGCTGGGATTGCGCAATATGTTTATTTGCGGCTGCATGTTCGCCTCGCCGGTCAGCGGTTCAGGGCGCGGCGAAAATCCTGCGCCACCCGCTCGATAACGCCGTCCCATTCGCCGGCGGCCTCTTGCCGGTAACAGGTCACCGAGGCAAAAAATGGCGCCTGATCGCCGGCCAATCCCCAATACCAGAACGGCGATTTGCGCAGCATGATCCAGCAAGGCACGCCAACGGCGCCGGCAATCATCGGCGTGATGTTGGACGTGGTAATGACCTGATCGAGGGCGCCGATCAGCGCCGCCAAGCCATCCAGGTCGTCGCGCCGATCCAGGTCCGCATCGCTGTAAATGCGCGCGCCGGTCAAGCGCTCGGCTTTTTTGAGGTCCCCATCGGTATCGCCATATTGCAAATTGACGAACGTCGCCGGACCTTGCAGCAGAATTTTGCGCCAGCGGTGCAGATCGATGGATTTGGGCTCGCCATTGCCAGCGGCGCCGCTACGCCACGATATGCCCACATAGGGGGGCGGGCCAAAGGCTTGCAGGCGGGTGCGGAATTCATCGCGGCGCAACCCATCGGGCTTTAAATAGCCCGCTGCCGGCAGCGTCGTTGCCGCGGCTCCCGCCAATTCGTGCGCCAGATCAACGATCGAATGGCGGGCCACCGTGCCTGAGCTGGTAACCTCCGGCCCCGGCGAGGCGGCGGCCGCGATCACCTCGGCATCGGGGAAGGAACGGGCGAACAGGGGCACCAGCCGGGGCTCGGTCTCCAAGGTCAGCGCCGGCGCCCTGGCGGCGATCAGCGGCAACAACGCGGCGTACAATATTTGATCGCCGAGGCCTTGTTCGGCATGAACCAACAGGCGCCCGGCATCCAGTTTTTTGCCGTCCCATTCGGGCAGCTGGATGCGCCGCGCCCGGTAGCTTCGGTGGCCGCGGCGAAGGTGCCAGCCCTTGAGACCTTCGCTGTAACGGCCGAGGGCCATCAGCGCCACCGTCCGGTTCCAGCCGGCCTCGGAATGGTTGGGATCAATTTCGAGAGCCCGGTCATATTCTGAGATGGCCGCTTCGGGCTCGCCGGCGCCCTCCAGGGCCAGCGCCAGATGGTTGTGGTATATGGCCGAGGCCGGCGCCAGGCGGACGGCCCGCGCCAGCCATTCGGCGGCGGCCTGAGCGCGCCCGGCGTGCAGATGGCTAATGCCGATCTCGTTCAGAATGTCCGGGTTGGCGCTGTCGCCTGCCAAGGCCGGCAGCAAAATCTCGAGCGCGCCATCGCTATCGCCGCCGAGGCGCTTTAAAGCGCTCAAGTTTAAAACCGCGCCGAGATTACGCGGCGTTATGGAAAGCGCCGCCTCAAAAGCGCTTATGGCCGCGCCGCCCTCGCCGATCTGCATGAGCACCTGGCCTAAGGCATTTTGCGCCTCCCCGTCCAGGGGATTTTTGGCAATCGCTTTTTCGATCAGGCGGCGTGCCGCACCGGTCTTGCCGGACCGGTAGGCGATGACGCCGAGCATGCGCAGCGCGGCCCCATCGTCCGGGCGTTCGGCGAGGATGCGGCGGCAGCCGCTCTCGGCCTCGGACAAACGCCCGGCGCCAAGATGATACGCAGCCCGTTCGGCCAGACCTTGGTTGGGTCTTGATAGCTGGTTCACGCGTTCACTCACCAGTTCGGATATCCGGGGCCAAGAGAATTGTCATGGTCCCGAATCTCACTTAAACAATTGGCTTAAGGTTGCATGCAGCGAGGTAACAAATGGTAAATGAAAGCACATCGGTTTTGAGGCGCACCGCCGGTGAAGAGGCGGCCAAGATTTTGATCGAAATCGGGGCCGTCAATTTCCGCCCGTCGGAGCCCTATATCCTGACCGCCGGCTGGGCCAGCCCGGTCTATATCGATTGCCGCAAACTAATCGCATACCTTGCGCAACGCCGCCGGGTAATCGAGCTTGGCGTCGAATTGATCGCCCGTGATGTCGGCGCCGCCGCCATCGATCTTGTGGCCGGCGGTGAAACTGCCGGTATCCCCTATGCCGCCTGGATTTCCGAATCTTTGGACCGGCCCATGCTTTATGTGCGCAAACAGCCCAAGGGGTTCGGCCGCAACGCCCAGATCGAAGGCGATCTGGAGGACGGCAAGCGGGTTCTGCTGGTGGAAGATCTGGCCACCGACGGCGGCAGCAAGATCAACTTTATTGACGCGCTGCGCCTTGGCGGCGGCGTCGTTACCGATATCTTCGTGGTGTTCTATTACCGCGCCTTTCCGGGCGCCGAGGCGGCGATGAAAAAAGCCGGAACAACCATGCACTATCTTGCCGATTGGCACGACGTTCTCGCCGCCGCCGAGGCCGGCAAATATTTTTCCGAGGATGAGATTGCCGGGGTGCGGAAATTCCTGGCCGACCCGGTCGCCTGGTCAGCCGCCAATGGCGGCAAGGCGGCGGCGGACTGACAGCGGATCGGCGCCGCTCTACAAGCCGGGTTTAGCTACCGCTTTGGGGCCGCGCGCCGCGATATAGCCGGCGATATCGTGTTTCAGGTCGGCCAATTCCTCGCAACCGGACGGACAGGCCTTTTGCAGGCGCCGGAAATTGGCCTTGGCGTCCTCGATCCGGTTCAATTTTAAAAACATCTCGCCCTGATATTCGAGAGCGCCCTTGTGCCCCGGATTGATGCTAAGCGCTTGGCGGTAGGAGACCATCGCCAGTTTCAGCTTGCCGGTATTGCGGTAAGCAAAGCCGAGATAGTTATAGGCATCGGCGTTCTTGGCGTCCTTTTTGACCACCTTGGCGAACAGGCGGATGGCCTTGGTGAATTCTTTGGCGTCGATGGCTTTTTTGCCGGCGCCGAAGTCGCTGACGACCGCCGGCTTGGCAGTGAACGTGTCGCTGTCGGCGGCAAGGGCCGGACCGGAAGCCACGCTCATGGCCAAACCCAAACCCGCAACCATGCTGGTGAGGACGATGTGTTTCATGCCGCTATCTCCCGCCGTAAATAATTTCACCCTGGACCATAGGCCTAATGCGCCACCTGCCTCCACTCAATTTGATGTGAGTATCTTCGCCGGGATGGCCGCACCGATTGCCGAATGGCGGGCCGGAGGCTACATTTCAAAGCCTGGAGACGTAGTGTTTCAAAGCCCGGAGGCTTGACGTTGAAATTATTGAAATTCATTATCCTGGCGATTGCGATGACGCTGCCGGCGCTTGGCGCGGCGGCCAAAGACACGCTGAGCATCGGCATCACCCAGTTCCCCTCCACCTTTCATCCCAACATCGATTCCATGCTCGCCAAAAGTTACATCCTGGGCATGACCCGAAGGCCGTTGACCATGCACGGCGCCAAGTGGGATTTGGGCTGCATGCTGTGCGAGACCTTGCCGACCTTGGAGAACGGCCTGGCCAAGCTGGAAACAACGCCGGACGGGAAACAAGGCATCGCGGTTACCTATCGGCTGCGCGCCCACGCCAAATGGGGAGACGGCACGCCGGTCTCCAGCCGCGACGTTGTCTTTACCTGGCGCGCCGGGCGGCATGCCTTGAGCGGGTTTTCAGGGCTCGAATTCTATCGCCGCGTCTACAAAGTCGATGCCGATGACGCAAAGACCTTCACCCTTCACTACGACAAGGTGTTTTTCGATTACAATTCGATCAGCGGCTTCGATATCCTGCCCGCCCATCTGGAAGAAAAAGTGTTCGACGCCAACCCGGCCGAATACAAAAACCGCACCCTTTACGTCACCGACATCACCAACAAGGGTCTTTATTTCGGGCCCTACCTGGTGACCGAGGTCAGCCCCGGCGCGCATGTGGTCTTGCGCCCGAACCCATCCTGGTGGGGCAAAAAGCCGAGCTTCAAACAAATTGTCGTCCGCGTCATCGGCAACACGGCGGCCTTGGAATCGAACCTTTTGTCCGGCTCTATCGACATGATATCGGGCGATCTCGGCATCACCATCGATCAGGCGCTGGCCTTCGACAAGCGCCATGGCCGCAAATTCAACATCACCTATAAGCCGGGCCTGATTTACGAGCATATCGATCTCAATCTCGACAACCCGGTTCTCAAAGACCGGCGCGTGCGCCAGGCCTTGATCCACGCTATCGACCGCGAAGCGATTTCCAAGCAATTGTTCGAAGGCCGCCAGCCTGTCGCCCATACCAATATCAACCCGTTGGATTGGATCTATACAACCGATATCCCGATCTATGGGTTCGATCCCAAAAAAGCGGCGCGGCTTTTGGATGCGGCCGGCTGGTCGGTGAAGCGGCGCGGCATCCGCCATAACAAGGCCGGCGAAAAGCTGTCCTTCGAAATCATGACCACGGCGGGCAACCGCACAAGGGAATTGGTCGAGCAGGTTTTGCAAAGCCAGTGGAAGCAGGCCGGCATCGACGTGCGCATCCGCAACCAGCCGGCCCGGGTGTTTTTCGGACAAACCGTCACCCGCCGCAAATTTACCTCCTTCGCCATGTTTGCCTGGATCTCAGCGCCCGAAAGCGTGCCGCGCTCGACGCTGCATTCCAAGCACATACCGGCCAAATCCAACAATTGGGGCGGGCAGAATTATACCGGCTTTAACAACGCCGAGATGGACAGCCTGATCGAGCGTATCGAGGTGGAGCTGGACCGGGACAAGCGGCGGCAATTGTGGCACCGCTTCCAGCGCATCTACGCGGGCGAGTTGCCGGTCATTCCGCTCTATTTCCGGGCCAACGCCTACATACTTCCGAAATGGCTGAGCGGCGTCACGCCGACCGGCCATCTCGGCACCACGACGCTGTGGGTGGAGGATTGGAAGTCCCGTTAGATTTTGGCGGCTCTGTTAATGGCTCAATCGGCGGGCCCGGCCAGCAGAAATTGGATCATGCGTTCATGGGCCGCCGGGTCCTGAACGGCGAACCTATGGCCGCCCTCGAAAAATTCCAGCTCGGCGCCGGGAATGCGGGCGGCCAGATTCTCGACCACCGCCGGCTCCGCCTGGCCATCATATTTACCGCCGCAAACCAGCACCGGAATATCCAACCGAGGCAACCGGTCGCACGTGTCATGCCGGCCCCGCGCCGCCAATTGTTCGTGGGCGCCTCGGCTACGCAACGGATCATCGGCGCCGCGCGCCATGGCCGCCAGTTGATCCTGGAACAGCTTCACATACTGATCTGGATTGGCCTTGGCCCAGGCGTCATCCCGGCGCCTGTCGGTGCGCTGAATGGCGCGCCGCACCTGTTCCTCGGGCGGCAAGTCTTCCAATTCGTGTAACGGATAGGATGCGCCGCCTGCGCCGCCGGACGCCGTGCAGCCGAGCACCAAGCGCTCAACTTTGCGGCGATGACCGAGCGCCAATTCCTGCGCCACCATGCCGCCGAACGGCATGCCGATGACGTGGCATTTTTGCCAACCGACGAAATCGATCAGCCCGGCCGCGTCGTTTGCGTAATCGGCCATCGAATAGGGGCCGGGCGGCTTGCCGGTCTGCCCGCGGCCCCGTTGATCGAAGCCCAAAATGGTAAAATGCCCGGCCAGGGGCGAGGTGAACATGTTCCCCCGGTTGCGCAAATCGCCGGCCGTTCCGCTGATATAAAGCAAATTCGGGCCTAGAGCGGTTCATGATAGATGCGAAGATCGCCAATTTGGGCGAAGGGCATCGCGTTATTATTTTTCGTCGCCGACGCCGATGCAGCCGGTACGCGTGAACAGGCGGGCGCCGGCGGCGCTTACCTTGGGCGTTCGCTGTTGCGCCTCGACGCCGCGGACGATGTCGCGCTTGACCGCGCGCTTGACCACCGGGCGCAGAGTATCGGTGATGCGCACCATATCGAGGGAGCCGTTTTTATCCAATCGCAGCTTCATCTTGCGCAGCCGCGAAAACACCGAATTGATGATGCGCGGCGCAATGGCGCAGACATAGCGCGAATCTTTAGGGTCATCGGTATCGATATAGACCGTGATCGGCGTATGCTTGGTTTGCTTGCCGCGCCCGGTCGGTAGCTTCAACATGAACACCTGCAGTTGAACCCGGTCTTGGGCGGCGGCGGGGCTGGGCGTGACCAGCAACGCGCCGGCGGAATACAGCAAAACCAGCGCCACCCCGACCGGCAGACTTAAGATTTTATTTCGCATGCGCCTGCATCCCTGTTCCTGGCCGTGGCAAATCTTATCCCTAATCATTCTCTTAAAGTGAATCCCGGCTGGTTTGAAGCCTTAAATCATCAAATTGTGCCATCATTAAGACGCGCCCGGCGCCAATATTGATGCATGCCTCCACAAAATGCCGGGCTTGGATTATGCTTGGCCCGGCAACGATGGGACTGGATGGTTTTGTGAATTCCGATACCAAGGCGATGCCGCCGGCGAGCGATCGTTCGGGCGCCGATAGATTGACCCAGGTTCTATGGTCGATGATGAACGAGATGGGCCGCAATTTTTCCGCCGATCAAGGCGCGATCCTGGATGCGTCCCTGGACCGGGATCTGGGGTTCGACAGCCTGTCGCGCATGGAATTGGTGCACCGGGCCGAAACGGAATTCGGCGTAACCTTGCCCGATGACGTGATCGGCCGCGCCGAAACCCCGGCCGAGCTGTGGCGCGCCATCGCCAGCGCAGCCGGCGCCCCGGCCATGACCATCGCCGCAGCGGCGACCGCGCCCGCGCCCGCGCCTGATGCGGTTGGCATCGCGCCCAGAAGCGCCGATACCTTAAACGCCGTGCTGGCCTGGCACGCCCGGGCGCATCCCGGACGGGTTCATATCCGGCTGCTCTTGGACCGGGGCGAGCCGGTGGAAATCACCTACGGCGACTTGTGGAACGGCGCCAGGGAATTTGCCGCCGGGCTGATTGCTACGGGCCTGCAAACGGGCGATCCGGTGATATTGATGTTGCCCACGGGCGAAGATTATTTCCGCGCATTCTTCGGCGTTCTATTGGCCGGCGCCATTCCGGTGCCGGTTTATCCGCCGGGCCGGGCCCAGCAATTGGAGGACCATGTGCGCCGCCATGGCGCCATCGCCGATAACGCCCGCGCGACCATCATGATAACCGTCCCCGAAGCCGTGCCGTTCGCGCGGCTTTTAAGCGGGCAGGCGCGGCATTTGCGCAGCATCGTGACGCCGCAAGATTTAAAAGGCGCCGCGATGCCGTCCCACCTCCCCAGCCCGGCGCCCGGCGATACCGCGTTCATTCAATACACATCGGGAAGCACCGGCGATCCCAAGGGCGTAGTGCTCTCGCATGCCAATCTGCTCGCCAATATTCGGTCCATGGGCGAGCGGCTGGAGGTCACAGCCAGCGACGTCTTTGTAAGCTGGCTGCCGCTTTATCACGATATGGGGCTGATCGGCGCCTGGCTCGGCAGCTTGAGTTACGCCATGCCGCTCGTGTTGATGGCGCCGCTGTCGTTCCTCGCCCGACCGCAACGCTGGCTGTGGGCGATATCCAATTATAAGGGCACCATATCGGGCGGCCCCAACTTCGCCTATGAAACCTGCCAGGCGCGCATTGGCGAGGCTGAGCTGTTGGGGTGCGATCTGTCTTCGTGGCGGGTGGCGTTTTGCGGCGCCGAGCCGATCAATGTGCCCAGCATCGAAAAATTTATGCAGCGATTTGCCGGATATGGATTTGCCCGCACCGCCATGATGCCGGTCTATGGATTGGCGGAAAATTCCGTCGGCCTCACATTTCCGCCGGCCGGGCGGGGGCCATTGTTCGACCGCATCGATGCAAGCCATCTGGCGCGCACCGGGGCCGCGCAAATATCCGCCGCCGGCGATGCCTTGATGGTGCCCTCCTGCGGCTATCCCATCGGCGGGCATCAGGTGCGCATCATCGGCGATGGCGGGCGCGAATTGCCCGACCGGCGCCAAGGCCGGCTGCAATTTCAAGGTCCGTCCGCGTCCATCGGCTATTTGCGCAACGCGGGCGCAACGAAGGCTTTGTTCGATGGCGATTGGTTGAATTCCGGCGATCTCGGCTATTCCGTGGATGGCGAGATTTACATTACCGGGCGCACCAAGGATTTGATTATCCGGGGCGGGCGCAATATCCACCCGGCCGAAATCGAAGCCGCTTTGAGCGCTCTGGAGGGTCTCAGCCCCGGCGCTATCGCCGTTTTCGGCAGCCCCGATCCGGCCACCGGCACCGAGCGCCTGATTGTCATGGCGGAAACGCGCCGGCGCGGCGATGAGCAACGAGCCGTATTGGAACGTGCCATCAACAACCGCGCCACCGATATCGCCGGCGCACCGCCGGACCGGGTGCTGCTGGCAGCGCCGCGCACCGTGCCGAAAACCTCGAGCGGCAAGATCCGGCGCGCCGCCGCCCGCCAGATGTTCGAAAGCGGCGCCATCGATGCGGGCCCGGCCTCGCTCAAATGGCAAAAGTTCAGAATTGCCGCCGTGCGCACCTGGGCGATGGCAAGGCGCGGTGTCCGCCGGCTCGGGCGCGGCGCCTTCGCCGTCTATGTGGGCGCCGCCATCGTCATCGCGGCGCCCCTGGTCTGGCTGGGCGTGGCGTTGCTGCCGCTGGAACGCTGGCGCTGGCGTGTGGTCCGGGGCGCAGCTGCCGTTCTGTTTTCCATCGCCCGCGTAAAAGTAACCACCGAAGGCTTAAGACTGCTGCCGGCCACCGGGCCGATCATCCTGGCCACAAACCATTCCTCCTATCTGGATGGGGCGGTGCTGGCCTACGCCTTGGGCAAACCGTTGCGCTTCGTCGTCAAGGCGGA
The DNA here is from genome assembly GCA_963582805.1 of Alphaproteobacteria bacterium. Taxonomy (GTDB): domain Bacteria; phylum Pseudomonadota; class Alphaproteobacteria; order Rhodospirillales; family UBA2165. The sequence continues at coordinate 12,303 of CAUZTZ010000058.1, forward strand.
ATTGTCCAAAAACCCGATCACGCGCATATTCCTGAACCGTCTCGGCAGCCACTTTGTCGAGCGCTTCGATGTCACCAAAAGCCTCGCCGATGCCGGCCGGGTCCAGCGGCAGGGGACTGGCGGCGGCCCGCTTGTCTATTTCCCGGAAGGAACGTTAAGCCGCATGGCGGGCCTGTTGCCCTTTCAAACCGGCGCCTTCCTGGCGGCCACCGAAAATCGATCCGCCATCGCACCGGTGGTGATCCGTGGCTCCCGCCATGTGCTGCGCGACGGAACATTTATTCCGCGCCCCGGCCGCATCCAGGTGCGGCTGCTGCCGGCCTTGCGAGCAGAGCCGGCGCCGGGCGGCGGGCAAGACGACGCCTGGCGGCGGGCGATCACGCTTCGCGATCAATGCCGCGCCATTATGCTGGAAAATTGCGGCGAGCCGGACCTCCGCGCTGAAAACCCGTTGGCGGAACTCGGCGCGCCACGCACCGATGCGCCGCCCGGATGACCTAAACCGCAATTTGCTTTGCTTAAAAATTGTGCTTGGGTTCAAATGCGGCCATGAGTTTGAATGGCACAACCTCTCTCGCATCGCATGCGGGCGCAACCGCCCTGTTGCAGGTAACGGATTTGGCGGTTTCGTTCCCGGCCGGCGATGGCGGCGATCTTCGCATCGTCGATGGAATTTCGTTGGCGCTTGAAAAGGGCAAAACATTAGGGCTAGTCGGCGAATCAGGCTGCGGGAAATCGATTACCGCGCTCGCCCTTCTGGGATTGGTGCCGGCGCCGGGCCGCATTACCGGCGGCCAAATATTGTTCGGCGGAACCGATCTTCGCCAATTGCCGGAGACGCGCATGCGCGCCTTGCGCGGCAATCGGATCGCCATGATTTTTCAAGAACCGGCGACGGCGCTCAATCCGGTTTTTACCATCGGCGCCCAGATTGCCGAGGCTTACCGGCTGCACAACGTGGCCTCCAGGCATGAAGCCCGCGCGCGCGCCATTCGCCTCCTCGAGCGGGTCGGCATTCCGGGCGCCGCCCAGCGCTTCGATGCCTATCCGCATCAATTATCCGGCGGCATGCGCCAGCGCTGCATGATCGCCATGGCGCTGATCTGCACCCCCGAAATCTTGATCGCCGACGAGCCGACGACGGCGCTCGACACAACCATCCAGGCGCAAATCCTGGAATTGATCTTGGATATCCAGGACGAGTTCGGCATGGCAATCCTGTTTATCAGCCACAATCTGGCGACCGTTTCAGCGGTTGCCGACGATATCTTGGTCATGTATGCGGGCCGCGCGGCGGAACAGGCGCCCAGCGATATTTTGGTTTCGGCGCCCAATCACCCCTATACGCGCGGCTTGCTCCAGACCCTGCCGTCCGGTGCGCGCCGGGGCGAAAAACTGCCATCATTGCCGGGCTCGGTGGGGCCGGAAGATTTGGCGCTCGCCGGGTGCCGGTTCCAAGGCCGTTGTGATCTTGCGGACGACAAATGCCACGGCGCCATACCGCCACCGGTCCAGATTGCCCCTGGCCATATTTCCGCCTGTTTTAGGGCTGGCGAGCGATGAGTACGGAACCAGCCTCGCCCAAACCCTTGCTCGAGGTTCGCGGCCTGGTGAAACATTTCCCGCATCGCTCCCCCGGAATGTTCGGGCGCCACAAACCGCCCGTCGAGGCGCTAAACGGGGTCACCTTCGATCTGGCCAGAGGCGAGACCTTGGCGATCGTTGGCGAATCGGGGTGTGGAAAATCAACCTTGGCCAAAACCCTGGCGCTTTTGCACCAACCCGACAGCGGCGAAATTCGGTTCGATGGCGAGCCGGTAAGCCAAAGAGGCGGCGCCGGCGGCAAAGATATACGCCGCCGCAGCCAGTTGATATTCCAAGACCCCTATGGATCGCTGAACCCCCGGCTGACGGTTGCCGAGATTATCGCCGAGCCTTTGGTCATCCACGGCATCGCCCGCAATATCCGAGCCGCCCGCGTTGCCGGCGTGGCCGCCGCGGTTGGCCTCGGCGCTGGCGAGCTGGGCAAATATCCGCACCAGTTTTCCGGCGGCCAACGCCAGCGGATCGCCATCGCCCGGGCGCTGGTCTCCGAGCCGGAACAGGTCATCGCCGATGAGCCTTTGTCCGCCCTCGATGTTTCGGTGCAAAGCCAGGTGATCAATCTGTTGGCGGAATTGAAGGTCAGCCGGGGTTTGACCTACATATTTATCAGCCATGATTTGTCGGTGGTCGCCTATATAGCCGACCGGGTGGCGGTCATGTATCTGGGCCGAATCGTTGAATTGGGCGCTACCGAATCGCTTTTTTCTTCGCCGTTGCATCCCTATACGCGGGCGCTTCTGGATGCGGCGCCTGAAATCGGCAAACGGATGGGCAAACAACCACAATCGGCGAAGGGCGAAGCCGCAAGTTCCGGGAACATACCACCTGGCTGCCCATTTCATCCCCGCTGCCCAAATATCCAGGATATCTGCCGGATTGAGCGGCCCCGGCTCGGGCCAATCGATGGCGTTGCCGATAACCATATCGCCGCATGCCACTTCACCAATTCCGTTTAGAAATTAACCATTCATTTACCGCACAAGTGTTTGATTCATAAGAATGGTTGCAACAACTTTGATAAATGCATTATATTTTTGCAGCTTTTCATTACGCGTTTTGTAAAGTGACGATCCGCGCGCAATTGAGGTAAACCACATGGCAGATGACGAAAAAGTTCAATTTGCTAATAAACGAGAGATGGACGCTGCGGCATTTTCGCAAGCGGCCTACGTACTCGACCAAGCAAAGCAAAATTTGGACGACGTGGATCTTCGCGAAAGAGCATTGAAATACAATCAGCTTCTTTGGTCGATCATTCAGGCCGATGTCTCTGAAGATAAGAATGATTTACCGGAAGAGTTGAAGGCCAATCTGATGAGCCTCAGCATATTTGTCGACAAACAAACCAGCAAGGGATTGACCGATCCCACGGAAGAATTGTTCGACAGTTTAATCAGTATGAATTTGAATATTTCCGAAGGCCTGCTCGAAAGCGAGAAGTAATAATCGCTGCGGTAGCGGCATTGGCCGCCTTGGCCGCCACAAAGATTTGAAGGAATACCTGCCAGATCCGGCGGGTATTTTTTTGCCCGGCGGTATAAACTGAACCCATGCCAATTTGCCGAGGTGGCCCGTGACACGATATTTCCTGGACCGGCTTGTTCAATCCCTTGTCGTCCTTGGCGTGATGTCGTTTGTGATCTACTGGCTCATGGGTTTGATGCCGGGCGATCCGATCGATCTGATGATCAGCGCCGATCCGAAGCTGTCCTCGGCGGATGCGATAAGACTGCGCGCGCTCTATGGTTTGGACCGCCCGATCACCGAGAGATACTTCAATTGGCTCAGCGCGGTGTTTTCCGGTGATCTGGGTTTTTCGCGGCTACACGCCAAACCGGTATTGACGGTGTTGTGGCCGGCGCTTGGCAATACGGCGCTGCTGCTCGGCCTCAGCTTCCTGTTGGCGATCGTGATCGCGCTGCCAACCGGCATTGCCGCGGCCATCCGGCAATATTCCAAAATCGATTATTTGATAAACTTCCTGGCCTTCGCCGGAATATCCCTGCCGTCGTTCTGGCTGGCTTTGCTCTTGATCACCCTATTTTCGGTCACGCTGGCGGTGCTGCCGGCCGGCGGTATCGGGACCATCGGCGCCGACAGCATCTGGGACCGGGCCCGGTTCCTGGTCTTGCCGGTGGCCACCGTCACGGTTGTCAGCATTGGCGATTATATCCGCTATATGCGCTCCGAGATGATCCAGACCATGCGCCATGATTTTATCCGCACGGCGCGCGCCAAGGGCGCCGGACTTACGCGCGTGG
>CAUZTZ010000059.1:0-15910 GCA_963582805.1 Alphaproteobacteria bacterium
TAGCCATGTAAAAATTCTCCCTTTCCGGAGGTTATAACATGGCCGCTTACACAGTTAACCTGACACCCTCCTATTGCACTGCTTGTAGAGAACTTTTCTGAAGCAGAGCTTTTCCGTGCGGTTGGATTTGTCAGGAATGTTCGGTGCGGCGTCCTGAGCCTCGATCTTTTCTCTGAGGCAGTCCGAGTGGTATCCCTTGTCACCCAACAATACAGAGCCCGCCGCTAGATCATTCAGCAGTATATCCGCGCCTTGAACGTCGGAGGCCTGTCCTGATGTTATATCAAGACGAACAGGCTCCCCTTCGGCGTCCACAAGGGCGTGTATCTTGGTGCTCAAACCTTCGCGTGAACGGCTCCCAACCAACCCCGGCTCGCTACGCCGTCTCTCCCTCATACTTCGAAACCCGGCACAAGAGCGAGCGTAATTGATAGGTGCCCATCTGCGGATCGAACGGTGGTTTGACGCTGGTCAGCACGTTGGCGTTGGATTTCCATACCCCATATTCGGGCGCCGGGTCTTCCGGGAACCACCAGCCGAATTCCGTGTGGATGACGCGGGGATCGATGCCTGTCGTCAGCTTGGCGACCTGGCGGATCTTGCCGCGGGCGTTTTCGATCCACATCCATTCGCCGTCTTCGATGCCGTGTTCGGCGGCGGTGTCGGGGTGGATCTCGGTGATCGGCTGCTTGGCGCCCTTGCGCACCGATTTTATCTGCCGGTGTTCGGAATTGAAGGAAAATGGATTGCGGGCGCCGGTGGTCAGGATCAGCGGATATTTCTTATACATATCGGGTGTCGCGATCGGGCTTTCCGGCGGCTCTTCGTAATAGGGCAGGGGATCATAACCCATCTCTTTCAGACGCTCGGAATAAAGCTCCAGCTTGCCGGTCGGGGTCTTGAAGCCGTCGGTCTCGTATTTGCGGTACTTCATTTCCATCTGGTGGTAGCCGATTTTCTTGAGTTCCTCGAAACTGATGCCAGTGCCGCCGGCGACCATCTGCGCTTCGTACACCTCTTCCGGGGTTTCGGTGCCCACCGGCAGGTTGAGGCGCCGCGCCAGGGCCGAAAATATCTCCTCGTCGGAGCGGCATTCATGGGTGCGGATGGCCTGTTGGTTGGCCAGCACAACGTTGCCCGAAATGGTCGGCAGGCCGGCGACCTCGTTGATCTCCGCCCAGAATGCGGCGGGCAGGATAATGTCGGCCAGTTCCGCCGTCGGCGTCATAAACAGATCGGCGCAGACGATGAAGTCCAAATTCATCAGCGCTTTATGGACCGTTTTGGAATCGCCATAGGTGGTCAGCGTGTTGTTGCCGAAGATCAACATGGCTTTCACCGGGTACGGCTTGCCGGTGATCATGGCCTGCAACACGGTGGGAATATGGGCGGCCGGCAACTGCGCGCCCTCGCCGCACAGCATTTTGAAATTCTCAAAGCCGAGGCGCTTGGCGTTTTGCTCCGGCGACAGGTTTTCGATCAGGCTGGGCACCGGGCCAAGGCCGTGCATGCCGAACACCCAGCCGCCGGGCACGTCGATATTGCCGGTGATCGAGGGGATGATGGAGACCGCGCGCACGGTCTGGATGCAGTTCGGCGTATGCTCGATGGCGACGCCCCATTCCATCAAAGCCGGCTTGATGGTCGCGAACATGCGCGCCGCCGCGCGGATTTTGTCGGCCGGCACCCAGGTGATTTCGGCGGCCCATTCGGGCGTCATGTCGCGAACCCGCTCCGCCAGCTCGGCGTAACCGTGGCAGTAGTTTTCAACAAACTCGGTGTCTTCCAGCCCCTCTTCGATGATCACGTGGATCATCGCCAGGGCCAGGGCATCGTCGGTGCCGGGGCGGAGTTGCAGCCAGAGATCGGCCTTCTTGGCGAGAACGGTTTCGCGGGGATCGATGACGATGGTTTTCGGCTTGTAGGCGACGGCGTCGCGGGCGTTGAAGCGGGTCTCGCCGTCGGGGCCCGAATTCAAGGGCTGGTGGCCCCAAAAGCAGATGCATTCGGCCTGGGTGTCGCCCAGGAAATCGCTCACCGGAAGATCGCCCATGGTCAGAAACGTGGTGTTGACGCGGGGATGGAAGCACTGGGCGAAGCCGGGCTCGCTCCAATTGGGGCTGCCGAAGGAGAACGCGAAGCGCGACACCCAGCGGATATGATGGCGCCCGGTGCCGGTGCCGAGATGCACCGCCTCGGCGCCGTATTCGGCTTTGATTTTGGTCAGCTTTTCGGCGATCTCGTCGAGGGCTTCGTCCCAGCTTATGCGCTCGAATGTGCCGGCGCCTCTGGGGCCCTTGCGCCGCATGGGATATTTGAGCCGGTCCGGGTGATACACCATTTCCATGGTTGCGTTGCCGAGCGGGCAGAGGCGGCCCTGGTTGAAGGGGTTGTCGGGATCGCCCTCCACCTTTACCAATTCGTCGTCCTTGACGTGCATCAGGACGCCGCATCCGCCGTGGCAACTGCGGCAGACGCTTTTGAGAATTTCCGTGCCCTCGGTAGATAACGATGCGTCCGGTGCTACCTGATCCATGCTGCCTGCCTCCAAATTACTCTGCGCTGATCATACCCCTATAGGCGCCCCGCCGCGAGGCGATAATTCTCGTCTATGGTTCCCGGTCCGGTCCGAAATTGACCCAGAATTCCTCGGAATTGTTGGAGCGCGGAAAATCGCCTTCCGGGACCGGTTTGCCGAGAAACGCGCACAGCGGAGCCCAGCCATCCTTGACATCAAACGAGAGCACGCGCCCCTCGGCGTAGGCTGTGGTCACATGATTTACATGGTCCAGATAGGCTGCTTTCGCCGCCTGTTCATCATCGATGTCGGACTTGAATAATTTTTTGCCGAGCATTTCGATAACCGAGCGGGCCATGGCGTCGATGTGAGGCGGCAGCTCGTCGGGGAGTTCCACCAAATACTTCATGATGGTTTTGGAATAGCTTTCCCACCAGCTATCCACGTGGCGCGCCGTCAGGATGATCTTGGCGTCCGGAAAATGGTCGGCCAGTTCCTTTGAAAATCCGGCGCCCGGCCAATCGGCGGTGGCGTTGTAACCGTCATAGACCTGGTCCCAATCCACCGGCTCGCCGGCGATCGCCGCCCGCCAGGCCGGCACCTGCCCAGGATTATTGAACACATCTTCCATATGATGGCAGGGCCCGTAACCAAGTTCTTCCAGCGCCAATTTCAATGACATGGTTCCAGTGCGGCCATAGCCGACGCCAATGATTGATAAAGCCATTTGTTCTTCTCCCCAAAACGATGCGGTATTTTATGCGTTCGTATTTCCGTTTCGAATTATAGGGGGCGGAATCGCGTTTAATCAACCCGGAGCGGCTCAAAGGGTCATGAGGTCCTCGCCGATGGTCAGCGCGCCGGAATAATCGCGGCCAATGATTTCGCGCAATTCGGCCGGCACCGAGACCGGGTTCATGTGCGAGGTAACCAGTAATTTGGGCGCGGCGTCGCGGGCCACCAGCCCGATTTGTTCGGGAAAGGTGTGGTAGTGGGCCATGGCCTCCAGCCGTTGCTCGGCGCTTTCCCAACCGGCGCCCGCGATGAACGACACTTTCGAGGCGTGCATGCATTCGTGGACCAGAATATCGGCGCCAAAGGCATGTTTGATCAGGTTCTCCGATGGCCGCGTATCGCCCGACAGAACGATCGAATATTGCTTGGCATCGAAGCGGAAGCCGAAGGCGTAATCGACGGGCGGGTGATCGACGTGGAATGCCGAGACATCCAAGCCGTCCAATTCGAAGACCGGGCCTTCATCGAACTCGTGGACGATGATTTGCGGCAAGATGCGGGCGCCGCCCTGGTGTTCGACGCGGATTTTTAAGTCATATTCGTGCAGACGCATGATGTTTTCGATCATCTCTTTCTGGCCGGGCGGGCCGTACACATTGAGCGGCGTATCGTCGCCGAAAATCCAGCGGGTGATGATGAAATGGTCCAGATCGATGTAATGATCCATATGGTGATGGGTGATAAGAAGGTGGTTGATCTCGGTCGGCTGCAGGCCGGCTTCCACCAATCGGTTGACCACCCCGGAGCCGCAATCTATGAGGATGTTTTCCGCCCCGGCGCGAATGACCTGGCTCGGCCCCCGGCGATGGGGGTTGGGGCTCGGCGTGCCGGTGCCAAGAAGGGTCAGTTGCATCATGGTCATTGTCCCCCGATTTGATTTTTCAATTGGCTGAGGAGGGCGGAAAGACCGGCGCCGCCGGAACCGGCGCCATAGATATAATGGTCCGGCCGCTTGATCACGATATTGGCGCCAAGCGCGTCCATCAACTGGGTGACGCCGCCGCCCAGATCGGTGAGCCCATCGGGTCCGCCGAAATGGGCCGAGCCGCCGCCCAGCCCAGCCCAGAAGCTTTGCTCGTCTTCGGTGAGGCCGGGAAGCGCATCGCCATCCCGGCCTAAGATCATAAAGCCGTGCCCGGCGATATCGTCGAACAGGCCTTGCGCCGCGCCCCTTTGCACGCGCCCTTGGCCGAACACATCGCCGGCGCCGGCGCTGCCTTCGGCGATCAGCCCGGCGTCCAGCCCGGGCACGCGGAAGGCGATCAGCGCCGTGTCGCCGGGCGCGTTGTCTTTGGCCGCCTGCATGGCCATCAATTGCGCATCGCGGGCGGCGGCTTTGGCCTCATCGCGGACGATCACGTTCTGGCCGACGCGCAGGCTTTCGATTACCGTGGCGCGGGCGTTGGGTTCGCGCTCGGCCTCGTAGGATTCCAAAATCCCCTCGCTCGCGCTGCCCGCCAGCACCAGGCTCAGCTTCCAGGCCAGGTTATAGGAATCGCGAAAGCCCGAGCACATGCCTTGCGCCAGGAACGGCGGCATCTGGTGGGCGGCGTCACCGGCAAGGAATATGCGCCCCTGGCGCCAGCGTTCCGCCATCAGCGAGCGGAACTGGTAGGAGACGGCGCGGATAATCTCGAACTCGTCGGGCGTGCCGCCTTCGGCCCGGTCCAGCCGTTTCCAGACATTTTCGTGTTTAATGGCTTGCCGAGGGTCTTCGCCGGGAAATATCATGAACGACCAGCGCCGGTGATCGGGGCCCATCTGCATGGTCATGCCCGGCTGATCGATCTCGCAGAACTGGCGCAGCAGCGGCAAATCCGGGCGCGGCTTCTTAATGGCGGCGTCGATCACCAGCCAGTCCTGATCGAAGCCCAGATCCTCCAGCCCGATGCCGAGGGTCTGGCGGACAAACGATGTGCCGCCGTCGCAGGCAATCAAATAACGGCCTTCGAATTGGGCGTCTTCGGCGGTCACGTGGACCATGGCATCGGTCTGGGCGACGCCGGTAATGTCGTAGCCCTGGAACACATCGACCGATGGGAGCGCCTTGGCGGTGCGATCGAGCGTCGCTTCAAAGGCGGGCTGGTAGATGGAGGTCATCTCCGGCCAGCCATGGGTGGCCAGGGGCGCCACATCGTTGGCGAGCAGCAACTTGCCTTTGTTGGCCAGCTCATAGACGGGCAGGAAATGGGTGGCCGGCAGGATCGCGTCGATGACGCCGATCTCCTGGAACATGCGCAGCACGTCGTCATGGACAATGCCGACCCGGGGCAGGTTATAGAGGGTTTTATAGCGCTCGATCACCGCCACCCTATGCCCGGCGCGGCCCAGCAAGATGGCCGCCAGCATCCCCGTCGGCCCATAGCCGGCGATCAACACATCGTAGGGTTCGGTGCCCGTGGCCACGTCTCAATCCATCTTCAGCAACTTCTTGGCATTGCCAAAGAAAATCTTGTCCTTGTCCTCTTGACTGAGGTCCATGTCCTCGATCAGGGCAATACCGCGCTCCTTCAAGACGTCCAGGGGCGGGGCGTCGGTGCCGAAGATCATGTGATCGGGCCCCACCGTTTCGATGGCGCAGCGGGCCGCCGGGGCGTGGTAGCTGACGCAATCCAAATACGTCATCGCCAAATATTCGGACGGCTTTTTGGTGATCAGCATGGGCGCGTACTCGCCCAGAAAATAAGCCTCGTCCTGTAACTCGTAGGCATAATCCATGCGCCCGATCATCTCCGATATGCCGCCGCCCAAATGGGTGCAGACCAATTTCAGGCTCGGAAATTTCTCGTAGATGCCGCGCACGATGAGCCGCGACAATGCCAGCGCCAGATCCATGGGCCGGCCGATGGACGATGCCAGGCGGTAATCTTTGAGCCGTTCCTCGCCAAAACCGACAGAGGGCGGATGCATCATCACCGGGATATCCAACTTGGTGACCAGCTCGAAAAACGGCAAGGCGTCGTCGTCGTCCGGGTAGTGGCCGGGGACCGAGGACATGATCATGACGCCCTTGAGGCCGTCCTCGGTGACGGCGCGCTCCAGCTCTTTCAGCACATCATCGCCGCCGGATGGCAGCGCGCAGGCGAAGGCGGACAAGCGGTCCGCATATTTATCCTGGGTTTCGGCGAAAAATTGATTGTATTCGCGGATCACCGCCAGCTGTTGCGCCGGCTCGCGAGCCCCTAACCCATGGATGGCGTTGGAGATGACGATATGATCGACGCCGGTACGCTCCTGGGCGGCCAGCACCCGCTCCAGCGCCATCGGGCATTTGCCCTGCCAGCGCGGATTGTCTGCATATTTGGGCGGATGAACGTGGTTGTGGAAATCAATGATCATGGTTTGCCTCCTTTGCACGGATTTTAGACTGCTCTTTTCGGTGATTGCAAATTGGCGTTTCCCAGGCATAAGTTCCTCCTGGAATTTACGGAGGAAATACCTATGGCCCGCATTGTACTCGGCGTTGCCACGTCGCACAGCCCCATGTTGTCGCTGGCGCCGGAGCATTGGGATATCCGCACCCAGGCCGACCGGGACGAGCCGGCGCACCCCTATCGGGGCGGCACTTATGGTTTCGATGCGCTGATGGATGTGCGGCCCACGAAGGCCTTCACCGAACAGAACCATATCGACGTGCGGCGCAAGAATTATGCGCGCTGCCAGGCCGGGCTGGATGCCCTCGGCGCCAAAATCGATGAAGTTGATCCCGATCTGCTGGTGGTCATCGGCGATGATCAGGAAGACTGGTTCCACACCGACGTTTTGCCCGCCTTCACGGTGTTTTATGGCGCCACGGTTTACGGCGAGGGCTTCGATCCCACCAATCCGCCGGACGATATGCCGGCGCCCATGGTTCCGGTGCGCTCCAATTATCGCCCGCTGGTTGATACCGACCATCCCACCGATGCGGATTTGGGTCTTAAAATTATCGAGCAGGCCATGGCCGATGAGTTCGATGTCACCTCGTCCAACATGGCGCCCACGAACGCCGATGGTCCCATCGGCATCGGCCATGCCTTCGAATTCGTCAATCGGCGCATCTTGAAAGACCGGGTGGTGCCGAGCGTGCCGATCCTGTTGAACACCTATTATCCGCCCAACCAGCCGTCGGCCCGGCGCTGCTACGCGTTTGGCCGCTCTATCGGGCGAGCCATCGGCGCGTGGGAGCGGGACTGCACCATCGGCGTGGTGGCGTCCGGCGGGCTCACCCATTTCGTTATCGACGAGGAAACCGATTGGCGCCTGATCGAGGCCATGAAGACCCACGATATCGACGCCTTCGCTGCCGAGCCGGCGCACACCTTTCAGTCGGGTACGTCGGAAATCAAAAACTGGATCACGCTGCTGGGCGTCTTGGCGGAAACCGGCTTCGCAATGGATTTGATCGATTACGTGCCGTGTTACCGGTCCGATGCGGGCACCGGCACCGCCATGGGCTTCGCCACCTGGAGCTGATGGCGCCGAGCCAATAGAAAAACTGTCGCCGAAACTTGGCAAGGAGGCAATCATGCGCACACAAGTCGGCATCATCGGCGCCGGGCCGTCGGGGCTTTTGCTGAGCCAGCTCTTGCATCTGCAAGGCATCGAAAGCGTCGTGCTGGAACGGCGCTCACCGGACTATGTATTGGGCCGCATCCGCGCCGGCGTTCTGGAAGAGGGCATGGTCGATATGCTGCGCCGCGCCGAATGCGCCGAACGCATGGACGCTGAAGGGCTGATCCATGACGGCTTCGAGATTTGCTTCGGCGAGGTGCGCCACCGCATCGATTTGAAGAAACATACCGGCGTCGGCGTCATGGTCTATGGCCAGACCGAAGTGACCAAGGATCTGATGGACGCCCGCGCCGTCGCCGGCGGGGCCGTAATATACGAAGCCGAAAAAGTGGCAATACACGATCTGGACACAAATACGCCGAAGCTTACCTACCAAAAGGACGGCGCCGAGCATGAAGTGGTCTGCGATTACATCGCCGGCTGCGACGGCTTTCATGGTCCCAGCCGCCGGGCCATGCCCGATGATGTCTTGAAGGAGCATGAGCGGGTCTACCCCTTCGGCTGGCTCGGCATCCTCACCGATACGCGGCCCGTGGCTGACGAGCTGATCTACGTCAATCACTGGCGCGGCTTTGCGCTTTGTTCCATGCGCTCCATGACGCGCAGCCGTTATTACATCCAATGCGCTTTCGATGAGAATTTGGAGGAATGGACCGACGACCGTTTCTGGGACGAATTGCGCGTGCGCCTGCCCGCCGACGCCGCCGAAGGCATCGAAATGGGTCCCGCCATCGAAAAAAGCATCGCGCCGTTGCGCAGTTTCGTTGCCGAGCCCATGCGCCACGGGCGTCTATTCCTGGCCGGCGACGCCGCCCACATCGTGCCGCCGACCGGGGCCAAGGGGCTCAATCTGGCGGCGTCCGACATTCATTTTCTGTCGAACGCGCTAATCGCCTATTACCAGGACGGCCAGACCGATCTTATGGACAGCTATTCCGACAAATGCCTGAACCGCATCTGGAAGGCAGAGCGGTTCTCTTGGTGGATGACCACGGTGCTGCACCGCTTCCCCGACCAGAACAGTTTCGATCGGGGCATCCAGCTGGCCGAGTTGGAGTACCTGACCAGCTCCCAGCCGGCGCAAGCGGCGTTCGCGGAAAACTATGTGGGGCTGCCGTTTGAGTAGAGGGGGCGCTATCCCCCCGCCTTCGGCATCAAATCCATGTGCTGGAGCAAGGCGATAAACGTCGCCAGCTTTTCGCGGCGGTATTCTTCGGCGTCGATCTTTTCGAAATCATAAAACCCCTTGCCGGTTTTGAGGCCTAGGTCGCCGGCTTGCATTTTTTCGGCAACAATGGCCGGCGGGGCGAAGCGGGGGTCCAGCTTTTCCGCCAGATAGTTGCCGGCGTGGTAGAGAATATCGACGCCGCCGTAATCGGTGAACTCAACCAAGCCCATGGTGGCGTAGCGGATGCCGAAACCGGTGCGCACCGCCTTGTCGATATCTTCCGCCGTGGCGACGCCTTCTTCGACCATGCGCGCCGCCTCGTTCATGGCGCCCGCTTGCAGGCGCGGCACGATGTAGCCCGGCGATGCGTTGCAGCGCACGGTTACTTTGCCGATGGATTCCAACAGCGACGTGAAGCGGGCAATCACGTCCTCGGAGGTGTGCGCCGACGGGCTGACCTCCACCAGCGGGATCAGATAGGCCGGGTTGAGGAAATGGGCGTTGAGGAAATTTTGCGGGTGTTTGGTGTGTTCGGCCAGCTCGGTCGACAGCATGGTCGAGGTGGTTGAGGCGATGATGGCATCGGCGGGCGCCATATTGCTGGCCCGGGCCAGGGCGTCGGCCTTGGCATCCATGGTTTCGGTGACGCCTTCGAACACATAATCGGCGGCGCCGAGCACCGTTTCGGCATCGGCGAGCCGCGCCAGGTGGATGCGGTCCAGCACCGATGGGATTTGGGCCGCGTCCATGGCGCCGAGGGAGGCCAGGATTTCCAGGTTCCCGGCAATCTCGGCGCGCGCTTCGGCCAGCAGGGCATCGCTGCCGCCGGCTCCCCTTTCTTTGAAATCCAGGATGGTGACCGGGTGGCCGGAATAGGCGAAGGCGTGGGCGATGCCGCGCCCCATGCGCCCGGCGCCCAAGGCCACGATGGCGGTCACGTCCGGAAACCCGATTGCAGCAACGCAGCCAGATCATCCCGGCTTAACCCATCCAGGCCGAGGCTGGCCAAGGTGCGCCCGGTCGCCTTGAAGTCGGTGCCGGTGATGGCGCCGCCGATAGAAAGGAAGCCGTTGATCAAAGGCAGATCGAGCCCCGCCAATTGCCCAAGCGAGCTCATCAATGACAGCCCGAGCCTTGTGTCCTCGACCATGTAGCGGTGGCCCAATAGGTCAATATTTTCGCGCCAATCGCCACTGTCGGTGAGCCGCTCGTGGGAGGCGTTGCCGTACATCCATTCGTCGCGTTTGTCGTCGTAGTGATCGGCCAGGGGAAAGTGCGGCGCGCCGTAGCCCAAAGCCTCGCGAAGCGCCATGCGTTCCGCGTCGAGGGCATCGGTGGTGCGCCGGATCGATGGCTGGGTGCCTTCATTATGGATATCCCATTCATCGAAATGTTCCAGCGGCCCGGCATTCATGATGATCAGCGGCGGATGGATGATCGGCCCGGCGTTCATCAGCGCGCCGCTGAGCACATCGGTGAGCGGTTCCACCGGATAGACCTGGCCGATCACGTCCAGGGCGCGGGCCGTCTGGCTGGCCGGAAAGACGCCGGTGGGCAGGCGCGTCGCGTACACGCTGATGCGCACATGACCGGCGTCCTGTTTGCGCGCCAGGTACGGCAAGGTCCCGGTTTCTGCGAAGGCGGCGGTGGCCCGATTGCCGGCGTCCAGGGCGGTCTGGGCGAACATCATCGATCCCAAGGTGCCGGGCGGCAGAAACGCCACCTGGCCGTCTTGCCAGTGCGGCGCCAGCCTTTTCGACAGATCAAAGTGGCTGGTGGCGGGCAGGGGCACGACCACCAATTCGGCGCCCGCCATGGCTTCGCCTACGTCAGCCGTGGCCAGCGCAATTTTGATGTCGCGGCTGCCTTGCCAGTCGGTGAGGGTGATGGTGGGCGCAAGGGCGGCGGCGTCTCTTCTCCAGAAACGCACCCGGTGTCCGGCCTCGGTCAGATGCGCCGCCGCTGCGTAACAGCCATGGCCGCCGCCGATGACCGCGATCTCCATGATTATTTCAAGGCCGCCCTGAAATCGTCGCGGATTTGGGCGCCGTGCATCATCCGGTAATCCATCTCCGGCGGCGGTCCGGGCTCGATCTTGAGTCCGGCGAACACCGGGCCTTCGGCCTGTAACAAGGAGCCCAGGCCGCTTTGAAAGTCATCCAGCTCGGAAAATTCGGATGCGCTGGCATAGCCGGCGGCGCGGGCGAAGCCGGCGAAATCGGCGTTGCCGGCGCCCGGAATGGCGTGCCCGCCATTGGCTTCGTAGGTGCCGTTCTCGGCCACGAAATGGATCAGGTTTTTGGGCGCCTGGGCCGCGATGGTGACCAGCGATCCCATATTCATGAGCAGGCTGCCGTCGCCGTCGAGCACCACCACGCGCCGTTCCGGCATGCCGATGGCGAGGCCGAGGGCGTGGGATGAGGCCAGGCCCATGGCGCCGGTGAAGATGTAGTTGAGCGGGCTGGGCCGGATTTTGATCCAGTCGAAGGCGGTCGTGTAGACGGCAACGACAATGGCATCGTCGCTCAATTGATCGGCCAATATCTCCAAGCATTCGTTGCGCTTCATCATTGCCCTATTCCGCTCCCGGGCTCTGCCCGATTAAAAGGGCTGTGGGGCGCGAGGTTTTGTAAGCCGCCTCGATGGCCGGGGCGATCAGGGCGACGTCGTTTTCGGTCTCGATCAACGCGCGCGCAATGCCCATGGCGTCCAGGATCGGCTCGACAATGCGGACGCCGTAATTGCGGGCTTCGGTGGGCGCCTCGCCGGCCTGCTTGCCCAACAGGCCAACCATCAGGCAGATCGGCATTTCATATTCGACGCCGACGGCGCGGATGGCGTTTATGGAATCCAAAAATCCGGTGTTCTGGATCAGGATAAGCGACCGTTTCCCGGCATAAGACAGCCCGGCCGAGATGCCGATGCCCTCGTCTTCCTTGCAGACGGTAATATGGCGGAGGCTCCCGTCGTTCGATATGGGCCTGAGGAGACCGTCGCTGGTGGTGATATCGGGCACCGTGATGACGGTAGCGATACCGGCGGATTTCACCGCCCGGATAATGCTGGCCCCCAGAACGGGATCGGCAGCGGGCCCCGGATCACTCACCGGGCGCCGGGCCCGAGAGCTGGCGTTTGCCGCGGTTCAATTGGATGGCGAAGGTGCCGATCACCAGCGCCACGCCGACCACGTAGGTTTGCATCAACAATGCGGCCTCGATATCGAACAGAAAGCGGATCAGCCGGTCGATGGGCAATAACAGGCAGGCCGCGGCGATGCCCAGCATCAATCGTTCCACCGGGATGGTGTCCATCAGGCCCCGTGATTCCAGGAACGCCGCCCAGGCGATAACGCCGATGACGCAGGCAAACACGGTTACGGCGATATCGAACAATGAACCGTCGAGCAGAATCGGCGTATAGACGAACAGGAACGGCATCACCAGGATCATCGATGCCAGGCGCAAAGCCTCGAAACCGGTTTTCACCGGGTCGGACTTGGCGATCGCGCTGGCCGCGTAGGCCGCCAGCGCCACCGGCGGTGTTACCGCAGATACCACCGCCACCCAATAGCTGATCATGTGGGCGGCCATGGTCGGCACGCCAAACTCGGTCAACGCGCCAACCGCGAAGATCGCCAGAATCACATAGGAGGCGACAATCGGCAGACCCATGCCGATGATGTAACCGGCGACGATTACCCAGAAGATGGTCAACGGCAATAGCCCGAAGCTCAGCTCCACCAATAGCCCGGACACGCGCCCCGGCAGATCGCTTTGCGTGGCGCTGGACAACAGAATGCCGAGGACGCCGGCGATACTGCCGACCACCAGCACGTTGCGGGCACCGGCTTCCATGGAAGCCCAAACATTCTTGATCACCTCGGTCGCAACCGCCTGCAGGCTGGCGGCCGAGCCGCCATGCTGCAGCGCGTCGGCGCCGAGATCCAGGTTTGCCATCCCGACCGCCCGCCCGGCGATCAGAATCTCGGCCACCTTGAGAACCAGATAGGTGACCATCACCCAAAACAAGGCATGGCCCAACGATAACCCGATGAAGTCATCCACCAGCCAGATGAACGGTCCGCCCACGGTCTCGCCGAGGAAATAGACAAAGACGCCGACCAGTAGCGAGATGCCGAGCAAATGCTTGCCGATATAGCTGGAATAAGGGGTGCGCACCGAAGTCAGAAGATCCGCGGCACGCAGCATGACGATCAGCACAATGGTCTTTGCCGCCGCCAAAAATGCCGAATCGCCGATCACCAGATAATAGACCATTACCGGGATCGGCATCAAAAGATGCAGCCGCGGCAGGATGTTGCTCCACGGCGGCAGTTCGTCCACCGAGACCCCGTGCAAGCCATTGCGGACCGCCCGCAAATAGACGATCAGCGCGACCGAAAGGTAATACAGAATGGCCGGAATGAGCGCGATCTTGACGACTTCGAGGTAGCTGGTCTCGGTCAGCTCGGCCAGAAGGAACGCGCCGGCGCCCATGATCGGCGGCATATAGGCGCCGCCGGTCGACGCCGCCGCTTCGACGGCGCCGGCAAACTCGGGCTTGTAGCCGACCCGCTTCATCAATGGGATGGTGAAGGTGCCGGTGGTCACCACGTTGGCGACGCCGGAGCCCGAGATCATGCCGAACAGGCCGCTCGAAGTGACCGCCGCCATGCCCGGCCCGCCGGTGCGTTGACCGGTAAGCCGGTAGGTGGCGTCGATGATGAACGAGCCGAGCCCGGTCTTTTCCAAAAACGCGCCGAGGATGACAAAGATCACCACGTATGTCGCGAACACATCCATGATCAGCCCGGTGATGCCGTCGGTGGCCAGCATCAAAAATTCCATCACCCGGTCGAAGGGAAAGCCGGGATGGTTTAACAGGCCCGGCATCGCCTCGGCGATGGGCTGGAAGGAATAGATGAAAAACAAAAATCCGATCAACGGAATGATCGGGCCGACCACGCGCCTGGCCACATCGAAGGAGACCGCGGCCAGCATGCCGGAGAAAAATACCACCGGCGCCGGAACCGGGCCACCGATGCGGGCCGTCAGCTCCTGGGCGGACATGATCCACCAGACGGTGACCGAAATCGCCGCCAGCAAAAACAAGTAATCCGACAGCGATGGATTGTTGCCCGGTTTCCTTACCAGGCCTTCATAAAGATAGATTGCAATACCGATGGCGCCGCCGATGATGGCGACGACGAGAACATCGGGACCGGTAAACTGGCGCCACAATTCAACCGGATTAAAGAACTGCCAATATCCCCAAACCGCGAGCCACGCGCAGACCGCGGTGATATCGACAAAGGCAAATATTTCATCGAGCCAGACCCAGCGTTCGCGGATCGGCTTGCCGCGGCCCTTGAACAGAAGCAAGGACAAAACCATGACGCCGACCATGAAGGTGCCCTTGAACACCTCGGCCACCGGCGGTCCGAAAAACGAGATATGCAGGAAGAAATAGGAAAACGCGACGCCCGCCACCGACAGCAGAACCCGCGCCGGCCCGGTCAAGGTCCGGGGCTGGGCCATTTCCTCGGCAACCAGGCCGATCTTCATCAATACCGAAAGGGTTCCGCCAGCCATACCGATCTATCCTCGGTTACCGTCAACGATCTAATTCGCCATAAAGGGTGCGCGAAGGGAGACCAGCTCCCTTCGCGCATGATGCAAATTATCGAACAATATCGCTCAAATACGGGTCTTAGAATCCCTTGACGATTTGTTGCGGTACTTTCACGCCGCGCTCTCTCCAATAGCGCGCCGCCGCCGGATGGACCCACATATTATGGGATACCAGGGCACCGAAATTACCGGACAGGGTTTTCCAGTAGCCGGCCGTTGCGGCCAGCTTCTTCAGGTTTGCGGGATTCGCCGCGATCTTGACCATATTGTAGATGGCGTCATCGGACATCTGCTTGTGGGCGTACCAGAACACCGGGTAGGAGAACGACAGCGCCGGTTCGGTCATGCCCCTGACGTCTTTTTGCACCGGAATGGTGTGCGGCGCATAGAATTTAAAGGCGGAGGTCAGTTTCTTCTGTTCGGCCGGCGTCAAGGAGATGTAGCGCACCGGCTTCCTGATCGACAATTCGGTCAGCGACGGGATTTTGTAGGGCGCGCCGGCGGAGCAGAAGACATCGATCTGACGGTCGCCCAAGGCGCGTCCGGCGGCCGAAAAGCCGAGGAAGCGGGGCTTGATCTGATCCATCAAGCCGAGGCCCTTGAAGATGTTCTGGCAGTTGACGTTACTGCCGGTGCCCTTGGCCAGCAAGTTCACAACCTTGCCCTTCATGTCGGAGAAGGACTTGATCGGGCTGCGCGCCAGAACGGCGACGATCTGGGTCTGCGAGCGCACATTGGCGACCACCCGGAAATTCCGGTTGATGCCGTCTTTTTTGAACAGGCCAACGCCGTACCAGGACTGATAGGACTGAACCACGTGGCCCCACGCGGTGGCGAAATCGCCAAGACCGACGCGGCGCACGTTATCGACGGAACCGTTGGAGGGCGAATACTGGAACTTATATTTTTTGCCCTTCAATTCCTTGTTGATGAGCTGGGTGCCGGCCGAAACCGCCGGATGCCAGCCGCCGCCCGAGGGGCCGCCGCCAAAACGGTAGGTCTGCGCGTCAGCCACGCCGGCGATGGCAATGGCGCCGCCAGCAAGCGCTAAGGTTTTTAGCAAATACATAATGATCTCCCTGTTTTAATAAAAATGCACCGGCCGGTTTTGTTGTTGTTATCGACCGTGATGATAGCGTCTCACATATATATTTCCCGTTCAACGCCTTATACCAAGTTGCATGAATAAACACCCATTGTGATCTTCTTTCCCGCTTCCTCGGTAGGAGGGGAGGCGCCGGCGAT
>CAUZTZ010000060.1:0-15850 GCA_963582805.1 Alphaproteobacteria bacterium
GCCACCTGGATCAGGTATTGGCGACCTTTGGGCTGATCCTGTTTTTCAACGAATTGTTTCTGATCGTCTATGGCCCCGAAGGCATGGCGTTTCCATTGCCCAAGGCGGTGAGCGGTATCGCCACCCTGCCCGGCGGTATCACGGTTCCCGAATATAGGCTGGTGATCATTGTGCTTGGGCTTCTGGTGGCGCTGGGATTGTATCTGCTGGTGGCCAAGACGCGGGTCGGCATGCTGATCCGGGCGGGCGCCTCGAACCGGGAAATGATCGGCGCCCTCGGCATTAATGTGAAGTTGCTGTTCACCGCCGTGTTCGGCCTTGGCGCGGTCTTGGCCGGGTTCGCCGGCATGATCGTCACGCCGATCACCCAGGCGCAAAGCGGCATGGGCGAGGACCCGTTGATCCTGGCTTTCGTGGTCATCGTTATCGGCGGCATCGGCTCCATCCGGGGCGCCTTCGTCGGCGCCGTCATCACCGGCATCATCGATACCATGGGCCGCTCGTTTATCGATGTGGGGCTCTTGACCTTTCTCGATGTGGAGGCGGCGGAAAGCGCCGGGCCGGCCATATCGTCAATGCTGATCTACATTTTGATGGCCGGCATTCTGGCCTTCAAGCCGCAGGGGCTGTTCCCGCCCCGGGGCGCGTGAACGGACGCCCGGCATGTCATTTGATCTGATCAAAACCCCGCGCGGTGCGTTCAATCTGGTACTGGTGCTGTTGTGCGCATTCATGCCCTTTATCGCACCGGCCCTCGGCCAGGATTATTATACCGACGTTTTCGCACGCACCATGATCTGGGCGATCGCTGCGGTCAGCCTCAATCTGATCATGGGCTATGGCGGCATGATCAGTTTCGGCCACGCCGTCTATATCGGCATCGGCGGCTACGCGGTCGGCATTCTGACCTTCCACGGCATCGAAAGCGCCTATATCCAATGGCCGGTAGCGCTGGCGGCGAGCGGACTGATCGCCCTCATATTCGGCGTCATCAGCCTGCGGACGAGAGGCGTCTATTTCATCATGATCACCCTGGCGTTCACCCAGATGGTCCATTTTCTGAGCGTCAGCCTGGAAAAATATGGCAGCGACGATGGCCTGACCATCGATGCGCGCAGCGATTTCGGCATACCGTTTTTCGATCTCAACGACGCCATGACCCTTTATTACTTCATCTTCGCATTGATGATGGCGTCCATTTATATCACCTACCGTATAGTCAACTCCCGCTTCGGCATGGTGATAAGGGGGTCCATGTCCAACGACGACCGCATGCGCTCGATCGGCTTTCCCACCTATGGCTACAAGCTGGCGGCCTTTGTGATCGCCGGCGTCATGTGCGGCCTGTCGGGCATCCTGTCGGCGAATTTGGAAGATTTCGTCAGCCCCGACATGATGTCCTGGCCGCGCTCGGGCGATTTGATATTCATGGTCGTGCTGGGCGGCATGGGCACCATTTTCGGCCCTCTCGGCGGCGCCATCGTGTTTTGGATATTACAGGAATTCCTCTCCAACATCACCGAACATTGGCATCTGATTTTCGGGCCGTTCCTGGTGATCGTGGTCCTGTTTGCGCGCGGCGGCGTCGAGGGCCTCATCGGCCAATTGGGAGGCCGCCGTGACTGAGCCGATCCTGAAACTGGTGAACCTGGCCAAGCATTTCGGCGGGCTGGTGGCCACCGACAATCTGAATTTCGAGGTGGAGCCCGGCGAACTGCACGCCATTATCGGGCCCAACGGCGCCGGCAAGACGACGCTGATCAATCAAATCTCGGGCATGATGAAACCCGATGGCGGCCAAATCCTTTTCGATGGCGGCGACATCACCCATATGTCGGCGCCCAACCGCTGTCACGCGGGGCTGGTGCGCTCCTTCCAGATCACATCGATCCTCAAGAATTTCTCGGTCGCCGAGAACGTGTCCTTGGGAATCCAGGCGCGCCAGGGGCACAGCTTCAAATTCTGGAACCCGGCCCGCGCCGATACCGCTTTGCACGATCCGGCCTTGGAGATATTGAACGCCATCGGCCTTGGCGAGCGGGCCGAGGTGCTGGCCGGCAATCTGGCCCACGGCGAGCAGCGCCAGTTGGAAATCGCCATGGCGCTGGCCACATCGCCGAAGATGCTCCTTCTCGACGAGCCCATGGCCGGCATGGGACGGGAAGATTGCGAACGCATGACCAGCTATCTTTCCAGCCTTAAGAGTGAATACACCATGCTCCTGATCGAACATGACATGGACGCCGTCTTCGCCCTCGCCGACAGGATCACGGTGCTGGTTTACGGCCAGGCCATCGCGTCCGGCGCGCCCGACGACATCCGCGCCAACGAAGATGTGCGCCGCGCCTATCTGGGGGACGATTGATGGCCGCTTTGCTGCATCTCGGCGGCGTCGAAAGCTCCTATGGCGCATCGCAGGTTCTCTACGGCATGTCACTGGAAATCCAGGAAGGTGAGATGATCACCCTTTTGGGGCGCAACGGCATGGGCAAGACCACCACGGTGCGCACCATCATGGGGCTGCTCCCGGCCCACGCCGGCGCTATCGAATATCGGGGCCGGGCGATCCAGGCATTGCCGTCCTTCAGGATCGCCAAGCTGGGCGTCGGCCTGGTTCCCGAGGGCCGCCAGATATTTCCAAATTTGACGGTAGCTGAGAATTTGACGGCGACCGCCGGCAACCGGGGCGGCTCCGCCAATCCCTGGGTCCTCGGCCGCATCTTTGATTTGTTCCCGGCGCTGGCCGAACGCCAGGGACATATGGGCAATCAGCTATCGGGCGGCGAGCAGCAGATGCTGGCCATCGCCCGGGCGCTGATGACCAATCCCGGATTGCTGATCCTGGACGAAGCCACCGAGGGATTGGCGCCGATGGTGCGCGCCGATATCTGGAAGGTGCTGGAGATGCTGAAATCCGAAGGCCAGTCGATCCTGGTCATCGACAAAAACGTCGAGATTCTGTCGCGCATCGCCGACCGCCACTACATCATCGAAAAAGGCAGCGTTGTATGGACCGGCGCCTCCGCCGATTTGCGCGACTCCGAAGATATTCAGCACCGCTATCTGGGGGTTTGATTATTCCGCAGCCTTCGAGCCGCCCGAGGCAACCGCATCGGGAACGTCGTAGCCGTCCATGATGTCCTGGACCAGACCGTCGAACATATCCCACGGCGCTTCGCGGAAACTGTGATTGCGCACGATGAACGAGGCGCCGGCATAAAACTTCTCATATTGCTGCTGGCGGCCGGCAAACTCGGAGCCGACCACGTCCCAGGCCAGCTTGAACAGCTTCATGCGTTCCAGGGCCGGCATCTGCGGGGTCTGGAAATATTGCGCGAACTGCTTGGCCAGGGCTTCGTCGTGCATGACCGTGACGCTGGCCGGCATCTGGAAGACGCCGCCGCCGCAAAGCTCCCGCAATTTATCGATAAACTCGGAATGGCCCTCGGTGCACCAGTTGAGGGCCGCATACATCATGCGCCGGTTGAAGGTCTTAAAGCCCTTGGGCCAATCCTCGGCGGCCTCGATCTGGCCGTGGATCATGCCCGAAAGCGTGGCTTCCAGGGACGCCATGCGGCCAAGGGTTTCGCGCACCGCCGGCACCTGATCGGCGCCGGTCGCCTGGGTAACGCGGCTGCACAGCCCGGTAATGAGCTGCATCTTTGACCAGAAACGCACATTCGCCTGGTGGTTGCCGTAACAATGGCCTGGCGAGCGGATATAAATCTCGCGCGCCAAGATGGCATCGTCCAAGACGAAAATCTTGTCCCACGGAACCTTGACCCGGTCGCACATGATCAGCACGTCGGTTTCGTCCAGCCGCCAGGTGAGCGGCGCATCAAACTCGTTCTTGGCATTGAGCGCGATGGGCTGGCGCATCCACATGGTGAGACCGGGAATATTGCACGGCACGGCGCAGGTGATCGCCTGCTTGACCTGATCGGGCGCCAGCGGCAACAAATTGCCGATCCAAACCTCGTCACAGAAGACGGCGCTGGTGGCCAGCATCTTCATGCCCGAGATTACCACCCCCTCGTCGTCCTGATCGACCACCATCAAGGTGGGCACCGGAAGATTGTTCTTTTCATAGAATTCCGGATTGCGCGCCGCTTGCGGCGGCAGCACCGCATAGGTCGCGAAGATATCGTTTTTGCGCATATGTTCGTAATAGGCGGAAATATTGACGCCGAATTTATGGTCATCGGTATCGAACACTTCGGGCGTCGTCGACATGCCGGTGACAAACGAAGACACGTGATCGGGGGAGCGGCCCATCATGCCGAAGGTCTGATCGCCGATGAATTTGTGGGCGGCGGTGCGCTTTCGCAAATCGTCCCGGGACTTGGCGCGCAGGAACCACATGGAATAACGCTCGCCGTCTTCTTCGAACGACAACAGATCCTTGTTGGCCGGATCGTGCTTGGCGTCATAAAGCCCGGCGACGGTTTCGGCGGCACGGGCGAAGGCGGGATGGGTTGTCACGTCTTCGATGCGCTCATCGCCGATATAGACAACCCGGCCGTCTTTCAAGCCGTCCAAATGCTGCTTGCCGGTTTTCAACATTGTGCTTACCCCTGGGGCGGTGGATATTGGGGCGGCACTATAGCAATATTTTTGCGAGGGGCACGCAGCAATGAGCTTCGATTGGCGCGAGGCGGACGACGAGACCATAGCGTATCATTTTATTCCGGGCATCACGGTTCCGGGTGCGATGGATTTGCTTGGCGAATTGCCGGGCCGGGCGGAGCAAGCGCGCGCGAACCTTGCGGGCGAAATCGACGTCCGCTACGGCCCCGGTCCGAAGGAAACCTTCGATATTTTCAGCGCCACGTCGGACGCCAAGGGCGCCCCGCCGCCGGCGCAGATTTTTATCCATGGCGGCTATTGGCGGGCCATGGACAAAAGCGATTACAGCCATCTGGCCACCGACGTTGTCGCCGCCGGCGTCACCCACATATCGCTGAACTATGATCTATGCCCGGAGGTGACGCTGGATACGATCGTCGCTGAGATCAAGCGGGCGGTAATTTATATCTACGAGAACGCCACCGAACTTGGCATCGATGCGGAGCGGATTTATATCGCCGGTCATTCCGCCGGCGGCCACCTGACCGGCATGATGATGCGCCAGGACTGGACCGAGGCGGGTTTGCCGAAAGATGTGTTCAAGGGCGCCATGCCCATCTCCGGCGCCTTCGAGCCCGAAGCCATCATGCATACTGCGATCAATGAAGATGTGAGGCTCGATCTCGATACAGCGCGGCGCAACGGTTTGCTGGACGCCCCGCCCCTGGTGGCGGCGCCGGTATTGGCTTTTGTCGGCGGCGCCGAGCCGGAAGGCTTTCACAGCCTCTCGGAGGCTTATGTGGCCCTATGCGAAGACGCCCAAAAACACAGCGTCGCGGACGCCAATCATTTCACCGTGCTCGATCATATATTCCAAAAGGACGGCGATTATTTTGCCGCCATGATGGCCGAGATAAAATAACGCGGCCAATATTTCGGAAGATATCTTCGGGAGGCGCCCAAATCATGACTTCCACACCGCTTCGTTCCATCTCGCTGGCCACGCCGTCGATTGCATCCACGCCGCTCTCCGGCGGCGGCGTCATGCTCAAATCCAACGATCCGCTTGGGAGTTATGAAACGCAGCTCGGCGATTTGATGCGAAGCTGGGCCGAGGCGCGCCCGGACGCCATATTTCTGGCGGAGCGCACGCCGGCGGGTGATTGGCGGACAATTTCCTATTCGGAGGCGCGAGCCCTCTGCGATGCCATTTCACAATCGTTGCTGGACCGGGGCTTAGGACCTGAAAAGCCAGTGATGCTTTTGTCCGGCAACGGCATCGATCATGGCCTGCTTAGTTTTGCCGCCATGCAGGTGGGCATTCCGATCGCGCCGGTGTCGCCAGCCTATTCCCTGATGAGTACCGATTTCGCCAAGGTCAAGCTGATCCAGGAATTGGTGCAGCCGGGGCTGGTTTATGCCGCCTCCGGCACCGCCTTCGAAAAGGTGCTCGCCGCTGTGCCCTTCGGTGATGCGGAAATGGTGATCGGCGATGAATTCCAGGAATTGACGAAGGCTACACCGGGCACCGGAATGGAGGATGCCTATCGCCAAGTCAGCGGCGACGCGATAGCCAAATATCTATTCACGTCGGGTTCCACCGGAACGCCCAAGGGGGTCATCAATACCCAGCGCATGCTGTGTTCCAACCAGCAGATGAGCGTCCAGCAGATACCCTATTACATGGACGTTGCGCCGGTGATGGTCGACTGGCTGCCCTGGAACCACACCTTCGGCGGCAACTATGTGCTCAATCTGGCGCTGAAGACCGGCGGCACATTGTATATAGACGAGGGCAAGCCGGCCCCCGGCCTGATCGAAAAGACCGCCGCCAATTTGAAGGCCATCGCGCCGACCGCCTATTACAACGTGCCCGCGGGGTACGGGATGCTGCTGCCGTTCCTGGAAAATGACAAAGCGCTACGGGAAAATTTCTTCTCCCGCGTCGGCTTGATCTTCTATGCCGCCGCCGCCCTTTCCGCCGATCTCTGGCAGCGCCTGGAACGCCTGGCCATCGAGACCACCGGCGAGCGTATTGTCATGGTCTCGGCGTTCGGATCGACCGAGTCGGCGCCCCTGATTACCGGCGCCCATTGGCTGGTCGATCGCCCCGGCAATGTGGGCAACGTGACGCCGGGCGCCGAGGTCAAGCTGGCGCCGGACGAAAACAAGCTGGAAATTCGTGGCCGCGGCCCCAACATCACGCCCGGCTATCTGGGTCGGCCCGATCTGACCGACGCGGCCTTCGACAAGGAAGGCTTTTTCCGCTTTGGCGATGCCATGCGCCTGGAAGACGCTGAAGATGCATCCAAGGGCATGTGGTTCGATGGCCGCGTGGCGGAAGATTTCAAGCTGGCCAGCGGCACCTGGGTGCATCCCGGCGTGTTGCGCCCGGACCTGATCGCCGCCGCCGCGCCGGTGATCCAGGACGCCGTCATCGCCGGCCACGACCGGGACTACATCGCCGCCCTCGCCTGGCCCAACCTCGCCGGATTGCGCAGCCTGATCGGCGCCGCCGAAGATGCGGATATGGCCGCAGCAATGAGCGATACAAAGACGCGGGATTATATTCGGGATGCGCTCCGCACCCACAACCAGACATCGGGTGGCGGTTCCAGCCGTGCTGTGAAACGCTTGTTGTTAATGGCCGAGCCGCCGCAAATCGACGCCGACGAGATCACCGACAAAGGCTACGTCAACCAGCGCGCCACATTGGAGCGGCGCGGCGATCTGGTCCAGCGGCTCTATGCCGAGGAGCCGGACTGGGAGATCATTGTGATCGACTAATCCTCGATCGCCCGCATGGCTTCGATCATCGAGGTTTGGAGCATGAAGGCGCGGGCTTTTTCCGGGTCCGCGGCCGTTGCCCGCAATTCATCCTGGGAGCGCTTGCGGGCTTGCGCGCCGGACGCTTCCAGGCGCTTCTTGTTCTGAATGCTTTGCTGCTGAACATAGTCCTTGGCGTAGCTGCGGCGCTGCGCATCGTAGCGGTCCAGCAAATCCTCGCCGGCGTCGCCCTTCCACACAGCTACCAGTTTTTCGGCCAAATTCATGGCGTCCTGGATACCGCCGTTGAGGCCCATGCCGCCGATGGAGTTGTTGACGTGGCAGGCATCGCCGGCCAAAAGCACCGGGCCTTTCCGAAAAGTGGCGGCGACCCTTTGA
Organism: Alphaproteobacteria bacterium; assembly: GCA_963582805.1. Taxonomy (GTDB): domain Bacteria; phylum Pseudomonadota; class Alphaproteobacteria; order Rhodospirillales; family UBA2165. The sequence continues at coordinate 7,732 of CAUZTZ010000060.1, forward strand.
TGCACGGTGTACAGATTGCGGTGCACAATGTCGTAGTCTTGCCCTAGCGGAAAAAAGTTCTGCAGCTTGTTCTGAACGAATTCATCACTCATCAGGCTTTCTTCGGGCACGTCTGGATCGGCGGGGTAGACCGTGCGCCAAAGCCCCGGCGGGCCGTCGCCGGCAACTTTAAAGCAATTGCACCATTCTTCGGGGTCGGCGATGTAGTTGCGGTAGCACATGCCGCGCTCGGCTTCGAAATCAAACGGCGTGGTCAGCACCAAAAACCGTTCCGCCCAGGTGAAGCCCTCGAAATCGATATCCATCTCCTTGCGCACCAAGGAACGCCCGCCGTCGCAGCCGATCAGATAGCGCCCGGTAAATTGCTCAGGCCCGCCCGGCGTTTCCACATCAACCGATACCCTATCGGCGCCCACGCTCAGGCCCGAAACCCGGTGCGAAAATTTAACATCGCAATTGTCGAGCCCGGCCATGAGATCCAGCAATATATGGGTCAACTTGAATTGCTCGCACTGCACGACGAACGGATAGGGCGTGTCGTTTTTTAATAATGCGTGATCGAACTCGGCGACCATCTCGCCGGTGGGCCGGTCCCAAAAGCGGAAGATCGGCGACACCAGCCCCTGTTCGATCACCTGATCGATCACGCCCAACTGACCGAGCAGCTCCAAAGTGGCCGGGTGGGTGGTGGCGGCGCGCGGGTCTTCCTGCAGCTCGCTATTATCGTCGAACACGATGACCGGGATGCCTTCCTTGGCGAGGGCATAGCCGGTCACCAGACCAACCGGTCCGCCGCCGGCGATTAAAATTTCTCCGGGCTCCGTCACGCTGTCTTGCTCCCTTGCGGCCGTTCATCGCGGCTCAAAATCATGCCAGCAATCAATATAACGGCGCTGCCGCCCCAGGTCCAAATATCGGGCACCTCGCTGTACAGCACAAAGCCGGCGAAGGCGGCGAGGAGCAGGCGGAAAAATATCATCGGATCGATGACCGTGATGTCGGCGGATTTATAGGCCTGCACCGTGGCCAAATGGGCAATGGTCGACATCACCGCATTGACCGCCACCAGCCCCCAGACATAGGCGCTCGGCCAGGACCAGACGAGCAGCGCCGGCACCAGGGCCACCGGCGCAGATATTAGCGTCATCCAGGCGACCACCGAGGCGGGAGATTCGATGCGCGCCAGGAGAACCTTGGCGCACAAATTTGACGTCGCCTGCTGGACCGCGTAGGCGACCACCAGCAGGGCCCCAATGGTCAGGCTGATCAATCCCGGCCGGAGGATAATGAGAACGCCGGCGAAGCCGAACGACACCGCAAACCAGCGCCGGAACCTGGACGGCTCGCCCAGAAACAGGATGGCGCCGGCGCCCGATACAATCGGCATGACAAAACCAATGGCCGCGACAGTGGCCAGCGGCGTCAGCGATATACCCACATAAAGGCATAATAGGCCGGTCGCCTGCAGGACGCCGCGCGTTAGGTGAAGGCGGAAATTGGGACCGGGGTTCCATTGGAAATCCTTGCCCAGAAACAGGTGCGCGAACAGGGGAATGGCAACGATGCTGCGCAAAAAGACAATAACGAAGGGATGAATTTCCTCCGCCGCCGAGCGCACGGCCACATTTGCGATGGTGAAAGCGCCGCCGGCCAGTATCATCCAGAGGACGCCTTGCAGGTTGGCGTTGACGCCGGCCAGTCTATTGGGGTTCATGGGGACGAGATTTAACCATTGAGAACAAACATGACAACACCAACCGAACTGCACTTTATATATGATGGCAAAACCATCGACGCCAGCGTCGATCAATTGGTTATCGCCGGCTGGACCGGGCGCGACACGGCCGCCGTTGAAGAACATATTGCCGAGCTGGAAGCCATCGGCGTCGCCCGCCCGCCGGCAACGCCCTGTTTTTACCGGGCATCGGCGAGCCTTCTTACCCAGGCGCCGTCGATCCAGGCCTTGGGGGTGGGCAGCAGCGGCGAGGCGGAATGCTTTATGCTGGCGGCCCAAGGTGATCTCTGGGTGGGCGTCGGCTCGGACCATACGGACCGGGTGGTGGAAGCCTTCGACGTCACCGTCTCGAAACAGATGTGCGCCAAACCGGTGGGCGCCAATCTCTGGCGGCACGCCGACGTGGCCGATCATTGGGACGATTTGATCTTGCGCTCCTACGCCACCACTGATGGGGCGCGGCGGCTCTATCAGGAAGGCTCCATCGCCGCCTTGAAGCCGCCGGGCGAATTGATAGAAGGCTACCGGGACGGCGGCGCGCTGGAGCCGGGCACGTTGATGTTCGGCGGCACCCTCGCCGTGATCGGCGATGTTGGCGGCGCCGACAGATTTGAGGTGGAGATTTATGATCCCAAGCGCGATACTTCGCTAAACCACGCCTACGACATTCAAGCCCTTCCGGGCGCAATTTAAGGAAAGAACGAGACATGGCCAAAGGCAAACCGCATCTGGAATTTTTTCCCCTCGATATGGACGACGGCTTTGAAACGCTGGAAGGCTATCCGGACGGCATCACCCAGAAAATCCTGGTGTCCGATCTGGACGAGGACGGCAAAAGCGGCAGCCGCACCCGCATCCTGCGCTTCGTTCCCGGCGAATACACAACCGCGCCCTTCGTCCACGATCATTGGGAAGAGGTGTATTTGTTCCAGGGTGATCTGATCGTCGGCAACGATGAAAACGGCGAAGGCGGCGAAAAGTTCACCGCCCCCACATTCGCCTGCCGCCCGCCGGGCGCAGCCCACGGACCGTTCAAGTCCGACGGCGGCTGCCTGTTGTTCGAGCTGCACTATTATCAGGATTAAAGCGGCGCCGCCTCAATCCAGGCTGTCGTAATATTCCGATAAAACCGCGAGCACTTCGGCGCGGGAGAATTCGGGCGGCACGGTCTCTTTATTTGCGAACATTTCGCGCAGCCGCGTGCCCGAAATATTGAGCCGTTCGCTGTCATCGTGGGGGCAGGTCTTGCCGGTCGCCATGCCGCCGCATTTGTTGCAAAAAAACGTGATATCGATTTTAAGCGGCAGGGTCAGAAGCGCGCCCGCCTCCAACGTATCGAAGATATGGTGCGCATCGAAAGGGCCGTAATAGCTGCCGACGCCGGCATGATCGCGCCCCACCACCTGGTGCGAGCAGCCGAAGTTTTGCCGGAACAAGGCATGCAGCAAGGCTTCACGGGGGCCCGCATAGCGCATCTCGATGGGGTAACCGGCCTGGATGACCGAACCTTCGACAAAGTAATTTTTGACCAGCGCATCGATCGCCTTGACCCGCACCTCGGCCGGAATATCGCCGGGCTTGAGGGCGCCCAGGGTCTGATGGATCATCACCCCGTCGCAAACTTCAATGGCGATCTTGGCGAGGTACTCGTGGCTGCGGTGCATGGGATTGCGGGTCTGAAAGGCGGCGACGGTGGACCAGCCGTGGCTCTCAAAAAGCGCCCTGGTTTCGGCGGGGCGGAGATAAAGCCCCTTATAGGTTTCCGGATAATGATCTTCGTCCAAAACCTTCACCGGTCCGGCCAGATTGACCGCGCCCTGGCTCATGACCTTTTGCGCGCCCGGATGGGCGTCTTCGTCGGTGCGAAAGACATGGTGGCATTCGAACGCCTTATCGATGGTATATTTCTCCTCCACATTGAGGACGCCGAAGATATCGCCTTCGGCGTTGCAAAGGGCCACGTCATCGCCCTCGGATATTTCATCGGCCAATTCCACCGAGCAGGACAGAGTGATCGGGATCGGCCAGAACAATCCGGTCGCCAGCTTCATATCGCCACAGGCTCCGCGCCAGTCGGCCTCGCCCATGAACCCCCGCAAGGGCGTATAGGCGCCCATGCCGAGCATCAAAAGATCGGACAATTCACGGCTCGACATGGGAACTTGTTTCAGCTTGGCGGCGCGCTTTTTCTCTTCGCCTCGTTCGTACTCGGGCAACAGCAACGGCTGCAACGGACCGCCGCCATGGGGCGCAACAAGATTGGACATGGGCTACCTTTCCTTTTGGGTGCGCTTACTTAGCAAATCCGGAACCGATAAGGCCACACCCTAATCATCGGGCGGGGTATTTGGTGGGGATTGTTGAGAGGTAGGGGATCAACCAAAGTTGCGTTGCCATGTTGGCCGGCTATATTGTCGATTACCACAGAGGATAGAGCCATGCCGCCGATTGCACATCCAGGACGACTTTTGAAGCGTGAGTTGGAAGCGCGGTCATTGAGCGCCAACCGGCTGGCCCTCGACCTTGGCGTCCCATCGGGGCGGATCACCGACATATTGAATGGACGCCGCTCAATCACCGCCGACACCGGATTATGCCTTGGCAGGTACTTCGGCAACGGCGCCCAGTTCTGGCTCGATCTGCAAAGCCAGTTCGATATCGCCGTGGTCGAGCGGGAACGCGGCGCGGAGATCGCCCGGCGGGTAACGCCGGCGGACGCGGCGTAAAACCCAGGGCGCCCCATGACCATCGCCTATTTCCTGACCGGCGATGACGCCGCCTTTGCCGAGCCGTTGATGCCGCGCCTGATGGGGCGGCCAGACGTGCTGGGCGCCAGCCTGTTCACGCCGGACATGGCCGAGGACCCCTATGTGGATGACCGCGCGCCGCCAGCCTTGATGGTGCAAATCGACGTGGCGGATGTGGACGCCCTCGATGCGCTGTTCGCCGATACCGAAATACTGAGATTGATCGAAGCCGCCGGGCCCACGGCCAAAGCGGACGCGTTCGAGGTTCTGTCCTTCCCTATCCAAGGCGTCGACGATCCATCCTTGCGCACCGCACCCATGTCCTTCATGGTCCGCTATTTCGCGCCGGTGAGCGACGAAAAATTGTTCAGAAGCTATTACCTGGAAAATCATCCGCCGATCATGGCCGATATGCCAGGCATCCGGAACGTGTTTTGTTATGTGCCGGTGGATTGGACCAGCCCCATCAAAATCCCAGGTTCCGGCTGCATCCTCGGCAACGAGGTGGTGTTCGGCGATCTGGATGGGCTCAACGCCGCCTTGGCCTCCGACGTGCGCCACCGGCTGCGCGACGACTACAAATCCTTCCCGGTCAAACCCGGCCCCAACACCCATTACGCCATGCAGCGGGTGGACTTCAGGCCATAAGAGGTTTGACAGGCTAGGGCTGCCATAGACAATGGCCGCTAAGGTAATGGGCAGCGAGAGAACCGTGGCATTAAAAATCGGCATCGATGTGGGCGGAACGTTCACCGATTTCTTTCTAGTCGGCGAGGGCGCGGCGGCGCGTATCCACAAATGCCTGTCGAGCCCCGATGACCCCTCCATCGCCGTTATCCAGGGGCTCGAGGAACTGGCGGGCGGAATGCAGCCGGCCATGAGCCTGGAAGAATTCGCAGGCTCGCTTGAAACCATTGTCCACGGCACCACGGTCACCACCAATGCGACGCTGACCCGCACCGGCGCCAAGTCGGGGCTGATCACCACCAAGGGCCTCCGCGATGCGCTGGAGATGCGGCGCGGCATCCGCGAGGAGCAGTACAACAACCGCTATACAAATGTTGAGCCGCTGGTGCCCAGATACCTGCGCATGGGCGTCAGCGGCAGGCTGGACCGCAACGGCGCCGAGTTAGACGCCCTCGATCTGGACGAGATCCGCGCCGCGATAGAGACCTTCCGCCATGAAGGCGTCGAGGCGGTCTCCATCTGTTTCATGAACGCTTTCGCCAATCCGCGGCATGAGCAAGCGGCGGCGGAACTGGTGCGCCAGGAACTGCCCGGCGCGTACCTGACCGTCTCCACCGATCTGTTGCCGTCGATCCGCTTTTATGAGCGCATCTCGACAACAGCGCTCAATTCCTATGTGGGGCCCAAGCTCAGCCACTATCTGGATCAGCTTCAGGCGCGCTTGAAGGGCATTGGTTTCGCCGGCGTCCTCATGGTCATGCAGTCCAACGGCGGCGTCATGTCGCCGGAAGTGGCGCGCGATCAGGCGGCATTGACCTTGCTCTCGGGTCCCGCCGGCGGGCCGGTGGCCGGGCTGGTCTATGCCCAGGCCATGGGCCAGGACAAATGCATCACCATCGATATGGGCGGCACCAGTTTCGAAGCCGCCCTGGTGGAAGGCGGCCCGGTGATGGTCAACGAGGGCGAGATTGACCGGCTGCGTATCGCCCTGCCGATGCTCGGCATCCACACCATCGGCGCCGGGGGCGGTTCCATTGGCTGGATCGATGCCGGCGGGCTGTTGCGCATGGGACCGCAAAGTGCGGGCGCCGCGCCTGGACCGGTGAGCTATGGGCTCGGCGGCCAATTGCCAGCCTGCACCGACGCCAATCTTGTGCTCGGCTACCTCAACCCGGATTTCTTCGCCGGCGGCAAGATCAAGCTGGATATTGATGCGGCGCTCAGCGCTATCGAAACCCATATTGCGGGGCCCTTGGGGCTATCGGCGCTGGACGCCGCCGCCGGCATGTACCGCATTGCCTGCAACAACATGGCGCAAGGGGTGCGCGAGATCACCATCAAGCGCGGCTCCGACCCGCGCGAATTTCCGCTGGTGGTTGCCGGCGGCGCCGGGCCGATCCATTCCTGCCTGATCTGCAACGAGCTGGAAATCCCCTTGCAGATCGTGCCAAGGGAATCCTCCATCCTGTGCGCCGTGGGCATGCTGATGGGCGATTTGAAGCATGATTTCGTGCGCACCTTCGTTGCCCCCCTGGCCGAGGCCGACTGGTCGAAACTGACGCCCTTGATCGATGATATGCGCCGCGAAGGGGCTCGGATGCTGGCCGAGGAAGGCATCCCTGAAGTTGCCGTGGAATTCTATGTGAAGTTCGATTGCCGCTATTTGAAACAATATCACGAGGTGTCATTCACCGCCCCACCCGAAGCCGTCGCCGCCGGGGATTCCGCCGCCATCGCCGCCGCCTTCCACGGCGAGCATAACCGGCTCTATGGCTATTCCCTGGAAGAACAAGACGTTGCGGTGGAGATCATCAATGTGCGCGTACAGGCGGTGGGGCAAACCGAAAAGCCGGTGATGGCGGCCGCCGATAAGGGCGGCGCCGACGCATCGGCGGCAATCAAAGGCCGGCGCGATGTCTATATCCCCGAAACCGGCGCCTTCGCCGAAGTTGCGGTCTATGATGGCCACGCGCTAACCTGCGGCCACCACATCGAAGGCCCGGCGATGATCGAGGAGATTACCACCGCCGTCTTCGTTTCGGCGTCGTTTGACTGTATGGTGGACCCGCTGGGCTCGTTCGTCCTCTATGCAAAGGGGCGCGGCGATCTAATCAGGGGCGCGCTATGAGCAACATCGATCCGATCCTCACGTCGGTCTATGCCAGGACCTTTAAATCGATCACCGACGAGATGAGTATCTCGGTGCAAAAGACCACGCGCTCGCCAATATTATGCGAGGCCAAGGATTTCGTCACCGGTCTTTATGACGCCAAGGGCCAGATGCTGGAGCAGACAGAGAACCTGCCGATCCTCGCCTTTTCACTGGCGCCGGTATGCAAATACATCATCGAATATTTCGACGGCGACATAAACGAAGGCGACGTCATCTTCCACAACGACGTCTTTTCCATGGGCAACCAGAACAACGATGTGGCCGTCTACCGGCCGATCTTTTATCATGGCGAGCTGGTCGCCTTCTCGGCGGTCAAGGGCCATCAGGCCGATATCGGCGGCGCGGTCGCCGGCGGCTATAATCCCAACGCCACGGAGGTTTGGCAGGAAGCCCTGCGCATCCCGCCGGTGAAAATCTACGACAAAGGCGTCTTCCGGAAAGACGTCTGGGATTTGATCTTCGCAAATATCCGCCTGGAAATCGTTCAGCACGACATGCGCGCCCAGATGGGCGCCTGCACCGTCGGCGAGCGGCGTATGCTGGAGCTATTGGAAAAATATGGGCGGGCAAGTTTCGATAGTCACAAGGTTGCTTTGTTCGAGAGCACCCGCAAGATGATGCAGGCGGAGATTGGCAAGATCCCGAACGGCAGCTATTCGGGCGAGGGCAAGGTCTATTTCGACGGCCACCATCTGGGCACCGAGTTCACCATCCGGGTCACGGTGCATGTCACGAACGATGCCATCACCTTCGATTATTCCGAAACCGACGCCCAGA
>CAUZTZ010000061.1:0-15773 GCA_963582805.1 Alphaproteobacteria bacterium
AAGATCAATATGATTGCGGTCAACTGGATCGAAGGCCTGGCCGGGCGCTCACCGGGGCGGCTGCGCAGCTTCGTCCGCGATATTCATCCCAGCATCAAGGTGGTTTCGGGGACCCGTGGCGTGGTCCGGGATTTCGGCGGCGTGCTTTCGATCCCGGCGGTCTTCATCTTCGACAAGACGGGCAAGGAAGTGTTCCGTCTCGGCGGCGACCGCGGAGGCCACGGCCGACACTATTTAAAGCAACGCCAGCTCGAACAGGTGATGAAGAAGATCAGTTAGGGGCGGGCTTTAAGAGGGCGCATTCGCCGCCCGCCAGGCGAGCGTGCATTCCAGGGTCGCCAGCGGCATCAGCATTTCGGGCTGGAACGGGACCGGCGCCTCGCCATCGGCGATTTTTCTGGGCAGCGCCGGATCGCCAATGGCGCCCTTGGCAATGCTGACAAAATCCGCTTCGCCGCGTTGCAGAACGCCTTGCGCCGCGTCCGGGTCGTGCAGGCTGCCGCAGGCGATGGCGGGAAGACCTGAGAAATCACGGGCGAGGCCGGCCAGGGAGCGCCCGCTACCGAACACCTGGTCGCCGGCCTGGCGGGTGGTCAAGTGAATGTAATCGGCGCCGGCCTTGGCGATGGCGGAGAAGATGGTACGCGCATCGCCGGCGCCGCCGGCCCATTGGTGCTCGAAATTGTTGATCTTGCCCTGCGACAGGCGAACCCCGGCAACGCCGCCGCCGACGGCGGATTTCACGGCGGCCATGACCGCCCCCGGCAGGCGCATCCGGTTTTCCATAGAGCCGCCATAATCGTCGGTCCGCAAATTTGTGTAATCGGTCAGAAACTCATCCAGCAGATAGCCGTTGGCGTTGTGCACCTCGACGCCGTCGAAACCGGCGGCGATGGCGTTTCTGGCGGCCTGGCCATGGCTATCGATAATTATTTCGATCGCATTCCGGCTCAATTCCACCGGCACGATATAAGGACCCGATCCCCCGTAGCGCGGCGATTTTTCCCCCAAGGGCAGGACCGCCGAAGGGGCCAGGGGCGGCGCGCCGAAGGTGTTGGTGGCCAGCAGGGCCCCGGTATGCATCAATTGCAGAAGAATTTGGCAGCCCTTCTCATGAACCGCGTCGGTAACGCGGCGCCAACCGTCGATTTGCGCCTGGTTGGCGATGCCCGGCTGGGTGGGAAAACATTGGCTGGAAGTGAGGTCCGTATAGGTACCCTCGGCGATGACCAGGCCGAAGCCGCCCGCGGCGAAGGCGGCATAATGATCGCGCATCAAGGCGCCCGGAACGCCGTTTTCATCGGCGCTGATGCGCGCCATGGGCGCCACCACGAACCGGTTGGGCAATTCCATGGCGCCAAGGCGGCCGGGCTCAAACAGCGCTGAAAACTTGTCTTTGCTCATCTCCCCCCCTCCTCAGCTGCCTTATCCGCGCAGCACACCGCCGGTTTGCTTGGCGACGTTGGCGACGATCTTATCGGACACCGCTTCGATTTCCGCATCGGTAAGCGTCGCCTCGGTGGGCTGTAAGGTGACGGCGATGGCGATGGATTTTTCTCCTTCGCCTAAAGTCCCGCCGGTAAACACATCGAACACGGTGACGCCGGTGATCAGCTTATTGTCGGCGCCCCTGGCGGCGCGCATGAGTGCCCCGGCCTCGACACTGTTTTCGACAACAAAGGCGAAATCCCGGGATACCGATTGGAACGGTGACAAATCGAGCGCCGGGCGCGCCGGGCCGCGGTTGCCCTTCGGCATGGGCACGTTGCCAAGATAAATTTCAAAGGCCGCCATGGGTCCGGCCACGTCCATGGCCTTCAGGATGCGGGGGTGTATCTCGCCGAAATCGGCAAGCACCGTCTTGGGGCCAAGCCGTACCGAGCCTGAGCGTCCCGGATGGTACCAGTCCGGCGCCTCGGCAACGATCTGCAAGGAGCCCTCCGGTGCGCCGACGTGGCCAAGCACATCGAGCACATCGGCCTTGGCGTCGAACGCATCGGCGGCGCGCAAATTTTCGGACCAGCTTCTCGGTACCGCATTGCCGGCGCGCAGGCCCGCCGCGTTGATGGATTGATCGTCCGGATTTTCGCCGGCGAACTGGGGGCCAACCTCGAACAATGCGATATCGGCATAGCCCCGGTCGGCGTTGCGCCCGGCGGCGGCGATCAGATTGGGCAGGATCGAAGGCCGCATCACGTCCAGATCGGCGGAGATTGGATTGACCAGGCGGATGGCGTCGGTTGCGCCGCCGAACAGGCCGGCATGATCCGACGCCAGGAACGAATAGGTGACCGCTTCGATCATACCCCGCGCCGCCAGCGCGCGCCGCGCCTGGGCGCGCCGCTCCTGAGCGATATTGATGGCGGCACTGGGCAGCGCCGCCATGCGCGGCAGCGATACGGTAGGAATATTGTCGAAGCCGTGGATGCGCAATACTTCTTCCACCAGATCCGCCTCGCCGACCACATCGTGGCGCCAGGACGGCACGGCGGCATCCCAGCCGTCATCGGTGGCGGTCACGGTGAAACCGAGGGCGCCCAGAATTTCTTCGATCCGCTCCGGCGCGACGGTAACACCGCCGAGTGCGCGCACGCGGGATTTGCGCAAATGATAGCTGCGCTGCCAATCGGGCTCCGCCCCGGCGACGATCATCTCGGAGGCCTCGCCGCCGCAAAGCCCAAGAATCAGGGCGCTGGCGATCTCGGCGCCCTCTATCATGAAGGCTGGATCGATGCCGCGCTCGAAACGGAAGCGGGCATCCGATTGCAGGTTCAGCTTGCGCCCGGTCATGGCGGTGCGGATCGGATCGAAATAGGCGGATTCCAAAAACACTTCGGTGGTCTCGGCGGTGCAGCCGGTCGCCTCGCCGCCCATGACGCCGCCCAAGGCTTCCGCCTCGGCCTCGTCGGCGATCACCGTCATTTCCTCGTCGAGATCATATTCCTTGCCATCCAGGGCCTTAAGCTTCTCGCCCTTTTTGGCGAGGCGCACATGCAGATCACCGTTCATCTTGGCAACGTCGAACACATGCAAAGGCCGGCAATAGGCGATGGTCATCAAATTCGTGATATCCACCAAAGCCGAGATCGGACGCAGGCCAATCTGGATCAGCTTTTGCTGCAGCCAGTCCGGGCTGGGGCCATTCTTGATGCCCTTGAAATGACGGCCGACGAAATAAGGACAGGCGTCCTTGGCTTCATCTCTGAAATCCAGATGCACCTTGACCGGGCTCTCGAACTTAGGTGTCACATCGTGGCCTTCGATGGGCTTCAATGTGCCGATACCGGCGGCCGCCAAATCACGGGCGACGCCGCGAACGCCCAAACAATCGGCCCGGTTGGGGGTGATTTGAATATCGAAGACCGGATCGGACAGCCCCATGATGTCCGCCGCCGGCGCGCCGATGGGGGCATCATCGGGCAGTTCCACAATGCCTTCATGGTCGTCCGAGAGGCCCATTTCGCGCTCCGACAACAGCATGCCGTTGCTTTCCACGCCGCGAATTTTGGTCTTCTTCAAGGTGATGCCGGTGCCCGGGATATGGCTGCCCTCGCGGGCGAAGACGCCCTTCATGCCAGTGCGCGCGTTGGGCGCGCCGCACACCACTTCGAAGGTCTCATCGCCGGCATCGACGGTACAGACCTGCAAACGATCGGCGTCCGGGTGCTGTTTGGCCTCGATCACATGGGCGACGGTGAAGCCCTTCAATCGCTCGGCGGGATCATCGACGCTCTCGATCTCCAAGCCGATCATGGTCAGGGTATCGGCGATCTCGGCGACCGAGGCGCTGGTCTCCAAATCTTTTTGCAGCCATTGCATCGAAAATTTCATGGCCGCGCCCTCCCCACCATGGACGGCACATCCAAGCTGGCGAACCCGTAATGGCGCAGCCAGCGCAGGTCCGAATCATAAAATGTGCGCAAATCGGGAATGCCGTATTTGAGCATGGCGATACGTTCGATCCCCATGCCGAAGGCGAAGCCCTGATATTTGGTGCTGTCGATGCCGCAGTTTTCGAGCACGTTCGGATGGACCATGCCGGAACCCAGAATTTCCAGCCAATCGTCGCCGCCGCCAATCTTGAGGGTGCCGCCTTCAAAGCTGCAGCCGATATCCACTTCGGCAGACGGCTCGGTGAACGGGAAATAGGACGGGCGGAAACGCACCGGCAACTCGGCGGCGCCAAAAAAGGCGCGGCAGAAATCGATCAGGCAGCCTTTCAAGTGCCCCATATGGGTGGCCTCATCGATCATCAGCCCTTCGACCTGATGGAACATGGGCGAATGGGTGGCGTCGTGATCGCAGCGATAGGTGCGCCCCGGAACGATGATGCGGATCGGCGGTTTCTGCGCCTGCATGGTGCGGATCTGCACCGGGCTGGTATGGGTGCGCAGCACCATGCGCTGGCCGTCTTTTATCGCGTTCACATAAAAGGTATCGTGTTCCTGGCGGGCGGGATGGTCGGGCGGGATATTGAGGGCGGTGAAGTTGTACCAGTCTTCCTCGATATCGGGGCCCTCGGCGACGCTGAAACCCATCTCGCCAAAGATGGAAACCACTTCCTCGATGGTCTGGCTGATGGGATGGATGGCGCCGGCGCTTGATTGGCGCGCAGGCAGGGTCACATCGATACGCTCGGCTTCCAATTGGGCGTCGATATGGGCGCCTTCCAGAATATCTTTGCGGGCATCGATGGCCGCGTTGATATCATTTTTGAGCGCGTTCAAGGCCTGGCCGGCCTGTTTGCGCTCATCCGCCGACAGGTCGCCCAGGCCCTTCATCAATTCGGTAACCCGGCCCTTCTTGCCGAGCGCGCCGATACGCGCCTGTTCCAGCGCATCCAGATCGGCGGCGCCCGCCACCTGATCCGTGATTTCCGATTTTATCGCGTCAAGATTTTCCATTGGCTCTGATATATGTGCGCGAAGGTAATGAGGGGCCGCCCTGGTCAGGACCGCCCCTCGAATGTCTCACCGGTGATCGCCAGGGAGTAATTTAAGCGGTTTCCGCCGGTGCGGTTTCTTTGGGCGCGGTTTCTTTGGGCGCGGTTTCTTTGGGTGCGGATGCTTCCTGGCCGAGAGCCGCCTGGGCCGTCTCGACCAGGCTTTTAAACGATTCCGGCTCGTGGATGGCCAGATCGGACAACACCTTGCGGTCCAATTCGATGCCGGCACGGTTAAGGCCGTTCATGAACTGGGAGTAGGTGAGGCCGTTGAGGCGCGCGCCGGCATTGATGCGCTGAATCCAAAGGGCGCGGAAATTGCGTTTGCGGTTGCGGCGGTCGCGGTACTGGTACTGCATGGCCCGCTCGAGCCGCTGTTTGGCGATGCGAAAGCTGCTCTTGGAGCGGCCGCGAAAGCCTTTGGATTTGGCAATGACTTTCTTGTGGCGGGCGCGGCTGGCGACTTTACCTTGGGCACGGGACATGGCTACTTCCTCCTCGAATAGGGCATATAGGAGAGCACCTTGCGTGCATCGGGATCGGCCAGAATGGTGGTGCCGCGCGCCTTGCGGCGCATCTTGATGGAACGTTTGCGGAGATTGTGCTGTTTCGAGGCCGGGTTGGCCCGAACCTTGCCGGACGCGGTGGTCCGAAAGCGCTTTTTGGCGCTGGATTTGGTCTTCATCTTGGGCATTTTCAATTCCTCGTTTTGATAATTATTTGAGGCGGCTGGGCATGCCCGGGGGTTCGAGATTTGCTCTGGCCCCTCAGCCGTACCGCCATATGAAGCGCGGGTTATAGCGCCGAGACTTAGCGAATGCAAGCGGTAGCGGCGGCGCGGCCGGCATGACCAAAAATAAACCGGCCCTTATTTTAAGGGCCGGCTCAATTTTTGGTCGCGGGGAGGGAGGGGGGAAGAAGAATTCGGTTAATGAACCCGTTCCGCCTGGATTTCGTCAGCGGCACACATCTGCAAGGTCAAGGCGGGATTGCTCTTCCAGATTTCGATCCATTCCATCTCGGTCGCCGGGCGGTGATCGCTGGCCACTGTCTCGACCCAGATGTTTCCATCATTTTTCATGTAATAGCTGGCTACGTTGTTCGGCATTTTGTCTCTCCATCAAATGCTGGGTGCGTGATATGCGTTCCCGTGTCTGACAAGAACATTAGCCGGTTCACGTAAACTGAATATGTCTCAAATGTATAAAAATGTAACAGTTATGCGCTTAGCGGAAACAAAACACCCGCGCAAGGCAGACGCCGGCGCGGGTGATGCTTTGAGAAATGGCGGCGGCGGTTAGCGGGGCGCCAGCACCATGGTCATCTGGCGGCCTTCCATTTTGGGGAATTGTTCGACCTTGGCCGGCTCTTCAAGATCAACGCGCACGCGCTCCAATACCTTGGCGCCGAGTTCCTGGTGGGCCATTTCACGCCCCCGGAAGCGCAGCGTCACCTTGACCTTGTCGCCGGAATCCAGAAACCGGATCATGGCCCGCATCTTGACCTGATAGTCGTGTTCTTCGATGCCCGGGCGCATTTTGATTTCCTTGACGTCGATGGTCTTCTGCTTTTTGCGCGCCTCGCTCTTTTTCTTCTGGGCTTCGTATTTGAATTTGCCGTAGTCGAGAATCTTACAGACCGGCGGGTCGGCATCCGGCGATATCTCAACCAGATCCAATCCAACGTCATCAGCCATTTGCCTGGCTTCAACTATGGTAACGACACCGACATTTTCACCTTCGGCGCCGATCAATCTGATCGAAGCAGCGGCGATGTCGGAATTAATGGCGGGCCCCTCCTTGGTCGGGCGGGCGTTCATCGGTGGGCGTGCGATCTAGCCTTCTCCTTCATAAAGGACCCCGAAGTCCCGGGGATTTTCAGCTATTCGCAAACGCTCATTCTCCCAAATGGAACCAAAGGTCATTTCTCCAAAAAACTTTTCGGCGCGTTCCGGTGTTATTCTTGGCCCGGTATCCGCGCTTCGTGGCTTAGTGTATCAAGGGCAGCGTCAAGCGCAACAATTTCTTGCGCCTTGCCGCCGAGGCGGCGCATGGCGACATCGCGGGTTTCGGCCTCGCGGGCGCCGACAACCAGCATCACCGGCACCTTGGCGAGGCTGTGTTCGCGGACCTTATAATTGATTTTTTCATTGCGCATATCCATTTCGGCGCGCAATCCCGCGCCTTTCAGGGCGGCCAGAACGTCGGCCGCATAGTCATCGGCGGCTTCGGTGATGGTCGCGACAACCACCTGCAGGGGCGCCAGCCACAAGGGAAAGCGCCCGGCATAATTTTCGATCAGGATGCCGATGAAGCGCTCGAAAGAGCCCAAAATCGCGCGATGCAGCATCACCGGGCGGTATTTGGCGCCATCGTCAGCCACGTAATTTGCGCCGAGCCGCTCGGGTAGCACAAAATCCACCTGCAGGGTGCCGCACTGCCAGTCACGACCGATGGCATCGCGCAGCACGAATTCCAGCTTCGGCCCGTAGAAAGCGCCCTCGCCCGGGTTCATCTCGACCTCGATGCCGGCGGCGGCCGTGGCGTCGCGAAGGGCCGCCTCGGCCCGGTCCCAGACCGCGTCTTCGCCGGCGCGCACTTCCGGCCGGTCGGCAAATTTTATAACGAAATCGGAAAAGCCGAAATCGGCGTAAATGGCCGAAAGAAGCGCGATGAAGGCTGCCGTTTCACTGCCGATCTGGTCGGGTGTGCAGAAGATGTGGGCGTCGTCCTGGGTGAAGGCGCGGACCCGCATCAGCCCATGCAGCGCGCCGGACGGCTCATAACGGTGACACGAGCCAAACTCGGCCATGCGCAAAGGCAGGCTGCGATAACTCTTGATGCCTTGGTTGAATATCTGCACATGACAGGGGCAGTTCATGGGCTTGAGCGCCAGATGGTGCATCGTATCATTGCCGCCGTCGGTACGCGCGCCCGAGCCCTCGGCGCCGCGGCTCTCACTCACTTGGGTTGCCTTGCCCTCATCGACCTCGGCGACGAACATGTTTTCGCGGAATTTATCCCAATGGCCGGATAGCTCCCAAAGCGCACGGTCTACCAATTGCGGCGTCTTGACCTCGATATAATCGGCGGCTTCCAGGCGATGGCGCATATATTGTTCGATGACGCGGTAGAGGATCCACCCTTTTTCGTGCCAGAACACCGATCCCATGGCTTCTTCCTGGAAATGAAACAGATCCATTTCCCGGCCCAGACGCCGGTGGTCGCGCTTTTCCGCCTCTTCCAGCATCAAAAGATAAGCATTGAGCGCTTTCGCATCGGCCCAGGCGGTGCCGTAGATGCGCTGCAGCATGGCATTGTTGGAATCGCCGCGCCAATAAGCGCCGGCCAGTTTCATCAATTTAAAGGCTTTCGGCAGCTTGCCGGTGGACGGCAAATGCGGGCCCCGGCAAAGATCGGTCCAATCGCCCTGGCGGTAGATGGACACCGCCTCGCCTTCGGGAATGGCGGCGACCAGCTCGGCCTTGTAATCCTCGCCGGCGGATTTGAAAAAATCGATAGCCTTATCCCGGTCCCACACTTCGCGCACGAATTCCAGATCACGCTCGATGATCTCGGTCATGCGGGCTTCGATGGTCTCGAAATCGTCAGAGGAAAATGGCTCGTCCCGGGCAAAATCATAATAAAAGCCGTTCTCGATGGCCGGGCCGATGGTGACTTGCGTTCCGGGAAACAATTCCTGCACCGCCTGCGCCATCACATGGGCGGCGTCGTGGCGCAAAAGCTCAAGCGCATCGTCGTCTTTGCCGGTCACCACGGAAAACTCGGCGTCCGCTTCAATGGCGCGCCCCAAATCCCACATGACGCCATCGATACGCACCGCCAGCGCCGCCTTGGCGAGGCCGGGGCCGATATCGGCGGCCACCATCGCGCCGGTGACCGGGCCGTCAAATTTGCGGACGCTGCCGTCCGGGAGGGTCAATACGACCATGATTTTCCGTCATGTTGCCCGCAAGTTTGCGGGGGTTTGAACCGGCGCCGGAATGTAATTGCTTTTGCCACCCTGTCAAGGTTGCGAAATATTCAGATCATTGAGGGCTTCGGTAACCTGGGCGGCGCTCAACGCATCGAGACTGGTTTCGCGCAATATGACCGTTCGCTCGCCGCGCTGGGCACACAGCGCCGGATCGGACGCCTTTGAATACAGCACCAGCGTGGCGCAGCCGGTTAGGGCCGCCACATGCATGGGGCCGGTGTCGTTGCCGATGGCCAGGCGGGCGCCTTTGGCCAAGGCGAAAAGTTGGCCGAGGGATGTCTTGCCGGTCACGTCGCGGGCGGTGGGCGCGGCCTTGAGAATCTCGGCGGCCATGGCTTGTTCCGCGCCGGCGCCGATGATCACCGGCGTGGATCCGCTTTGCGCCAGATGCAAGGCGATTTCGGCGAAGCGCGCCAGCGGCCAGCGCTTGTCGGGGCGGTGGGCGGCGCCGCCGGGGGCAATGATGGCGTAAGTTTCAGGCAATTCCAGCGCCGTGACGTCGCTCCGTTCGGCCCAGGAATAATCGGCCGCCGGCACGGCTTCGATGCCGGCCATGGCCAGTTGTTCGGCTTGGCGCTCGATGGTGTGCATCAAATCCCGCCGAGGACTGGCGTGCGGCAACGTGCACCCCTTGGCGATACCCGACCATTCCGGCGCCACGCCGGGCCACCACAGGCGGTGATAATGGCTGGAACGGGCCGAGGTTTGCAAATCGTAGACGCGCGCAAATTCCCCGCTCCGAAGGCGGGCGCGCAAGTCCAGCCAACCGCTCACCTCCAATAGCTTGGGCCGGCTATCGATCCAGACCGCGTCGAACCAGGGCGCGGCGCCGGCAATATCTGCAAACGGTTGGGTGGTCAGCAATGTGATATGGGCGGAGCCGTGATGCGCGCGGATGGCCTGAAAAGGGCCGCCGGCCTGCACGAAATCGCCGAGCGCGCCCAGCTTGATCACCAGGATATTATCGCTCACCGCCGAAGTCCGCTCATTGGGTGCGCCCGCGCTCGCCAAGCACCTCTTCATAGATATCGAGGGTGCGCCCGCACATCTGGTCCTTGGAAAAATTTTCGCGGATATTGGAGACGCAGCGATCCGCGAAGGCGCTGCGCTCCGCCTCGCTTTGATCGAGGGCAACGGCGATAGCGGCGGCCAATGATGCCGCGTCGCCGGGCTTGGTCAACCAGCCGGTTTCGCCCTCGATGACGGTTTCGCGGGCGCCACCATGATCGGTGGCGATCACCGGACGGCCAAGGGATTGCGCCTCGGCAACGACGCGCCCGAAAGCTTCCGGCTCGGTCGAGGCGGACACCACCACATCGCTCAGCGTGTAGGCGGCGGGCATGTCGTCGCAATGATCGATCACATGGATCGTGCCGCTCATACCTACGGCTTCGATGCGCTCCTCCAATTCCCGTCGGTAATCGCGGCGGCCCTGGTCGGAGCCGACCATGAGAAACTGAACGCCGGTGCGGTTGAGCAGCTTGACCGCCTCGATAAAAACTATTTGGCCTTTCCAGCGGGTTAACCGGCCGGGCAGCATGACCACCGGCTGGCCGTCCGGAAGGCGCCATTCGTCGGCCAGTTGAATCACCCGCTCCGGCGTAATATTGGCGGCATCGAAGCGGTGCACATCGATGCCCCGGTGGACAACCCGGATGCGAGCCGCCGGCACGCCATATATCTGATGCACGTGGCCGCCGATGAAATCGGATATGGCGATCACGCGCTCGCCCTTGGTCATCACCGAATTATACCAGCGCTTCGGCCCCGAGGCATGGCTATAGGTGCCGTGAAAAGTGGTGATCAAAGATCGGTCGGTGCGCTTCGCCGCGTACCAGGCGCTCCAGGCCGGCGCGCGTGAGCGGGCATGAATGATATCGACGCTTTCGCGGCGGATCAGTTCGACCAAACGTTCGATATTCTTATAAATGATCAGCGGGTTCTTGGAGGCCAGCGGCAGTTCGATATGTTCGGCGCCGGCGCGGTTTAATTCGCCCACCATGGGCCCGCCTTCGGAGGCGACCAGCGCCCGCCCGCCGGCGCGCACAATAGCCTCGGCGATATCGACGGTGCCGCGTTCGACGCCGCCGGTCACCAAAGCGGGCAGAACCTGCAGGACATTGGGCGGGCGCGCGTCGCCCATGCCGGACTTGCTATCGGTGGCCGCTTCGCCAATTGTGTGCTCGGAATCGTTATCCATCGAAGGGGTACTGAATGCCTGTATCCAATGCCGATGAGCCTAAGATACTAACACTTGAGACCGGCGCGTCCATCGCTTACCGCCAAACGCCCGGCGCCGGGCCCAGCGTGGTGTTCCTGTGCGGCTTCATGTCGGACATGACCGGCGCCAAGGCGCTTTGGCTGGAAGAATTCTGCGCCCAGCGCGGCCAGGGGTTTCTGCGCTTCGATTACCAGGGCCACGGCGCCTCATCGGGGAACTTCGCCGATGGCCATGTGGGCGTCTGGGCAAACGATGCCATCGCCGCCATCGAAAAATTAACCGAAGGGGCGCAAATCCTGATCGGCTCCTCCATGGGCGGCTGGATCATGTTGCTGGCGGCGCTGGCCATACCGGAACGCATGGCCGGGCTGATCGGCATCGCCGCGGCGCCGGATTTTACCGAGGAGCTTCTGGGCGCCGAATTGTCGGCCGCCCAATTGGCCGAGATCGATGCTCAAGGCCAGACAACGATCGCCAGCGACTATGACGATGATTACGTGATCACCAAGGCATTGCTGGAGGAGGGCCGCAAACATCTGGTCCTAGGGGCTGAGATTGCGCTGGATTGCCCGGTGCGGCTGATCCACGGGCTGGACGACATTTCGGTTCCATGGCAAACGGCGTTGCGCCTTCAAGATAAGTTGCGCTCGACGGATGTTGACGTGATTTTGGTCAAGCGCGGCGATCACCGGCTGAGCGAGCCGGAGGATTTGGATCGCCTTGGCCGGACGCTGGCCGCATTATCAGATTAGGGCAGAAAATCTTCGAGCCGCACGGAGGCGTAGTTTTTCGGATAGGCGGCCATGAATTCCTGACGCTCTTTCTCGGTTAAATTCACCGGCAGGGTGGCATCGATCAGCCATTTGGTGCCGAGCCGGGTATATTGGCCAAAGCCGGGCACATTGGGCGAGATGCTGTCGAGACCAAACACCCGCGTGTTGGGGATCATGGTGACGTCTTCGGACGCATGCACCCTGGTGACCATCGACCAGGAGACCTGGCGCAAATCGTCGGCGTCGATATCTTCGTCCACGGCGATCGCCAGCTTAGGGTGCAGGTAGGGTCCCGATAGAGCCGCCATCAATGCGGTCTTGGCCTGGCCGGGCTGGCGCGGGCGCAGTTTCAGCACCAGCATCATATCGCCGGACGCGGTGACGCTGCGCACATCAATCAGCTCGATGCCGCCCTCGACGGCGCTGAGATGGCGTTTGGTGGCCACCTCGATGCCAAGCGCCATGGTTGATTGGGCGTCGGTCACCGGCGCGCCGCAATGCAGCGCATAGAAGATGGGATCGCTTCGCCTGGTTATGGCGTTGACTTTGAACACCTCGGACGTGCCGCCGGCGTTATAGGTGCCGGTAACCTCGCCGTAGGGGCCTTCCGGTTCCATCAAGTCGGTCGCCACCTCACCCTCGAGCACCAATTCGGCTTCCGCCGGAACTTCAAGATCATTGCTTTCGCAAGCAACCATGCGCACCGGCTCTCCCAAGAGCCCGCCCGCCAGGGCCAATTCGTCACGGCCAAAATCGGTGGTGAAGGAGGCGGCATAAAATATGGCCGGATGGCAGCCGAAGAAGATCGACACCGGCATCGGCTCGCCGCGCTCTTTGTATTTATCAAATATACGGCGAGCCTGGCGGGGCAGCATGACGAAACCGGTCTTGTCCTTGCCGGTGATCTGCTGGCGGTGGACGGAAATATTGCGAAGGCCGGTTTCCGGATCCTTGATCACGGCGATGCCGGACGCAAGGTAGCGCCCGCCATCATGTTCGGAGGTAAACAAAGACGGGATATCCGATAAGTCCACATCGGCGCCGGTGATCTTCACTTGCTTGACCGGCGCGCCAGCCGCAGCGACCGTTTCGGGCGCAATCTCAGCGCCAAACCGGGCGCCAATTTCGCCCAGCAACTGGTCCTCGCCGATACCAAGGCCGATGGACCACTTGCGCCGGTCGGCGACGATCTGGCTGCAGGCCTGCCAGCCGTCATGGCCGGCGATGTTGGTGAACAGGCTGGCCTTGCCCATCTCGTTATAGGCGCGCCACTGAACCGCCGCCATATTGGTCAACGGGTCCACTTCCTTGGTAAAGCGGATCATTTCGCCTTGCTGTTCCAGATTGGCGAGCATGGTGCGGAACGATTGATCGGGCATGGGCCAGTCTAAATCACGTTATCAGGAGATTCTCAATCAGAGTTCTCGGCGGCCAGGATGGCGGCCAGGCCAGAACGGTAATCGGGATACGTCAACGTGACGCCCAAATCCCGCTTGATGCGGGCGTTATCGATGCGCCGGTTGTCGGACCAGAAACTGCGCGCCATGGGGCTCATATCGGGCTCCGCCGTCTCGAACGGAATCAGCGGCGGCGCCTCGGCGCCCAAAAGATCACAGGCATGTGCAATGACCTCGGCCTGCGCCGCCGCCAAGTCGTCGCACACATTATAGATGGCGCCCGGCGCCGGCGCGGCCATGGAGGCGCGCAAGATATTGGCGACATCCTCCACATGGATGCGCGAAAATTTATAGCCGGGGCGCTCGATACGCCGGGCGCTACCGGCGCGCACCTGATCAAAGCTGCTGCGCCCGGGCCCATAAATGCCGGCCAGGCGGAAGATATGAGCTGGTATATCGAGAGCCAGCCACGCCTGTTCCGCGGCCGCCCGCCAGCGGCTGCGCGCGTTGGTGGGTGCGCAGGGAGCCGCTTCATCGACGAGGTTGCCACCGGTATCGCCGTAAACGCCGGTGGTCGAAAGATAGCCGATCCAGACCAGATGTTTGTTGGCCGCCAGTTGCTTGTGATAACGGCCAAGCACCGGATCACCCGCTTCACCGGGGGGCGTTGACACCAGGATATGACTGGCGCCCGCAAGCGCCGCTTCGGCGTCATCGAACGCCACACCATCAAATCCGTCGAGCGCTTCGCCATCCCTAAACGTGCCGGTGATCCGCCAGGCGCCAGCGTCCAGGGACGCCGCCGTTGCGCGCGCCGTGTATCCCATGCCGAAGCATAATAGATTTGCGCCCGCATCATTCATTCCCGCGTCCTCGAATATTCGATCTTATTTCCTCAATTCGCCGCCCAAGTGTAGAATTGTGCGGCGCCCGCGAAAAGCCGGGATATGGAACATGAAAATTTATACGGGCAGTTTGATCGTGATCACGCTGTTGGCGGCGGCGGTGCCATTGCAGGCCCAGGAGATCGTACCGGCGCGGGAATACCGGGCCTGCATGCAGCTGGCGCGGGACAATCCGGAACTGGCCTTTGGCCGCGCGACCAGTTGGCTCGGCCTCGGCGGCGGCGATGCGGCGCACCATTGCCAGGCGGTGGCGCTGGTCGGGCTCGGTCAGCACGGCGAAGGCGCGCGGCGCTTCGAGGAACTGGCCCAGGCGATCCGGGCGCGGCCGTCCTTTCGCGCCGAATTGTTCGCCCAAGCCGCCCAGGCATGGCTTTTGGCCGGCCAGCCGGCGCGCGCCGAGGGGGTGCTGAACAGTGCCCTCGGCCTTGATCCCAATAACCCGGAACTGTTTGTCGACCGCGCCCAGGCCGCCGCCGCCATGGGCGCCTGGAAGCGCGCCGAAGATGATCTTGGCGCGGCGCTGGATATGAATCCCGAATTGGTCGATGCGCTGGTCTTTCGCGCCGCCGCGCGCCGCCATCTGGGCGATATGAAAAATACCGAAGCCGATGCCATTGCTGCCCTTAAACTGGATCCGGGAAATATCGAAGCCCACCTTGAAAGCGGTATTTTGCACCGCCAGGCGGGGCGCAAATCAGCGGCGCGCGCGCACTGGTTGGAGGTGATCGGAGCTGCGCCGGGAACGCCGGGGGCCCGCGCGGCGCGCGATTATCTGCAACAATTGGATGATCCCGGGCGTCAAAAATCCAAGTCGGAGTAGTGCTTGGCGGCCGGCAATCTGGGGATACGTTCGGCCAAAATTGCGCGCATGCTGGGCCGGGATTTGATGCGCGTGTACCAGTTTTTCGCCGGCTTGTGATCGGCCCAGGGCACGTCGCCCAAATAATCGACGGTGGAAATATGCGCCGCCGCCGTAATATCGGCGAGAGACATTTCCTCGCCGCCCAGCCAATGGCGGCGCTCGACCAGGAACGTGATATATTGCAAATGGGTGTGAATATTTTTTTGCGCGGCGCGGATGGCGCCGGAATCGGGCTCGCCAAGGCCTAAGAACCGCTTCATCACCTTCTCGCCAACCAGCTTGTCGCCCACCTCGAAATCAAACTTGCGGTCGAACCAGGTGACCAGGCGGCGCACCTCGGCGCGCTCGTGCAGGCCGCGGCCCATCAGGCTCGGTTCGGGCTGCAATTCATCCAAGAACTCACAAATGGCCTGGGAGTCCGAAAGTACGGTATCGTCCGGCTCCACCAGGACCGGGACCTCGCCGGCCGGATTGAGGGCAAGGAAAGCCTGGCGGCGCTCCCAGACCTGCTCGACGACCATTTCGAATTCCAAGCCCTTTTCCGCCAGCACAATTCGCACCTTGCGCGAGAACGGGTTCAACCATAAATGATAAAGTGTGCGCATCGGGCCCTTATATCCGATTCGTTTCCCGGGGCAATTAACCATTCTTTAGAACACCCCGCTTATTAGACCTGT
>CAUZTZ010000062.1:0-15498 GCA_963582805.1 Alphaproteobacteria bacterium
TTGCCCGCCGCCGCCG
Source organism: Alphaproteobacteria bacterium (assembly GCA_963582805.1). Classification (GTDB taxonomy): domain Bacteria; phylum Pseudomonadota; class Alphaproteobacteria; order Rhodospirillales; family UBA2165. The sequence continues at coordinate 17 of CAUZTZ010000062.1, forward strand.
CCGCCGCCCCAAGGGCCGCCGCCGCGTTGAATATTCCAAGCCATGAGCAATCGCCTTTTCTGTTGAAGTCCCGGTGTTTCTAACTTTCGACTTTTGTTGTCTCTTGGCGTGCCTTATATGACAGCTAAGGGTCCCTTGCAACGGAGGTTCGGGCCATTATAGCCGCTTCCACCACGCGCGCCTTCAATTTACTGTCATACGCCGAGGAGGATTATGTATGCCTGACGTCACCCAGGAACAAGTCAAGGAAGCTTTAAAAGCCGTTACCGACCCGGACCGGGGCGGTAACATTGTCGATCTGTATATGCTGCAGGGGCTTACCGTCAAGGACGGCAAGGTCAGTTTCTCCATCGAGGTCGATCCGGCCCGGGGCCCGGAAATGGAAGGCCTCCGCCAAGCCGCCGAGGACGCCGCCAAATCGGTGCCCGGCGTCAAGGCGGTGGCGGCCATCCTCACCGCCGAGCGCCCGGCGCCGCAACTGATGCCCGATCAGCCGCCGGAAGCTTCGAAGTTGGAGCTGCCGACGATCAAATCGGTGGTCGCCGTGGCGTCCGGCAAGGGCGGCGTCGGCAAATCGACGACGGCAGTCAACCTGGCCCTGGCCCTGGCCGCCGGTGGCAAGCGCGTCGGCATCCTCGACGCCGATATTTACGGGCCATCGATCCCGCGCATGCTCGGCATCACCGAGAAGCCGGCGCAATCGGAAAGCGGTCAGATCGTGCCCTTGATCGGCCACGGCATCGAATGCATGTCCATGGGCTTCATGGTCGACGAGGCGACGCCGATCATCTGGCGCGGGCCGATGGCCACCGGCGCCCTGGAGCAGCTTTTCGGCGATGTGCAATGGGGCGAGTTGGATGTTCTGGTGGTCGATATGCCGCCCGGAACCGGCGATATTCACCTGACATTGTCGCAGCGCATACCGCTCACCGGCGTGGTCATTGTCTCGACGCCCCAGGATATTGCGCTGGCCGATGCCCGCAAGGGGCTCAACATGTTCCGCAAAGTCGAAGTGCCGGTGTTCGGCATTGTCGAGAATATGAGCTATTTCCTGTGCCCCGATAACGGCAAGCGCTATTACATCTTCGGCCAGGACGGCGCCAAGCGCGAAGCCGAAAATCTGGGCGTCGATTTTCTCGGCGAAGTGCCCCTGGATACGCACATCCGCGAAACCTCCGACGAGGGTCTCCCGATAGTCGCCACCGAACCCGACAACGAGCATTCCAAAACCTATAAGGCGATCGCCGCCAAGGTCTGGGATAAGATCGCCGCCCAAGGCTGAGCCCTAGTCCGAGTTAGGTTCGCAGCGTAGATGTCCGCCTTCGCCCGCCTTGCGGCCGCCACCGAAACCGTGCCCGCCAATTTGCGCGGCATCGGGCTGATGGTGCTGTCCGGCGCGCTCTATTCGGTGATGATGACCATCATCCGCTGGATCTCCACCGACATCCATCCGGTCGAGCAGGTGTTTTTCCGCATCCTGTTCGGGCTCGCCGCGGTCCTGCCGTTTTTTGTACGCGGCGGCTGGCAGGGCATGCGCACCACCAAGCTGGCCCATTATACGGGCCGCGCCGTGGTGCAGGCGGCGGCCATGGCGTTTTTCTATATTGGCCTGGCGACGATCCCCTTGGCCATTGCGACAACGCTTTCGATGACCAACGCCATCTTCGTTTCCATCGGAGCCGTTTTGTTGTTGCGCGAGCCCTCGGTCTTTGGGCGCTGGATGGCGGTGCTGGCCGGCTTTGCCGGTACGGTGATCGTCATCGATCCCGATATCGATGGCATGAGTATCGGCGCCATAGCCGTGGTCGCCTCGGCGGTTGGCTATGCGGCGACCCAGATACACGCCAAGGTCATGACCCGTACCGAGCCGATCCCCCATGTCATCGCATGGACGCTGATCATCGCGGCGCCGTTTTCGCTGTTGGCGGCGACCTTTGTCTGGACCTGGCCGACGCCGGAACAATGGTTCTGGCTGGTCATGCTCGGCGTTCTTGGCACCGCCGGCAATGCCACCATGACCCGCGCTTACAAAATCGGCGAATTGGCCGCAGTCGCGCCGATCTGGTATGTGCGCCTGATCTGGGTGGCGATCATCGGCTTCGTGCTGTTTGGCGAGGTGCCGGGGACAGCGGTCTGGATCGGCGCAGCATTGATCATTGGTTCGGGCGTTTATCTGTCCCGCCTTGAGATGCGCCGGGCCGCCGCCGAGAGGAACAAAAAATAGGTTCATTGCGCCGCGCCAATAGTCCAGAATGCACAACGCGGGATAAAAACCAGCGGCGGGATGGACAAACAATGACCGATCAATTTCACGGCGACATGGACGCGGCCCATATCAGCGCCCTCTGGGAGCGTACCAGCCATGGCGGCGAAGGCCTGGCGGAAGCGGGGCATATCTGGCCCTGGGATACGCTGAACCCGCTCCTGGACGCGGCGGTCGAAGCCACCGATATGGGCAATGCCGAACGCCGGGTTCTGGTCCTTGAAAACCCCGCCTATGACGATCTGCACCGGCGCGGCATCGGCCTCAACATGGTGGTCAATCTGCAAATCCTGATGCCCGGCGAAAGCGCCCGCCCGCACCGCCATACCCTCAATGCGCTACGCTTTATCATCGAAGGCGATGGCGGCGCCGTGACCACCGTCGACGGCAAGCCGGTGAATATGTTACCCGGTGATTTCCTGCTGACCCCCGGCATGTGCTGGCACGAGCATTATCATACCGGCGAGACGCGCGCCGTCTGGCTGGACGCGCTGGACGCGCCCCTGCATCAGCATTTCGATACCAACCTGTTCGAGGCCGGCCCCTCCAACGATATTCCCCCGCAGATTCCCGAAGCCGCCCTGGCATCGCCGGGCATCACGCCGGTGTCCGCCGAATGGAATCAGCCCTATTCGCCGATGTTCAAATATCCGCTGGCGAACGTCGAGGCGGTGCTGAAGGAAACGCCGGCGGCCAAGGACGGCTCGCGGCGCATTCGCTACACCAATCCCCTGACCGGCGGCGCCGCCATGCCGGGCATCGATTGCTATATGCTGGCGCCGGGCCAATCCGAAACCCGGGCCTACCGTTCGAACGCCAACATGGTCTGCCTGGCCGCCACCGGCGAGGGCGTCTCATTGGTGGGCGAGGAAACCATTGCCTGGAAAAAGAACGACATCTTCACCTGTCCGCGCGGCAACTGGATCACCCACAAGGCCACCTCAGGCGACGCCAAGCTGTTCCAGTTGACCGATCGGGACGTGCTGGCGCAAATCCATTATCTGCGCGAAGAATTCGCAGATTAGGGAGTGACTCCGAATGAATCTATACTTGGCGCTGCACGCCGAAGTCGAAGACAAAACATCGCCGGAACTGGACGCTGGGCGCAAAATTGTCCAGCAGGGCTTTGACGATATCGACCGCATCGGCGGCTTCGCGCCGGTGGCCAAGGACGGCACCCTCAGCGCCATCTATCACAGCCACACCGTGCGCACCCGAGAGACCGCCCAAGGCTTTGCCGAACACTTCAAGCCCCGGGACGGCGCCGTCGAGATCGATGGGCTGATGGCCGATGATGATATTTCAGGCTGGCTGGAAAGGCTTAACGCTGCCGATGATGACATCATGATTGTCGGCCATATGCCCAACCTGAAGCGCATCGCCGGCAGCCTGGTCGCCGGCGACGAGGCCGCCCATCCGATCCAGTTCGCCCGCGCCGGCGTCGCCTGCCTCAACCGCCGCGACGACAATAGCTGGGCCGTTTCCTGGATGGTGACGCCGGCTCTGGTGTAAACGCGGCCTATGGCGTTCCCATTTCCTTGACCGGGCTGAGCACTTCGCCGCCGGTCAGGTGGTTTTCGATATTGGCCCTGATGATGCCCAGCTTGCGCTCCACCGCCTCCGGCGATTGCCCGGCCACGTGCGGCGTGATTTGCAGGTTGGGGGTATCCAGCAACGCCGTCGGGATATCGGGATCGCCTTCGGCCACGTCGATGGCGGCGGCGGCGATGGCGCCGGTGCGCAAAGCCTGATCGAGGGCCGCCGTATCAACCACCGTGCCCCGCGCCACGTTGATCAGATAGCCCTTCGGGCCCAGCGCCTTGAGCACATCGGCGCCAACCATATGTTTGGTATCGGCCGAGCCGGGCAGCGCAGCGATGATATAATCGGCCCATTCCGCCAGCGCCAAGGGGGTTGCGAAATAGGCGTGGCCGACGTCGCGCCGGTTTCTGGCGTGATAGCCGATTTCCATCTCGAAGCCGTGCGCGCGCTGGGCGATCTCGGCGCCGATATTGCCGTAGCCCAACAGCCCCAGGCGCTTGTGGTAAAGATTGGGCCATTGCGCGGCGCATTCGTCCCAATGGGTATGGCGGGCGATCCGGTCGTTATGGATGAAGCCCCGCGTGATCGAAATCATCAGACCCATGGCATGCTCGGCGACGCTGAAGGCCATGGTCCCCGGCATATGGGCGACCATGATGCCGCGCGCCTTGGCGGCGGCCACGTCGACGCTCTCGTAACCGGACGCAAAGGAATGCACGAATTTCAGGTTCGGCATCTGGTCCATTTCTTCCGCCGAAATACCGATCAGGCCGCTGGTCACCACCACGTCGATTATGCCGCCTTGGGCAGCGATAAAGGCGGCCCGCTCTTCCGCATCGTGGCGGTGATGGACCGTATAGGCGGCCTCCAACGTCGCCGTAAGTTGCGTGCCCACATCACGGGTCACCAGCACGTTGAGGCTTTTCGGGTCCGGGTGCGGGAAGGGGCCGTCCTTGGACGGCAGGTTCGACATATCCATTCATATTCTCCGATGACTGCCGGCGCAGCATAGCGGTCAAATTCCGGCGCGCGCCAATTTTTTAAAGCAATATTTCGCGCCGCTCCGCCGATGAGCGCTGGATGGCGAGGGCGGCTTCGAGGCTGGTGCGGCCCCATTGGCCGCTGCGCACCGGCGGGGTGCCGGCAATGGCATTGGCCAGCTCCTGCACCACGGCGGGGCGCGATGCTAAGAACCGGTCCGCCGGGATGTCTACATGGCGGGCGCCTTCATTGTCATAGATGGCGATGCCGTCCGGCGTCGGGCGCATGTCGCCGCCTTCGCAGCTGACCACCATGACGCCGAAATGGGCCTCGCGCAGGCTGCCGGGCGGAGCCAGCCGCCCGCCCGAGTTCTCCGCCGCTGGTTTGTAGCCGAAGGCGGAGGTGCGCCGCGCCGTCTCTTCTTCTTGGGAGGCACCCTTGAGGCGGGCGCGGGTCTGGCCGTGGGTATCGCCCGATTTCTCCTGGCCGCCTTCACCAACCCAGCCGAAAAATTCATCGCTGTCGAAACGGTCATAACCGCTATAGACCATGCTCGCCGCCGCGCCGCCCTCGAAGCGAAGCATGACGGCGGCGTTGCCTTCGGTGGGCCGCGCGCCGTCGAGCACGCCGAGGGCGGCTTGGACGCTGTGCAGCTTATCGCGGCTCAACAAACGGATGCTGTCGATCTGGTGGGGCAATTGGTTAAAGATGATGCCGCCGCCCTGGGCTGTGTCTAATTCTTCCGGGCGCCGGGGGCGGTAGAGGAAATCGTTGAAGTTCCAGGTATTGACCATGGAGAGCGCGCCCAATTCACCGCTTTCGATAATCTCGGCCATGAATTGGATGTTGGGATCGAACGAATGGGTGGGGCCGATGACCAATTGCACACCGGCTTGCTGCACAGCGTCGATAATGGCGTCGCAGTCGGCAAGGCTGAGGGCCATGGGCTTTTCCAAGATGATGTGCTTGCCGTGCCGGGCCGCCAGGATCGCGTGTTCGGCGTGGAACTGGTGCTGGGTCGCGATATAGATGGCTTCGACCCGGTTGCTCTGGCAAAGCCCGGCCACATCGGTGTGGGTTTCCGCCTCATAATCGCCGGCGAAGTTGGCCAGTAGATTTTCATGGCGGTCCGCCGCGGCCACCACTTCGGCGCCGTCCCACCCCTGCAGCCCCCGCAGCATGATGGTGCCGGCCAAGCCGAGCCCGGCGATACCGAGGCGCAAAGCTGGGCTTGCGTCTGCCACGCCAGCGCCTATTCGGCGGCCATGGCCGGGGTCACCGTGCCCAGGCAATCGGGTCCATGAATTTTCAGCAATTCCTCGAACGTCTCGATCCCGGTGACGGCGGATATGGCGCGCACATTAAAGAGGCTGCCGTCATCCGCCGCCTTTGGCCGGATACCTTTGTCGGCCAGATCCTTGGCCATCTGGATGATTATCTTGCGAAACGTGATCACCGGCATGTCGGCGGTCATCAGATATTCTCTCGAGCGGTCGGCGATCTTGCCGGGGCCGGTGCCGGGCAGGCCGCGCATGTTTTCCTGAATGGCCCGGTCCTGATTGGTCAGCCCGAAAATGCCGGTATAAGTGCCCCCCGCCTGCACATCCCGGTCGATCAGGTAATCATTGGCGCGCACGTTTTTGGAAATGTAAGTGTCGATCACATAGCCGTCGTCCAATTCGGTGGCGACGTAATCGCGCAGCGGCGGGAAGCTTCTGCCGGTTTCCAAGATGTCGTTCTGTTCCTGGGTGATCGGTGCGTCGGCGTTGTAGACGTAGGAGAAGGCCATGACGTTGTAATCGTCCACCGGCACCCAGCAGCGGCCCGAGCGGGGAAACACATCATTGGCGATCTGGTTGAAGATGGGCAGCATGCATTGGGTCATGCGCCAGTAATAAAGGTTCTCGCCGGCCCGGCGGCGGGCGCCATAGACGAAGCCGTAATCGGTTTCTTTGAGGGTCAGTTCCGGCGCGTCATCCCAGATGCCGGGCGGTGCGGTGGAGGTGCCGACCGCCGAGCCGCGCATGGAATCGTCCATGGAACGGTGCAGAAAGGATATGTGCGAGGAATCGATCTCGCCCTCGAAGCCCTGCGCCCAATTGGTGCGTTGCAGCCAGCGGGTGACGTGGCTTTTGTCCGCATCCACATGCGCCCATTCCAGGTGCGGGAAATCGGCGATGTTGTTTTTGTCGCCCATGAATATCCAGACCAGATTGCCAATCTCGCGCACCGGATAGGAGCGGATTTTTACCCGCCTCTTGTGGTCTTCGCCGGCCGGCTCGTTGCCAAGCTCCAGGCAGGCGCCGCTGCGGTCGAACTTCCAGCCGTGATAGACGCACCTGAGCCCGCATTCTTCGTTGCGGCCAAAAAACAGGGGCGCCGATTTGTGCGGGCAGTAGGCATCCAGAATGCCCACCTTGCCGTCCGAATCGCGGAACGCCACCATGTCTTCGCCCAGCAGGCGGAGGCGGCGCGGGCTGCCATCGGCCTCGATCTCGGACGATAATATGGCCGGCAGCCAGAAGCAGCGGAACAATTCGCCCATGGGCGTGCCGGCGCCGACGCGGCAAAGAAGCTCGTTTTCTTCTGGTGACAGCATGGCAAATCTCCCCCTTGAATTTCGTCGATATTAATCCGATCGGGCGGCTTTGACAAATGCGGCTCGCCACTGGGGATTAACCTGATATCATGGCGCCCGGAGGGTGGCGTGGATTTAACATCGAACGATCCCGGGGAATTTGCAGGCTTGGTGGATGACCGGCCCGAAGACGGCGTCTTCCAGGTCAGCCGGCGCGTCTACAACGATCCCGATATCCTGGAAGCCGAATACAAAAATATCTTCGAAGCAAACTGGGTGTTCCTCGCCCCCGAAGGTTTGTTGAAGGCGCCCGGCGATTACGTGGCCACCCATATTGGACGCCAGCCGGTATTTGTGATCCGCCAGCAGAGCGGCGCCATCGGCGGCTTTATCAATGCCTGCTCCCACCGGGGCTCCATGCTGACCGATTGCCGCGCCGGCTCCATGACCGAAATCGCCTGCCCCTATCACGGCTGGCGCTTCAACATTGAAGGCAAATGCACCGGCATCAAGTTACGCCGGGTAGGCTGGCCGGAAGACGATTTCGATCAGTCGCGCTTTGATTTGAAGCCATTGCCGCGGCTGGAGATTTATCGCGGCCTGATTTTCGCCAGCTTAAACGCGGATGTGGCGCCGCTGGTGGAGCATCTCGGCCCGGTCACCGCGTTTCTCGATCTGTTTTGCGCGCCGGCGCCGCACCAATTGGAAGTGGTCGCCGGCGCCTCCATCCACACGGTCAACTGTAATTGGAAGGTGCTGCACGACAACGGCCCCGATCCCTACCACGCCGCCACCGTGCACGGAAACTTCGCCGCCACCATGATCCACCGGGATGAAATCAGCGGCAATACCGGGCTCGATAAGACCGAGACCGGGCGGCTGGCGGGGCGCGTCGCGGCCGGCATGTATGCGCCCGGCAATGGCCACACGGCGTTCTGGGCCGACAAGGAAACGCCGGAAGTGTATCCGGTGTGGGCGATGAAGGATCAGATTCAAAAATCCCTGCCGCCGGGCCGCGCGAAGTGGGCGCTGGAACGGTCCCGCCACGTGACCGTATTTCCCAACCTTTTGGTGAACGAGCTGGCCAGCACCTATATCCGCACCTACCGGCCGCTGGCCATCGACCGTACCGAGATATCTTCGTGGTGTTTGGCGCCGGTGGGCGAGGCCAATGAGCTGCGCGCCGCCAGGCTGCGCAAGTTCGAAGACTTTTTCATGCCCACCGGCATGTCGACCCCCGACGACGTGGCCATATTCGAAAGGGCCAACCAGGGCAATATGGCCGCCGCCGGACACCCCAACGATATGAGCCGGGGCATGAGCGTCGCCACGCCCGGCGCCGACGGCCCGGCGCTGGAGCTGGGCATCGATCCGGAAATGTCATCGGACCAGTTCACCCACGAGATCACCCTGCAAGGCGTCTACCGGCAATGGGTGAAGATGATGAGCGCCGGCGCTGGCTATGGCTGACGTGGCTTTGAGCGCCGAGGTGGCGCAGTTCCTATACACCGAAGCCCTGTTGTTGGATGAGCGCCGCTGGGACGAATGGCTGGTGCTCTATGCCGAGGACGCGGTGTTCTGGGTGCCGTCCTACACCATGCAGGGCGAGCCGGTGACCGATCCGGAACTGTCCATCAATCTGATTTACATTACGTCGCGCGCCGGCCTCGAAGACCGCATTTACCGGATCCGCACCGGCACCTCGGAAGCCTCGATCCAGTTGCCGCGCATTTGCCACCAGATATCGAACGTAACGACAGAGGCGGGCGACGACGGTCTGGTCGTGGCCGGGGCCAATTTCATGGTTGCCAGTTGGAGCCACCGCCGCGGCCAGGAATTCCGCAGCGGCCGCTACGAATACCGGCTCAGCCGCGATGGCGGGGCGTTCCGCATCGCCTACAAAAAAGTCCTGCCCATCGAAGAAGTCACCGACGGCTGGTTCGACGTGGTTTCGATTTAAGGCGCCTTAATCGGGCGCGATGATATCCAACCCTGGAAAGTATCCCCGGTAGCGCCGGGCATCGCGGGTGAGCAACCGGTAGCCGGCGAAGGCGGCATGAGCCCCGATGTAGAAATCGGGCAGGGGCGATGTCCTTTGGCCACCGCGCCGCCGGTATTCGAGATAACATTTGCCCGCCAGAAAACCCGCCTCGTAAGGCAGTGCTTCGCGGCGGTAGAGCGCCGGCGGCAAGGCGCTGTCCAAATCTTCAATCCGTTCAAATCCCACTGAGACTTCGGCATATATGATCGGATTGATCATCAGAACCGATTCGGACGCAATCTCTGTTAACCGGGCGTCCGACCAATCCGCCCAGTCGGAATTTTCCGTCATCAAGTCCAGAATGACATTGCTGTCGATTAAGGCCGGGATCGCCATCGCTCTTATTCACCGCGCGTCAATGCCATGATCTCGTCGGTGCTCATCCTGGCGGTGGCGGAACCCCGCAACAGCCGCACCGCCATTTCGCCCCGGCTTTCCCTTTCGGATTTTTTGGCGGGCGTCAGGCGAACAATTTCGCCGTCATAGAGGAATTCCACATCCGTATGCGGAAGCAATCCGGCCTGATCGCGGATTTTTTTGGGGATGGTGACCTGCCCCTTGGATGTAATGCGCATGCGACTAATCTCCATAAGTAATACTCTTACTTTATAAATTATTACCAGAAATGACAATGAATTTATTCAATATTTCCCGCAATCGTATCGAATTCTGTTGACTTCGCGGCTAAACCCTTGTTTTTATACGCTTTGTACCGCCGATTGTGGCGGGTTTTAGATAATAGATACGTGGAGACGATGATGGCTCCTCTGCAAAATTGCAGAGCAACAGTTGCCTTCCGCCGGGACTTGGTTTCCGGCGCTGCATCGCTGCGCGCAAATCTAGGCACCACCAGCGGTCTTTGCCTCGGCCTGGCTCTGCGACTTAGGCGCCCCTGAACGCACCAGTAATTGGCGCATCGTGTTCAGGGGTATACGCGCTCCCAGTCGCAAAATAACGAATTACCAGAAAGGCCTAGTCCAATGAGTATGGAAATGGATCAAACGCGTATTACCATCTTCGACACCACGTTGCGCGACGGCGAGCAATCGCCCGGCGCGTCCATGAACCTGGATGAGAAGCTGCGTATTGCCGAGCTGCTCGAAGCGATGGGCGTCGATATCATCGAAGCCGGTTTCCCGATCGCCTCCCAAGGCGATTTCGAGGCGGTCCACGAGATCGCCAAGGTGATCAAGGGATCGGTTGTCTGCGGCCTCGCCCGCTCCGGCGCCATGGATATCGAACGCGCCGCCGAAGCCATCAAGCCGGCGAAACGGGGGCGCATCCACACCTTCATCTCGACTTCGGAATTGCACATGAAGCATAAGCTGCAGATGGACCCCGAAGACGTCTATCAGGCGGTGATCGACAGCGTCACCTTGGCGCGCAATTTCACCGACGATGTGGAATGGTCGTGCGAGGATGGCTCCCGGACAGAGATGGATTTCATGTGCCGTTGCGTCGAAGCCGCCATTGCCGCCGGGGCCAGAACCATCAATATTCCGGACACCGTCGGCTACGCGCTGCCGGTTGAGTTCGCGGCCATCATCACCGGGCTCCTGGAACGGGTGCCGAATATTGATAAGGCGGTATTGTCGGTGCATTGCCACAACGATCTCGGTCTGGCGGTGGCCAATTCCCTGGCCGCCGTGGACGCCGGCGCCCGCCAGGTGGAATGCACCATCAACGGCCTCGGCGAGCGGGCCGGCAACGCCGCCATGGAGGAGATCATCATGGCGCTCAGGACGCGCCAGGATTCCATGCCCTACAGCACCAACGTCAACACCCGGGACATCATCAAGGCGTCCCGCCTGGTGTCCACGGTGACCGGCTTTACGGTGCAGCCCAACAAGGCCATCGTCGGCGCCAACGCCTTCGCTCACGAGGCCGGTATCCATCAGGATGGGGTCCTCAAGAACGCCCTGACCTACGAGATCATGACGCCGGAATCGGTTGGGCTTTCGGAATCGAAGCTGGTCCTCGGCAAGCATTCGGGCCGCCATGCGTTCCGCGAAAAATTGAAGGAGCTGGGTTACGATCTCGGCGACAATGCGGTGCAAGACGCCTTCAAACGGTTCAAGGATCTGGCCGATCTGAAAAAAGAGGTGTTCGACGAGGATATCGTCGCCCTGGTGGATGATAGCGTGGTGCGCGGCAACGACCGCATCAAGCTGCTGTCCCTGGAAATCCTCTGTGGCACAAGGCATCGACCGCCGAAAGCCGGCTTGGAGCTGGAAATCGACGGCGAGGTTATGAGCACCGACGCGGTTGGCGATGGCCCGGTGGACGCCGCCTTCAACGCGGTGCAGGCCCTGGTCGCCCACGCAGCGCGTTTGCAGCTTTATCAAGTGCACGCCGTGACCGAGGGCACCGATGCCCAGGCCGAGGTCACCGTGCGCCTGGAAGAGGCCGGCAAGACCGTCAACGGCCAGGGCGCCGACACGGATACCATGGTTGCCTCGGTCAAGGCCTATATCAACGCCCTCAACAAGCTTTTGGTAAAAAGGGAAAAAACCGCGCCGTCGGCGCTTTCAGCATGACATTTGGCCGATGGCTGATGTAAAAAGGCCTACTGATTCGCGCGCCGCCTGGAATGGTGGCGCGCGAGCTGGCAAGCTATCCGGCGCGGAAGCTCCGCCCGTGCCTGGATCACCGATTTGGAAAACGTAGTAATTACAGGTGCAATAACCATATGTTGTCGCGAATATTTGGATTCCTGTCCGCCGACATGGCGATCGATCTTGGTACCGCCAATACCCTGGTCTATGTGAAGGGCAAAAACATCGTCCTCAACGAGCCATCGGTGGTGGCCATCGCCGACGTCAAGGGCAAGAAAGTGGTCTTGGCCGTCGGCGAGGAGGCCAAGCAGATGCTGGGCCGCACGCCAGGTAATATCCAGGCCATCCGGCCCCTGCGCGACGGCGTCATCGCCGATTTCGAAATCGCCGAGGACATGATCAAATATTTTATCCGCAAGGTGCACAACCGGCGCTCGTTCGCATCGCCCCTGGTGGTGATCTGCGTGCCGTCCGGATCGACCGCCGTCGAGCGCCGCGCCATCCAGGAATCGGCCGAGGCCGCCGGCGCAAGGCGCGTCTATCTGATCGAAGAGCCCATGGCGGCAGCCATCGGCGCCGGGCTGCCGGTGACCGAGCCGACCGGTTCCATGGTCGTCGATATCGGCGGCGGCACCACCGAGGTCGCGGTCCTGAGCCTTGGCGGTATTGTCTATTCGCAAAGCGTGCGCGTCGGCGGCGACAAGATGAACGAGGCAATCATCGCCTATATCCGGCGCAATCATAACTTGCTGGTCGGCGAATCCTCGGCCGAGCGCATCAAAGAAGAGATCGGTTCCGCCTGCCCGCCGGAAGAAGGCGAGGGCCGCACCATGGAAATCAAGGGCCGCGATCTGATGAACGGCGTGCCCAAGGAATTAATCATCTCCGAGCGGCAGATTTCGGAAAGCCTGGCCGAGCCGGTGAGCGCCATCATCGAAGCGGTGAAATCGGCGCTCGAACATACGGCGCCGGAACTGGCCGCCGATATCGTCGACAAGGGCATTGTGCTGACCGGCGGCGGCGCATTACTGACCAATATGGATTATGTGCTTCGCTACGCTACCGGCTTGCCGGTATCGATTGCCGATAATCCGCTTTCGTGCGTGGCGCTCGGAACCGGGCGCGCGCTCGAGGAGATGAAGAAGCTGCGCCACGTTTTGACAACGATGTATTAACATCTATCCATCAGGCTGATGGCGCCGGGGCCGCAACCCGCGTGCCTCGCTTGGATGAATTTGATCGGGACCAGACATGGACGACCAGCGTTCCAGTTCCATATTGCGCATTGCGGCGCCGCTCAAGAGCCTTCTCCAGCGCTTCACCTATCTGGGCCTGATCGGCCTGGCCTTTTCGATGATGCTGCTCGGCAAGATCGATGCGGTGCTGGTCGACCGGGTGCGCGCCGAAGTGACCAACGCGGTGGCGCCGATCCTGGGCGCCCTGTCGCGCCCGGCGCAGACGGTTGCAGACGGCATCGATAATTTCCGCAGCCTCACCAATATCCGCACCGAGAACTTGCGTCTGCGCGAAGAAAATCTGCGCCTGTTGCAGTGGCAAACGGCGGCGCGCAAATTATACGCCGACAATTCCGCCTTGCGCGCCTTGCTCAGCGCCAAGCCCGAAGGCGGCGCCAGGTTTGTTACGGCGCGGGTTATCGCCGGCTCAGGGGGCGCCTTCGCCAATACTTTGATTCTGAATACCGGCGCCTCGGACGGCATTAAAAAAGGGCAGGTGGTGCTCACCGATCAAGGCTTTGTCGGGCGCATCGCCCAGGTTTCGAGCCGCTCGTCGCGGGTGATCCTGTTGACCGATTTCAATTCCCGGGTGCCGGTGCTGATTGAAAGCTCGCGCGGACGGGCCTTGCTGGTGGGTGGCAATACGCGCCGGCCGCGCCTGATCCATGTGGCGCCGGGCGCCCGCGTTTCGCCATCGGACCGGATTGTCACCTCCGGGCATGGCGGCGCCTTCCCGCCGGGACTGCCGGTCGGCGTCGTTGCCGCGGTTTCCGATGGCGGCGTCACGGTGCAACTGTTCGCCGATTACGGGCGGCTGGAATATGTCAAAGTTGCGGATTTCGGCCTTAAGGGTCTGGTTGCCAAGGAGCCGTAATTTGCCGGCTTCGCCGCTAGAGCAATTCCGGACAAATATGAATCAATTTGATGGGAACAAATCGGTTTTTCGGGTAGGCGCGGTGCGCAGCGCGATGCCTTTGCATCGGGCAAGCGCCGCAACGCCCCCGGGGAGCCGATTTGACCCACCGCAGGCCGGGTGCTTTTGACCCGTGGACGTCGTCGCCCACCTTTGCCGATGCAATGCATCGCCATGCGGCGCGCTCCTAGCCACGGGGCAAAATCATCCCGGTCAAATGGTTCATATTTGTCCGGAAATGCTCTAGGAATGGATATATGAACACGGCACTTTGGCAACGGCTTGACCTTTGGGCGCGCAATTCGGCGCCGTTCGGCATTGCGGTGTTGCTGGTGATCCTCAACGTGGTGCCCACATCGATCCCCGATTATGCCGCCATCACCCCGACCCTGGCTTTGATCGCGGTCTATCACTGGGCCATCTACCGGCCCAACCTGCTGCCGCTGACGGCGGTGTTCGCGCTGGGTTTGTTACAGGATATTCTTTCCGGCGCGCCGCTTGGCGTCTATGTGCTGGTGTTTCTTACCGCCTTCGGCGTTGTCTTGTCGCAGCGCCGCTTCCTGGCCGGCAAATCGTTCGTGATCTATTGGCTGGGCTTCGCCATCATCGCTTTTGGTGCCGGCATCGAAAGCTGGGTGCTGGCGTCGATTTGGAATTTCGCCCTATTGGATTTCCGCTCGCTGTTTTTTCAATTCTTGATTTCGCTCGGACTATTCCCCATTGTGGTCTGGATGTTCCTGCGCTGGCAGCAGGCCTTCCTGCCACAGGATTGACATGCACCGCGATAGTGACAGATATCGGATGTTCAGCCGCCGCGCGGCGATATTTCTCGGCGGCCAAGTGCTATTGCTGTCCGGCCTTGGCGCCCGCATGTACTATCTGCAAGTCGTCGAGGCTGACCGCTACCGGACCCTGGCCGACGACAACCGGATCAACCTGAAATTGCTGGCGCCGCCGCGCGGGCTGATCGTCGACCGGTTCGGGCGTTCGCTCGCCGACAACCGGCAAAATTACCGCCTCATTCTGACCCCGGAAAATATCACAGATCTGGATAAGACCCTGGACCGGCTGGCGGCGATCATCCCCATCGGGCCCAATGAGCGCCAGCGCATCGCCCGCGAGATCAAGCGCCGCCGGCGCTTCAATCCGATCATTATCCGCGAGAATTTGGAATGGAAAAAGGTGGCGCGGATCGAAGTCAACGCGCCTGATTTGGCCGGCATCGGCATCGATGTGGGCGAAAGCCGCTACTATCCGGGCGGCGCCGCGATGGCGCCCATTTTGGGCTATGTCTCGGCGGTATCGGAAAAAGAGCGCACCGGTGATCCACTGTTGGAACTGCCCGGTTTTCGCATCGGCAAGGCGGGCATCGAA
>CAUZTZ010000063.1:0-15407 GCA_963582805.1 Alphaproteobacteria bacterium
TTGCATCGACTGTTTTAGGTGAGGAATTACCTTCGCCCTTTAGTTCGGGCAGCACGGTACTAAGGCCAATTGCCGAACGCCCAGGATCGATCCGAAGCGGGCGCGCCAGTTGGAATCGATTGATTTCCCGATTGTAATTGCTAAATTCGCCCACGAATTTACGGCCAAAACCCGCTCGAACAAGAGGCAGTGACCATGAAATACCGGCTAGGCGGCGACAAAATGAGCAGCGATGGGGCCGAGTTCTGGATCGCGCCGAGCGCCGATGTCATCGGCCGGGTGAATTTAAGCCGCAATGTCAGCATCTGGTGGCAGGCGGTTCTGCGCGCCGATAACGAGCCCATCAACATCGGCGAGAATACCAATATCCAGGACGGCTCGGTGCTGCATACCGATCCCGGCTTCCCGATCCATATCGGCAGCAATGTCTCGGTCGGCCACATGTGCATGCTGCATGGCTGCTCAGTCGGCGACGGCAGCCTGGTCGGCATCGGCAGTATCGTTCTAAACGGTGCCACGATCGGGAAAAACTGCCTGATCGGCGCCAACTCGCTGATCGTCGAGGGCAAGGACATACCGGACAATTCCCTGGTCATGGGCTCGCCCGGCAAGGTGGTCAAAGAGATTACGCCCGAGCAAAGAGAAACGCTGCTGCGCAACGCCGACGGCTACGTCAAACGCTGGCAGCGCTACCGGGATGAATTATCCGTGGATGAATAATCCGGCGCGGGGTTATTCCGCTGCTTGGGTCTTCGGCTCGCCGACCGCGCCGGATGCATAGATATCGTTGATCTCGTCGTCGGAGTACTGCAAGACGTCGCGCAGAATTTCATCCGTATGTTCGCCCAAAAGCGGCGAGCGCAAAACCTCGGACGGCGAATCCGATAGCTTGACCGGGTTGCCCACGGAGAAATATTTGCCCCGTGTCGGATGGTCGACTTCGACAACGGTGCCGGTATCGCGCAAGGATTTCTCGCGCAATATCTCTTTCATGGACAAAATCGGCCCGACCGGAATATTCAACGGATTACAAATCTCCATAACCTCGAACTTTGTCTTGGTCATGGTCCAGTCCTCGATCGCGCCGAACACTTCGTTCAACCTCGGCAGGCGCGCATTGGGCGTCGCGTAATCTTCGCTTTCCTTCCATTCGGGCTTGCCGATCACGTCGCAGATGTTTTTCCAGACCGCGGCTTGGGTGATGAAATAGGTATAGCTGTCGGGATCTTCCTCCCATCCTATGCATTTCAAGATGCGGCCCGGCTGGCCGCCGCCGGAATCATTGCCGGCCCGGGGCACCGCGTCGCCGAACGGAATAGCTTCGCCGTGCTGGGAATATTCGGTCAACGGGCCCGCCGTTTCGAGGCGCTGCTGGTCGCGCAATTTCACCCGGCAAAGGTTTAAGACGCCGTCCTGCATGGCCGCCGTCACGCGCTGGCCCTGGCCGGATGTCTCCCGGTGGAACAAGGCCGTGACGATGCCGAATGCGAGATGCAGGCCGGTGCCGGAATCGCCGATCTGGGCGCCGGTCACCATCGGCACCTCGCCCAGCATACCGGTCGTGGACGCAGACCCGCCGGCGCATTGGGCGATGTTTTCATAAACCTTGCAGTCCGCGTAGGTGCCCGGCCCAAAGCCCTTGATGGAAGCCATGATCATGCGCGGATTAAGCTCGTGCACCCGCTCCCAGGAAAATCCCATGCGGTCCAGGGCGCCGGGGGCGAAATTTTCGACCAGCACGTCGCAGGTCTTCACCAATCGCTCCAACACGTCTTTGCCGGTCTCTTCCTTGCCGTTGACTTCAATCGAGCGCTTGTTGTGATTGAGCATGGTGAAATAGAGCGAATCCACATCCGGGATATCGCGCAGTTGGCCGCGCGTCGCATCGCCGACGCCGGGACGCTCCACTTTAATCACGTCGGCGCCGAACCATGCCAGAAGCTGGGTGCAGGTCGGTCCCGACTGTACGTGGGTAAAATCGAGTATCTTGATACCTTCAAGCGCTTTCATATTTCTATCCCTGGATGAGAATTCAGACGAGGTTATTTCTTTGCGACGACGCTTTGCGGATTGAGGTTGCCGATGCGGCCGCTTTCGGTGCCGGCCTCTGCATCGATCACCGCATTCACCAATGTCGGCTTGCCCGATGCCAAGGCCGCGTTCACCGCTTCTTTCAGCGCGTCCGGCGAGGTGGCTTGCACGCCGATGCCGCCGAACGCCTCCATCATTTTGTCATAGCGGGCGCCCTTGACGAACACGGTGGTGGCAACGTCGGTGCCACCGGTTGGATTGACGTCGGTGCCCCGGTAGATGCCGCCGTTATTGAACACCACCACGCAGACGGCCAAGTTGTAGCGGCAGATGGTTTCGATCTCCATGCCGGAAAAGCCAAAGGCGCTGTCACCTTCGATGGCCAGCACCGGCATGCCGGTTTCGACCGCGGCGGCAATGGCGGTGCCCATGCCGACGCCCATGACGCCCCAGGTGCCCACATCCAGCCTTTTGCGGGGCTGGTACATATCAATGATGCTGCGCGTGAAATCGAGGGTATTGGCGCCCTCGTTCACCAAGATCACTTCCGGCCGCTCCTTGATAATGGTGCGCAACACGCCGAGGGCGCCGTGATAATCCATCGGATCATTATTATTTTGCAGGCGCGGCGCCATACGCGCCACATTGGTTTCCACTTTTATCCGAACCGCATCGCACCATTCGGCCGGCGGCGCTACCCATTTTTTGCCCATGCCCTTGAGCAAGGCATCGACGCAGGAGCCGATATCGCCGACCACCGGCGCCGCGATCTCCTTGTTGCTGTCCATTTCCCGGGGCTCGATATCGATATGGATGAATTTCTTGGGCGCCTCGCCCCAGGCCTTGCCCTTGCCGTGGGACAATAGCCAGTTGAGGCGGGCGCCGATCATCATCACCACGTCGGATTCTTTCAAAACCAGCGAGCGCGCCGCGCCGGCCGATTGCGGGTGGGTATCGGGCAACAGGCCCTTGGCCATGCTCATTGGCAGATACGGTATGCCGCTGGTCTCGACCAGGTTCCGGATGGCGTCATCGGCTTGCGCATAGGCGGCGCCTTTGCCGAGAATGATCAAAGGCCGTTCGGCGCCTTTGAGAATATCAAGCGCGCGCTTGATGGCGTCGGGCGCCGGCAATTGGCGCGGCGCCGGATCGATAACTTTCACCAGCGACGCGGCGCCTTCATCCAGATCCATGACCTGGCCCAAAAGTTTCGCCGGCAGATCGAGATAGACGCCGCCCGGGCGGCCCGAAACGGCGGCGCGGATGGCCCGCGCGATGCCGATGCCGATATCCTCTGCGTGCAATATACGGTAGGCCGCCTTACAGAGCGGCTTGGCGATGGCGAGCTGGTCCATTTCCTCGTAATCGCCCTGCTGCAAATCGATAATCTCGCGCTCCGACGAGCCGCTAAGCAGGATCATCGGAAAGCAATTGGTGGTCGCATGGGCCAATGCGGTCAGCCCGTTCAGGAACCCCGGCGCCGACACGGTCATGCAGATACCCGGCTTTTTCGTGAGGTAGCCGGCAATGGCGGCGGCATAACCGGCGTTCGCCTCGTGGCGGAACGACAATACCCGCATTCCGGCGGCCTGCATGAAACGGCCGAGATCGGTAATCGGGATGCCGGGCACCTGGTAAATTGTTTCGATGTCGTTGAGCCGAAGCGCATCGATAACCAGATGAAATCCATCGGTGAGCGTGCCGGCTTCTTCTGCGTCTGGTGCCATATTATCAAACTCTTTCAACGGTGACTGGCGGGGCCCAAATGAAAGCCAGAGCCGGGGCCAACGAAATGGTTTAAACAATATTTATTTGGCGCGCCAGACTTTAAACTTGGATTTTTAGGGGCGCTTGCGCGGCGCTGCATCATTGACAGTTGTCAGCCTATTGCCCAATAATCCAGGCAGTCTGGTATGGCATATGCCAGAGGGATAAAACAGCCGATACAAGAACAAAATTTAATTCAATGAAAAGGCGATCACTTTTCACACAAGGGAGTAGACACCATGAAGTATACCTACCTTATGACGGGCCTTGGCGCGGTTGCCGGGCTCGGTCTCGTTGGCTCCGTTTCCACCGATGCCTTGGCGCAAGGCTGGCAGCCGAAGAAGCCTGTCGAGTTTGTCATCATGGCCGGCAAGGGCGGCGGCGCCGACCGTTTGGCGCGGTTTATTCAAGGCATCGTTGCCAAAAACAATTTCGCCTCCAAGCCGTTCGTTCCGATCAACAAGGGTGGCGGCTCCGGCGCCGAAGCTTTGCGTTACCTCAAAGACAAAGCCGGTGATCCCCATGTCATCATGGCGACCCTCAATTCGTACTACACCACGCCGCTTCGCCAACCCGGTCTGGGCGTCGATATTTCCACCTTCACGCCGATCGCCCGCATGGCCGAAGACACCTTCCAGCTTTGGGTAACCGTCGATAGCGGCATCAAGTCCGTTAAAGATTATGTCGCCGCCGTCAAAAAGGCCGGCGCGGCCAACTGGAAAATGGGCGGCACCGGTAAGGGCCAGGAAGACAGCCTGGTTACCGCCATGCTGGAGAAGAAGTTCGGCATCAAGCACACCTACATTCCGTTCAAGGGCGGCGGAACGGTTGCCAAGCAGCTGATCGGCAAGCACATCAATTCCACGGTCAACAACCCGTCGGAGCAGGCTGGTTTCTGGAACGCCGGTAAATCGGTGCCGCTGGCCTCGTTTACGCCGAAGGGCAAGCTCAAGGGCAAGTTCGGCAAAATTCCGACCTTTGAGGAGCTCGGTTTCGGCAGTGATCTGGTCTATTACATGCAGCGCAGCATCGTGGCGCCTCCGAAAGTCCCCGCCGACGTGCAGGCTTTCTATGTGGGCGTGTTCGACAAAGTCTATAAAACCCCTGCATGGCAGAAATACCTGAATACCAAGGGTTTGATCCCCGGCTGGTTGACCGGCGACAAGCTGACCAAGTATTTCGTTGCGGAGCGCGCAGCCCACCGCACCTTGCTTAAGAACGCCGGCGAAATTAAATAGCCGGCGAATAACGTTTTTTAAGGCCGTATCGGAAGAGCCTCTTCATGCGTAAGGCTGAATTTTTAATGGCTGCGTTGATGGGGCTCTTTTCCATCGGCCTGATGTGGAAAAGTACGGAACTCCCCATCGGCTGGATCCCGGAC
Organism: Alphaproteobacteria bacterium; assembly: GCA_963582805.1. Lineage (GTDB taxonomy): Bacteria > Pseudomonadota > Alphaproteobacteria > Rhodospirillales > UBA2165. The sequence continues at coordinate 5,180 of CAUZTZ010000063.1, forward strand.
GAGGGACCAGGCGGTGGGGCGTTTCCATTTTGGCTGGCGGCGGGCATGCTGGTTTGCTGCCTCGCCATTTTGTTCCGCTGGTTTAGGGGCACCAGCCCGTTTTCCCGGGCCAAAGATATCTACATGGATGGTTTTGCGTTCAAGAACTTCGTCCTTGTGGCGGGCGCGCTCACGGTCATGATCGGGCTGATCCATATTGTCGGGGTCTATGTCTCGGTGCCGCTTTTTTTGCTTTATTACCTCAAATTCCTGGGCGGCCACGGCTGGACGGTTACCGCCAGCCTTGCCGTCGGAACGCCCATCGTGACCTTTTTCTTTTTCGAGATTGCCTTGAAAATCACCCTGCCCAAGGGCTTTACCGAACCCGCGTTTTATCCGCTTTACGATATATTCCTTTAAGATAATTGTTTATGGAAACCCTCAACCTTCTAATGAACGGATTTGCAATTTCGTTCGAGCCGCTGAACCTGGCGGTGGTCATTGCCGGCGTGACGGTTGGCCTGTTCATTGGCGCCATGCCGGGCCTGGGCTCGGTCAACGGGGTGGCCATCCTGTTGCCGGTCACCTTCCTGGTGCCGCCGACATCGGCGATCATATTCCTGGCGGCGATTTATTACGGCGCCATGTATGGGGGCGCCATTTCCTCGATCATGCTGGGCATACCGGGCGCCTCGACGGCGGTGGCAACCACCTTTGATGGCCGGCCCATGGCCTTGAAGGGCCGCGCGGACTACGCCCTCATCGCCGCCGCCGTTGCCTCGTTTATCGGCGGCACCATTTCCGTGATCCTGTTCACCTTGTTCGCCCCGCCGCTGGCCGAGGTGGCTCTGGCGTTCGGGCCGCCGGAAGAATTTGCGTTGATGATCTTGGCCTTCGCGACCTTTATCGGGCTTGGCACCGACGACATTGCGAAGACCTTTTTCTCGATCTTCATCGGTCTGGTGATGAGCGCCGTTGGCCTCGATATCGTCTCGGGCCAGCCGCGCCTGATATTCGGCGACCTGCCGGGCTTTTTCCACGGCGTCAATTTCCTGGTTCTGGCGATCGGCATATACGGCATCGGCGAGATGCTGTGGGTGATCGAATCGAGCAAGGGCAAAGCGGTTATATCCGAGGCCACGGTTTCCGTTGCCCGCACCATTGATGCGCTGAAATTGTTGCTGAAAACCTGGAAATCCATGCTGATGGGATCGTTGCTCGGCTATTTTGTCGGCATCCTGCCGGCCGCCGGCGCGACGCCGGGCTCGCTGATGGCGTACGGGGTTGCCAAAACCACCGCCAAAGATCCTGAATCCTACGGCCAAGGCAATATCGACGGGGTGGTGGCGCCGGAAGCGGCCAACAACGCGGCCAGCACCGGATCCATGCTGCCCATGCTGACCCTCGGCATTCCCGGCTCGCCAACCACCGCGATCTTGCTCGGCGGCATGGTTATCTGGGGCTTGGAGCCGGGCCCGCTTCTGTTCGTCGAGCATAAGGATTTCGTCTGGGGTCTGATCGCCAGTCTTTATTCGGCCAATTTTTTCGCTCTGGTTATCAACATCGCGTTTATTCCAGTGTTCATCTGGGTCTTGAAAATGCCGTTTACCGTTTTGGCGCCGATCATATTCGTGCTCTGCATCATCGGCGGCTTCGCGCCGACCAAAAGCATGCACGATGTCTGGCTGATGCTTTTGTTCGGCGTGGTCGGCTATTTGATGCGCAAACTGGATTACCCGATGGCGCCGGCGGTCCTGGCGATTGTGCTTGGCCCCCTGGCGGAACGCTCCATGCGCCAATCGCTGATCGGCAGCCACGGCGACGTAACCATATTTTTTGGGCGCCCCATTTCGGGAACCATCATGGTCATCGCCATCGCATTGCTGGTGTATCCCTTGTACAAATTGCTGAAGAACAAATACTTCCCGAAGACCGGCGCCGCTTAAAGTTTCTCCAACCCGCCGGTGCCCCACGCCCCGACATTGTGCGCCCTTGCATCAATCAGTTGCGGCTGAGAGCCGCTCACCGCACCCGATGATCCCAGCGCCCGAAGGCCGGCGCCGGCGTCCCGTTCCTCGAGCATCGCGGCGAAGCGTTTTTCATCGCGCCAGACCCATTTGTTATCTTGAAGCCGCCCATAGACCGCGCCGGTGTGGTAATCGGCGAAGTTGATGGCCGGTATCCGCTGGGCGCAATGGCGCAGAAATTCCAGGTTCGATGCGGGCGCCATTTTATCTTCGATATAGACGTCGCCGGGATACGCCGCCTGAATATTGATTTTGCGGAAGCGGTCAATATCGAGCATGGATTTTATATCGAGGATGGTCATTTCCCCATTCCAGCCAAAGGCGACCGTGCGCGGCGCCTGGCCATGATCGACGCTGTTGTCGAGAAACTCATAATGGACGCGCTTTTTGGTCCGCGATGCCCAGGTAAAGAACAATTGCGGCATGCCGGTATAGGCTTCGATATTGTGGTCCAAAAGATCATCCACCGATTTGTAGCGCCCCACATCGAGGCCGCGCAGCCAGGCCCGCTCCACCGTCGCCTCGGGCGGCGTGATCATGAAAAACATATAGATCAAATCGCCGAACCGGGTGAGCAGCGTTGAGGTTTCGGCGCCGTCCTGCTCAGGCGCGAAGCTGTCAAAGCGGAAGCGGTCGATAAGCAGATGCGACATCTTGCCGGCGGCGGCTTTGTTCGCCATATAGCGGTCGAGCTTCTTGTCGATAATCTCCACCTCCTGGCCGGTCAGGGTGCCCGCATATTTGTAGGCGGCGCCGAGGCTGTCGTAATCGAGCAGAAACTTGCGCCAGATATCGGGGCTTATCAGGGCAAAGTCGGCCCACGGGATATCCAATCGTTCCGCCAATTTGCGCTGCAAGGGGCGCAGCGTGCTCTTGCCCGAGGCAGAGGCGCCTTTGACGTTCATGATCACCGTTTTGGCTTGCGCCGGTAAAAGCCGGTAGCCTTCCCGCGCGGCTGCTTCGAGCACATAAGTGTTGATCGCCGCGCCGATAAGACTGCTGCCATGGTCATTGCAAACCAGCGTCGCCGCCATTTCGGCGATCATGTCTGCATCACCGATCAGGCGGCCGCGCTTGCCGGCAATCGCCGATGCGATGGTGACCAACGCGCTTAAACATGCCCGCTCGAACGGATCATCGGCGGCCTCCGATTGCCGCTGCCATTCCCCAATAACCCGGCGCTCGCGCTCCTCCGTAGTCTCTGAGGGCGCCGCCGGCTTGGCGCGGCCTCCGGCCAGCCTTAGATACCACGGCCGGGGCGGCGGCGAAGGCCTGGCTTCGGCGAACAGCTCTTGGCGCAGCGCGGCCTGGATGCGCAACGTCGCCCGGATGCGCAAATCCTCCAGCAATTGTTCAAGCTCTTCCGCGTGGGCCGCGATGTAGCCGTCCAGGACGCGCGACGCCATCAGGCGAAAACTGATGCCGAGGTCTTCGTAGTTGGGCCCGTCCGGCACCGCCAGATCGGCGGTCACGCGAATAAGCAATTCGTGGATGATCAGACGGTCGGCCCGAAAAGCGACCAGCTGGTGCGCCGGCAGGCCGCAAAAATCGCTCAATTCATGCGCCCGCTCGATGCCGGTAGATACGTTTTCGGGCGCGAACATGGTCGAATAGGGCAAGTACGCGCGCGGCAATTGCGACGCAATTCCGGGATTCCAGGGCCCGAATTCGGTGCTCGATATATCGGCGCACATAATGCGGCTAGCCTACTACGGGCGGCGAAATCGATAAAGTGGGGCATAACAATTGACCGCAATCGGGTTTATCATTATGCAATCCATGCAGCCTATTGGAAGCTGCCTATCCTTTAAGGGGGAACGTGACATATGCGGTTAGTGGTCCACGGCCAGCAGGCATTCGGAAAATCCGTTTTGGAGAAACTCCTGGAACGCGGCGAAGACGTCGTCGGCGTGTTTTGTGCGCCAGTCAAAGAGGGTGGCCGCGTCGATCCAATGCACGAATTTGCCGTGGAAAAAGGCCTGACGGTTCATCAACCCACATCCTGGAGATCCGAAGAATCATTGGAAATGATCAAATCCTTCGAGCCTGACTTGTGTGTCATGGCCTTTGTCACGTTAATGGTTTCCGAAGCCGTCCTCAACGCGCCTACCCATGGCACGATCCAGTATCACCCCTCGCTTCTGCCCTTGCACCGGGGGCCCAGCTCCATCAATTGGCCGATCATTCAAGGCGCCACCAAGACCGGCCTTTCCATATTTTGGCCCGATGACGGCCTCGACGAAGGCCCGATCCTCATCCAAAAAGAGATCGATATCGGCCCCGACGACACCCTCGGCAGCATCTATTTCAACCATCTGTTTCCCATGGGCGTGGACGCCATGATCGAAGGCGTCGATCTGGTGCGCGCCGGCAATCCGCCCCGAATTGAGCAGGATCATTCGAAGGCAACTTACCAAAGCTGGTGCAAAAAATCCGACGCCGAATTGGATTTCTCAAAACCGGTGCAAGAGGTTTACAACCTGATCCGGGGCGCCAATCCGCAGCCCGGCGCCTGGACCGTCTTCGGTGGCAAGGAGCTTTATATATTCGACAGTAAAATCGTCGATGCCTCGGGCACGCCGGGCGAGGTGACCGATGTTTCGGACGCCGGCATCGTTGTAGCAGCGAAGGGCGGCGGCATCGAGATTGCGCGCGTCCGCCCCGAAGGCTCCGGCAAAATCCCAGCCGCCGAGTTTATTGCCAACTCCGGCATCGCCAAGGGCGCGGTGCTGGGGTGAGGAAATTTCTAAATCCCACAACATCCCGATGGATGCCATAATCAAATGACGGAGGATGATTTGAGCCAGGACTTGCGTAACGATCCCGTCCGGCTAACGCTGGATAATCAGCCGAGCAGCGAAGGCCGATATAGCGACATCGGCGAGGCGCACCGTGAGGACGATGATTTTTGCGGGATTGAGATCCTCGATAATTTTGAGCGCTTCAATCAGGCCAACGATATTTATACAAGGGGCCAGTGGGACTCCCGGATCAGATCGGAAAAAGTGATTAATTGGTTCAAGGGGATGTTTACGCCCGGCATCGGGGTGAAAAAAAGCGAAGGTTATTCGGCCCGCGATTTCGCCTTGAAGAACGCCGGATGGATGGCGACCAATTTGATCATACAGCGCAATCGTCATGCCGACCGAACCGATGGATTCCTCGATTACATCCAGGAATTCTGCCCGCCCAGTGCGGAAAAAATGGAAATCGAATCGGTCACGCAGATGACGGCCGAGCTTAAACATGCCTGCCGCACCTTCGGCGCCAGCGATGTCGGTATCACCGCTTTTGATCCGAGATGGCATTACACCAAAAATTTCTCGGCCAAGACCTTGGCCGAAAAGGCGTATGGGATACCGGACGGTTTGCCGAATGTGATCGTTGTGTTGACCGAAATGGATCACGATGTCATCCGCACCTACCCTTCCGCAACCGCCGGGATGGCGACCGGCGCCGGCTATTCCCATGATTGTGCGATGACCCTCTCGATCGCCACTTTTATCCAGAACATGGGCTACCGGGCGGTGGCGACGGTCAACGATACCTCGCAATGCATTCCCTACGCCATCCAGGCGGGCCTCGGGGAATACGGTCGCCATGGCCTTTTGATCCATCCCAAATTCGGGCCGCGCTTGCGGATCGGGCGTATACATACGGATTTGCCGTTGCACCACGACAAACCCATCCGCTTTGGCGTCCGCGAATTTTGCGGGATTTGCCGGCGCTGCTCCGATGCCTGTCCGCCGCAGGCCATCCCCGCCGGCGCGCCCCAGGACGAGATTATCAATCAGTCGAATATTGTCGGTATACGCAAATGGACCGTCGATGCCGAAAAATGTTTCAAATATTGGGTCAACCAGGGAACCGAATGCGGCATTTGCATACGCGTTTGCCCCTACAATAAGGACCCGCAAAGCCGGTGGGTCCGGCTTTACCATCGTTTGTGGCTGAAACTCGCGGCGTCACCGTTTAAACAACTGGCCTTGTGGCTGGATATCAATCTTGGCTTCGGTGGCCGATTGCGCCCCAACGAATATTGGAAAACCAAATTGCGCCGGTAGTCGCCAGCCATCAGAAAGTTCGAATATGGATAAGCGCACACTTGGCCAGGTTCTTGACGCCAATATTGCCCACCATGGAAACCGGCCGGCAATAATCGCCGGTCAGGACCGTTGGACCTATGGCGAATTTGGGGCACGGATATACAAGCTGGCGGAGGTTCTGGCAGACCTTGGCTTGTCGCGCGGCGACCGCTATGGGATTTTTGCCAAAAATAGCGCCGCGTTCGAAGAATTGCGTTGGGCAGGGTTCGTTACCGGTATTGTTCCGGTGGTGATCAACTGGCGGCTGGCCCCTCCCGAAATAGCGCATGTGCTTGATGATTCCGCCTGCCGTATAATTTTTCTGGACGAAGCATTTACCCAAGTCTTTGACGATCCAAATTTGCGCCAATGGCAAGACCGGTTGCAGCCACTTGGGGCTATTCTGGAAGCGCGGATTGCGGCGGTGCGGCCTGCCGGAACACCCGCTCAAGCCGGTGATATCTATCCCGATGACGACGCCATGCTGTTTTATACCGGCGGGACGACCGGGCGCGCCAAGGGGGTGCGGCTGAGCCACTGGAACATCATATCCTGCGGCATCGCCTTTGGTCTGGGCGTCGGCGCCAGGCCCGGCGATATATTCCTTCATGTGGCGCCGATGTTTCATTCCGCCGATTTGCTGGCGACCGCCTGGTTTCTGGGTGGCGCGGCGCACTGCTATTTGGCCGACTTTTCGCCCGCCGGGTTTTTGGAGGCAATTGCCAACAACCAGGCGAGCGTCACGGTAACGGTGCCGGCCATGCTGATGGCGGTTGTGAGCGCGCCGGGCCTCATCGATGCCGACACGTCGTCCCTAAGAACGCTGATATTCGGCGCATCGCCGATGGCGTTTGAATGGACCGAACGGGTCGCCGCCGCCTTCCCCGATGCCGATTTTTTGAATTGCTATGGCTTGACCGAAACGGCCCCGGATTTGACAATTTTCGAGGCCAGGGCGTTTCGCACCGCCATCGAAAGCGGCGACCGCGCCGGCATTGTAACCTCGGTCGGAAAGCCCAACGCCTTGGTCGATTTGCGGCTTATGGGCCCGGATGGCGAAGCGGTGGAGCCCGGTGGCGTTGGCGAGCTATGGGCGCGCGGCCCGAACATTATGAAGGGGTACCTCAATCTGCCCGATGAAACGGCCGCGGCCATCTCCGACGGGTGGCTGCATACAGGCGACGTGGCCCGGATCGATGAAGACGGTTATGTCTACCTGCTGGACCGCTTGAAGGACCTGGTCATAACGGGCGGCGAGAATGTTTACTCAGCGGAGGTCGAGGCAGCCCTGCACCGGCACGCCGCCGTCGCCGAGGCCGCCGTTATCGGCGTTGCCGACGGCCATCTCGGCGAAACGTTGTTCGCGGTCATCGTTTTGCGCGCCGGCGCGGAGGCTACGCCCGACGCATTGATCAGCCATTGCCGGAATTTGATCGGCGGTTTCAAAATCCCCCGGCGATACGCCTTTGTCGATAGCTTGCCTAAAAGCGCCCTTGGAAAGGTCCTGAAAGCAGATCTAAGAAGCCAGTATTCTTGAGGTGCGGAATAGGGACATGTCAGCCAAACCTCGGAAACAACGCCGCTGCATTGCCCCGATCAACCCCGGCGCGCCCGGCATCATCGAAACCATCCCAGCCGTCCAGTCCCGCTGTCTCGGCGGCGACCGCGTCTTCCGGGATATAGGGATAATCGGTGCCGAACAGGATGCGCGACGGATCGGCGATGGCGGCCAGGCCGGCCAGCGGCACCGCATCCCCCGATAGCGCCGTATCGAACCAGAAGTTGCGCACCGCCGCGGCAATGCCTTCCGGGTAGTTCTCCTGAAACGGTGTCCGCGCATCGAAAATGGCCGCCCGGTGCACCAGGAACGGCAGCGTTCCCCCCGCGTGCGACAGGATAAAACGGATGTTTGGATAGCGGGCGACGACGCCCTTTAGAATGAGATTGACGGCGACGCGGGTGGTTTCGAACGGATAATCGATCAGCATCCTCGGGATATCCCAGCCGTCCGCCTCGGTCCCCGGCGGATAACAGGGATGGATCAGCACAGCCGCGCCGCGCCGGTCCAACTCGGCATAAACCGGCTCGAAATCGGGATGGCCCATATAGCGGTCATCGACGCTGGTCAGCAAGGTGATGCCGTCGAGGTTCAATTCATCGAACAGGCGGGCGATTTCTTCGAGGGACGCATCCACATCGGGGAGCGGCAAAAATGCAAAGCCGCCGAACTTGCCCGGATGGGCGGCGGCCAATTCGGCCAGATAGTCGTTGCATTGGCGCGCCAATCCTTGCGTTTCGCCGGCATCGCCAAACCAGATGCCGGGCGAAGTAAAGGACAGGATGGACGCGGCGATATCGCGGGCCTCCATGAGCGCCAAGGATTTCTCCGGCGTCCATTTCGGAAAACTGCCATAGGCGGTGCCGGTGAGCCCGGCGCGGCCCTGGGCCTCCATATAAAATTCGGGCAACACGTGGTGGTGGACGTCGATGCGGTTGCGCGCGGGCATTTGGCTCCTCCTGAAACTGATTAACCCATGAATAAAGCGATCATAAATCCGCCGGGCCGGGCGCGCCACTCACATTGCGCGCCCACCGGGGCCAGGGAAGCCGACGCCTAAAATTTCAAGCCCCCATCTTTAAATCGGGCCGCCCCGCTCCAATATCTTGAATATCGGAATTGCATGGTAATGAAGATGTCCCGAACGGTTTTGATATCCTCTGTGGCGGTGGCGGTTCTCGCAAGTGCGGGAGCAGTATTTGCCGTAATTTCCGCTAATGACCGGCCGTCGCCCAAACGCACCGCCAAAATCATTACGGCGCCGAAAACCACGAAGGCTCTGCGCAACCGGCGCGTCCACCTCGGCAAAGCCAATTCCAATGGGCAGCGGAACAGCCAGCGCCGAGGCGCCCCGGCCCGCCCAAACCAGGACAATCTGCCCTACGAGCCCGGCGAATTGCTAGTCGCGAACGCGCCGTCCGGTTTCCAGGCCGCCGCCAAAACCTTAGGGCTAACCGCCACCCGAAGCACCCGGCTGAAGGGCCTCGGCATGACAATGCAGCGGCTCAAACAGAGCCGTACGGGCGCGGCGGAGCCTTCCATATTCACCGTCCGGCGCCGGCTGCAACGACGTTTCCCGAACATGCTCGTCGACGTCAACCAGCATTATGACCTGGCGGCGGCTACGAGCCGGCGGTCGGCGCCCAAGTGGAAGGGCAAAAGCTGGGCGCGCTGGGCCATGGGCTGGCAGAACGTGCCCGAACGGTACGGCGCCAATCTCTCCCTCGGCGTTATCGACACCAGCGTCGATGCCTCCCATCCGGCCCTGCTCGGCAAAAATATTCGCTTCCGGTCGTTCCACAGGGAAGGGCGGAAACCCAGCACATCCGGTCATGGAACCGCTATCGCCGCCATGCTGGTTGGCAATGCCAGCATCGACGGATGGGGCGGACTGGTGCCCGGCGCCAAACTTTTTGCGGCCAATGTGTTTGAAGTCACCAAGTCGGGGCGCACGGTCTCCAGCCTCGAAGCCTTCATGAAGGCCATGGACTGGATGATTGTCAACGAAGTCCAGGTGGTCAATTTGAGCATCGCCGGCTCTTCCAGCCAGCTGATGAACGCCGCGGTGCAAAAAGCCCTCTACAATAATGTGGTGCTGGTAGCGGCGGCGGGTAACTTCGGCCGCGCGGCGCGGCCCGCCTACCCGGCAGCTTACCGGAATGTGCTGGCGGTTACCGCCATCGATAGGAATTTGCGCTCCTACAACCACGCCAACCGGGGCGCCTATATCGATTTCGCCATGCCCGGCGTTGCCGCCTGGACCGCCGTGCCCGGCGGCGGCGCCTATCAAAGCGGCACCTCGTTCGCGGCGCCATTCATCACCGCTCTCGCCGGCATGGAATTGGCTTCCTCGAATAAATTTCCGAGCCTCGCCATGCTGACAAAACGCCTGTCGGCGAATTCCAAGGACTTAGGCGCGCGCGGGCGCGACAAAACCTACGGCTGGGGATTTGTCGAATACAAGCCCAACTGCGGCTAGCGCGGTAGCGGGCCGGGGAAATCCCTGAAATTGTGCCAGGCAGCCCGCCTTTTTTACCGGTAGTTTTGCTGGTACAATTGCCATAAACCAAATCAGGGAT
>CAUZTZ010000064.1:0-15349 GCA_963582805.1 Alphaproteobacteria bacterium
CGAGCGCCGGTATCGAGCGTCCGCGCCAGCAGGAACTGGGCCTTGGCGTCGCCAGCTTCGGCGGCCTTCAAATACCAGCTCATGGCCTGGCCGAAATTATCCGCCGGCGGCACTTGCGCGGCGGCGGGCAAGCCAAGCAAGCCGACGATGATGATCAGCGCCGCGGCATTGTTGAAATTAGACTTGGGCATTCGGCCCCCGTTATCCCCATGGCTACCCGCGGCGCTGCGCGGGCGGCGACATTCTAACGGAGGGCTTCCGGTACGGCCACGCCTATTCTTTGGCGTCCTTGGCGTCTTTGATCTCATCGGATTCCGGCGGCAGTGGCTCGGTGATCCGGGATTTCTTGATGGCGTCCTTGTCGGCCTCGCTCACCGGGCGCGGCAGGCCGGGCGATTTCAGGACCGGCCTTGGTGTTACCGGCGAAGGTGCCCGCCCGCTCATCTTGATAAAAGGTTCGGGAACCGGTTCGGGATCGCGCACCCAGAATGGCACCGGCGGCGGCGCCTGCAATTGCGGCACGGGGACCGGCGCGGGCGCATCATAGCGGCTCGGATGGGGCCCGAAATAATTGACCAGACGGCGCTGGTCGGCATGGTTGGGTTTGGCGTGGCACTGTACCCCGCCCAGCGACTGATAACAGTAAACCGGGTCCATATCATGGACTGATTCTTCGTAAGAATCGACAAAGCCGCAGCCGCTCAAGGCTATCAAGAAGCCCACCGACATTAGATTTTTATTCATTCACGCTGCTCCTGGCGCCAAAATTCATTGCACGGACAATGCCAGAAACAGGTGAAATTTCGATTAAGCGCCAGGGGCCCGACCGGACTGCTCAGATGGCCACCACCACGCGGCCCTGCACCTGACCGGCTAAGATTGCGTCGGCGTGGCCGGTGATCTCCGATAGCGGAACTTCGGTGATCATGGCTTCGAGCTTGTCGGCGGGTAAATCTGTCGCGAGCCGCGCCCAGGCCTCGATGCGGCGCGGCTTTGGGCAGAGGACCGAATCGATGCCCAGCAGATTGACGCCGCGAAGAAGAAACGGGATGACCGTGGTTTCCAGCTTCGGCGATGCCGCCAAACCTACCGCCGCGCAACTGGCGTGGGTCTTCAAGGACGCCAGCAAGTTGGCGAGTATCACGCCGCCCACCGCGTCAATAGCGCCCGACCAACGCTCCGAGCCGAGCGGCCCCCTCGGGCCTTCTTCCAGTTCGGCGCGAGGCACAATGGAGGCGGCGCCGAGGTTTTTGAGATAATCGTGGGCCTCTTCGCGCCCGGTGGAAGCGGCGACCCTATATCCCAGCTTGGCGAGGATGGCGACGGCGACGCTGCCGACGCCGCCGGCGGCGCCGGTGATCAGAACTTCGCCGTCACTACCCGGCGTCAATCCATGATCTTCCAGGGCCAATACCGACAGCATGGCGGTATAGCCCGCCGTGCCGATGGCCATGGCCTGGCGCGTGGAAATACTTTTCGGCAAGGCTACCAGCCAATCGGATTTCACCCTTGCCTTGCCCGCATAGCCGCCCCAATGGGCCTCGCCCACCCGCCAGCCGTTGAGGACAACCCGGTCGCCGGGGGCGTAATCGGGACTAACGGACGCCTCGACAACACCAGCCAGATCGACGCCAGGCACGTGCGGGTAATTGCGCACCAGCCGCCCCTGACCCTTCAGGATCATGCCGTCCTTGTAGTTCAGCGTCGAATATTCGGTGCGCACCAGCACATCGCCCTCGGGCAAATCGCTTGTCCTCAGTTCGGTCATGGCGGCGGTTACCGCGCCGTCGTTTTCTTCCAGCATCAGGGCCGGAAATGTATTGCCATCGCTCAAGATCGTACCTCCAGATTTTCCGAAATGCGCCAGTCCAACGTTCGCCCAACATGAAACGGCATCACCGCCGCCTGATCCGCATCCGGCGCGGCCTCCCGGACCAGGGTCACGGTCCCTTCGTTGAGCGGCAATCCATAATATTCGGCCCCAAAGACCGAGGCGAAGCCTTCCAATTTATCGAGCGCGCCCAAATCGGCGAATACCTGGGCGTATAGTTCCAGGGCGGCGGGCGCCGTGAAGATGCCGGCGCAGCCGCAATCGCTTTCCTTGTCGGCAATCGGGTGCGGCGCCGAATCGGTGCCCAAGAAAAACCAGGGCGCGCCCGAAATGGCGGCGCCGCGCAAGGCCAGGCGGTGGGTCTCCCGCTTGGCCACCGGCAGGCAGTAATTGTGCGGGCGCAGGCCGCCTTCAAAAAGAGCGTTGCGGTTGATGATCAGGTGATGAGCGGTGATGGTGGCGGCCAGCGATCCCGCCTTGGCGTTCACATAATCCACCGCGTCCCGGGTTGTGATGTGTTCCAGCACCGCCTTCAGACCCGGCACGCGGGCCAATAACGGCTCCAGCACGCTTTCGATGAACACCGCTTCCCGGTCGAAGACATCCACCAACGGATCGGTCACCTCGCCGTGCAACAATAAAGGCATGCCGATTTTGGCCATGCGCTCGAACACCGGGCCCAGCTTGGTGATATCGGTGACGCCGGCGGCGGAATTGGTGGTGGCGTTTGCGGGGTAAAGCTTGGCCGCCGTAAAGACGCCGTCCACGAAGCCCTCTTCCAGCGCGCCCGGATCGGTATCATCGGTGAGGTAGCAGGTCATCAACGGCAGGAACGATGTGCCTTCCGGAAGGGCGTCCAATATGCGCCGCCGGTAGGCGCCGGCTTCGGCGGCCGTTGTGACGGGCGGCGCCAGATTGGGCATGATGATGGCGCGGGCGAACTGGCGCGCCGTATAAGGGGCGACCAGACGCAACATATCGCCATCGCGCAAATGCACGTGCCAATCGTCGGGGCGGCGGATTGTCAGATGATCGTTTGCAGCCATAATTGCTCAGGTCTTCCAAAATCTCCGCGCCAGTGATAGCCGATTTGCCCGCAACAAACAAAGGGGCCAGTTGATACCGGCCCCCCGTTCGTCACGTTGTTGGCGCGAACCTTAACCGCCGAGTTGTTCCTCGATGGCTTCGACCCAGGTGTCCATGTTGAAGCCGAACGGTCCCCGATCACCGGTATAGGCGATCTTACCGTCGGCGCCGACCAGATACAGGCGCATGGGCAGGGACAGATATTTCTCTTCGACGCCGTTGTCGATGCCGTCGATGTAATAGGGCATCTTCAAGTCCATGGCGATCTGACAAGCGGCGGCAACTTCGGTGCGCTCGTCGTCCGTCGTCGGCTCCTTATAGATGATGTTTTCATCCAAATTCGCCTGCACCCGCCAGCCATCGTCGGAATGGGCTTCGCGGATATAGATGCACATGAATTCTACGTCGTCTTGGTATTTGGCAAAAATTTCGTTGAGGCGCACGGCCACTTTACGAAAGGGGGGTCACGTGTAGGAGCCGAATATCAACCCCACCGGCTTGCCGCGAAAATCCGACAAGCTCTTGCTTGCACCGGTGCGTTTTTGGCTGTGGTCCATGACCTCGACGGTGAAGCCCGGCGCCTCGTCGCCCGGAACCGGCATGCCCTTGGCGCGCGCCTGATAGGTGACTTGCAGCGCATCGAACTCATCGGCGGTCATATCGGAAATCGCGATCCACTCCTCGCGCAATTGTTCCCGCGTCTTGCCCCCGGCGGGGGGCGCAGGCGTTGGTGTGTCCGGCATGGTTACATCTCCTCGGATATGTTGGAAGGTACGGTGCGACTGTACTCCCCGGAGCCCCACCGGATCAATAACCCCTACTGGGCAAGGCGCAGTAAAATTACCGTGACCGCGATCCACTGTGCCATGTGCAAAAAGACCGATAGGCGGTGCACGGCTTTGAACTTGGCGTCGTTGCCGGCTTCGCGGGCGCGGTTGGCGGCGGGCACGATGAAACGAGCCGAGATCAGGAACGTGGCGGCGACGCTGAGCATGGTCACCAGCTCGACCACGTAAGATTGACCCGGCGCCAAAAGCAATGCCGGCACGATGGCGAGCCCGGCATTCACCCGGTAATAGACCGGGAACACCTGGCGCAGAAACTTGGACGCGTCTTCGCGCTCGGTATAACGGAACACCAGCGGCGTGAACAAAAAGGCAAAATAGCCCATGCCGCCGAACTGGGCGGCGACGGCGACGAGCGCCAAGACATGCAGGTTCAACCAATCAAACATGGAGGGGTTATGCTGCCGTGCGCCCGGCAATGCAAACTTTGGGCGCGCGTCAATCGCCTTTTCTGGCGTTGGCAAAACTGTATGCTGGTGAAAACAGGAGATCCCATGAAACTGATCAGCTACCGCGAAGGCGGCAAGGCCCGCTACGGCATCCAAAACGGCGATGGCGTTATCGATGCTTCGGGGCGGCTCGGGCCCGAATTCCCCACTCTCAAAGACGCCATCGCTGGCGGTATGGACCGATTGCAGGGCTTGACCGGCGAGGCAAACGACCATGGGTTGGGAGCCATCGAATATGATCTGCCGATCCCGAACGCCGACAAGATCCTTTGCGCCGGGCGCAACTACCGGGCCTATCACGAGGTTATCGACGCCGGCGGGCCGCTCCAATTTCCATCTATATTCGGGCGCCTTGCCTCCAGCTTCGTGCCTCATGGCGGCGCCGTCATCAATCCTAGGGAAGGCAAAAACCTGGATTATGAGGGCGAATTGGTGGTCGTTATCGGCAAGCGCGGCCGCTCAATTTCCGAAGCGGACGCTATGGATCATGTGGCCGGCTACACCATCATGGACGAGGGCACGCTGCGCGATTGGGGCAAGAAGGGCACCCAGAACATGCCGTCGAAAAACTTCTATCATTCCGGCGCCATCGGCCCCTGGATCGTAACCGCCGACGAGATCGCCGATCCGATGAAGCTGCACATCACGACGCGGCGCAACGGCGAGGTGGTTCAGGACGGCGGCACCGAATTGATGATCTTCGACATCAAGTTCTTGATATCGCACGCCTCCAAATTCACCTGGCTGGAGCCCGGCGACATGATCGCGACGGGCAGCCCCGGCGGCTCCATCGCCGGCACCGACAACCCCACATGGCTAACCGGCGGGGAGGCGCTGGAGGTAGAGATATCTTCGGTGGGGACGTTGAGCGTTACGATTGAGGACGAGGTTTAAACCAACCCGGCCCGCTCCAGTACCCCATCCAGGCGTTTTTCCAGATCCGGCGTCGCCGGAGCCATGGGCAGGCGGTGCTCGTTCTCGGGGATCAGCCCCATGCGCTTCATCATGTATTTGAGGGGGATGGGATTGGTGTCGTAGAACACCGATTGGTTCAGCTCCAACAAACCCTGGTGCAGCTCCTGACCCTTGGCCATATCGCCGGCCCACACCGCTTCGCACATGTCCGACAGCTTTTGCGGACAGAGATTGCCGACCGCGTTCATCAGCCCGACGGCGCCGACCGCCATCATCGGATAGGATAATTCTTCCAGCCCGACGAACACCTTGTAGCCCGGCACCGCATCCAGGCATTCGGATACAAAGCCCAGATCATTGACCGCGTGCTTCATGCCGATGAAATTGGGCGAGCGCTGGTTCAATTCCTTCACCGTGTCCAAGGTGACAGAAACGGCGGCGCGGCCCGGAATGTGATAGATCATCCAGGGCACGTCGTGGGCCTGGGTGGCTTCCAGGTAATACTCGATGATGCCGCGCTGCGGCGGGCGGCTGTAATAAGGGGTGACAATCAAAAGCGCATCGGCGCCGGCTTTGGCCGCGTGATCAGTCAGCTGCTTGGTTTCGATCAGGTTTTGCGAGCCGGTGGCAACGATCACCGGGGCGCGGCCTTGGACCACCTCCATAGCGGTGTCGCAGGTTTTGTTGCGCTCCTCGACGGTGAGCATGGCCGGCTCCGACGTGGTGCCGTTGACCAAGATGCAGTGGGAACGCTCCAGGTGGAATTCCACCAGCCCGGCATAGGCGTCATAATCCACGGCGCCGTCCTTGAACGGCGTGATCAGCGGCGGCGCGGAACCTTTGATGGCGTCTAGATCGTGGGACATTTGGGAACTTCCTCCGATTGGCATTGCGTTCAAGCGGCTAAGATAGCGCGAATTTCGGGAAGGTCAATTTGTGTAGAGGCCGGAGCTTTGGCTACAATCAGCCAAGCCCGCAGGAGATACCATGACCGAGCTGGAAGACAATCTTGAAGCCGTCCGCCTCTATCATGGGGCCACGAGCCATGGCGCCCGAGGCTTCGCGCCCGGCCCCGGTTTCATGGATTGGGCCAACCAGCCGGACCCGTTCCGCCGTTACGCGGGCGCCGAATTATTGCCGTTGCCATTAATGCCAGGACCGGCGGATGTGGATTTCGCCGCCCTCGATACAGCCGCCGGAATCGCGCCCAGCGCCTTCGGGGCGGAAAGCCTTTCGCTGTTTCTGGAGCTGTCCATGGGTCTGACCGCCTGGAAATCTTTTCAAGGCAACCGCTGGGCCTTGCGCGCCAATGCGTCCAGCGGCAACCTGCATCCCACCGAATGCACCCTGGCGGCGCCCGCCATCCCGGGCCTCAGCGAGCAGCCCGGCATCTTTCATTATGCACCGCACGAGCATGGCTTGGAGCGCCTGGCCACGCCCGGCGCCGATAGCGGCTTCACGGCGATCCTGTCTTCGGTGCATTGGCGGGAAGCCTGGAAATATGGCGAGCGCGCCTACCGCTATTGCCAGTTGGACGCCGGTCATGCGCTCGGCGCCATGGCCTATGCCGCCGCCCTTTTGGGCTGGCAGGCGCGGCTATTGGCAGAACCCGCCGACGAGGAATTGGCGGCGCTGGCCGGGCTGGACCGGAGAGAATTCGCGCCCGGCGAACGCGAGGTTCCCGACTTCGCCGTTTGCATCGATACCGGCGCCGGGACAAGCGCGCTGCCGGGCCCGATCACCGGAGACTGGCTGGGCACTCCGAACCGTTTGAGCCGGCAGCATGTGCGCTGGCGGGGTATCGAGGCGGTCGACGCCGTCGCGAAACCCCGGACGCCGGCTCCGGCCCAACCGCCAATGCCTTTGCTGGCTGGCGTGCGCGAGGATTTCGGCATCGCCGCCGTGGACATCATCCGAAAACGGCGCAGCGCCGTGGCCATGGATGGCACCACCTCCATATCCAAAGACGCCTTCCTCGCGATGCTGGCCCGGACCATGCCGCAACCGGGCGCCGTTCCCTGGAACGCCCTGCCTTACGCCCCCGCTCTGTCGCTGGCGATCTTCGTCCACCGGGTGGATGGCTTGGCGCCGGGTCTTTATCTGCTGGCGCGCAACACCGGCCACGCTTCCCGCCTCCGCGCCGCGAGCGACGGCAACTTTGCCTGGCAAGCGGTGGCCGATGGTCTGCCCCTCTATCTCTTGCGCGAAGGCGATATGCGGGATGCGGCGCGAAGTATAAGTTGCGGCCAAGACATCGCCGCTGACGGCGCCTTCGCCATGGGCATGATCTCCGATTTCGAATCGACCTTGGCCGCCGACGGTCCCTGGGCCTATCGGCGCCTGCATTGGGAGGCTGGCCTCATTGGCCAGATGCTGTATTTGGAAGCCGAGGCAGCGGGCCTTCGCTCCACCGGTATCGGCTGCTTTTTCGATGCCGAGATGCGGGATGTGCTTGGTCTGACAAGCCAAGACTGGCAGAGCCTTTATCATTTCACAATCGGCGGTGCCGTCGAAGACGATCGGCTGGAAACCTTAAGCGGCTACCACCACCTCGGCGGAATGCGATAGCGTTAGCCACCCTCCATCTTCGGCACCAGGACGATCTCCTTGGCGTCATCGATGCGCTGCAGCAATGCGTCCTCCATCACCTCGCCATCGATGGCGACGGCGAAACCGGTTTCCAGGACCGGCGCCAGCCTCGGATAACGCTCGCCCAGCTTTTTGAACAGCTGCAGCACGTTGGGCGCTTCGATTTCCACCCAGTCATCGTCGCCGGTATATTGGCGCACCTCCCCCATGAAGACGACGCGGGCCATTTCTCTACGCCTCCGACGCGCCGTCCTTGACCGCCTTCTGGATTCTTGGCGGCGATATGGGAAGATTATGGAAGCGCACGCCGACGGCATCGCCAACCGCATTGGCAACGGCGGCCTGCGGCGCCACGATGGGGGTCTCGCCGACGCCGCGCACACCGTAAGGATGGTTCGGGTTCGGCACTTCGATCATGCAGACGTCGATCATCGGCACGTCGGAGGCCACCGGCACCCGGTAATCGAGGAATCCGGGATTTTCCAGGCGGCCCTTGTCGTCATAGATATATTCTTCGTTCAGCGCCCAGCCGATGCCCTGCACGGCGCCGCCTTGCAGCTGGCCTTCCACATAGTCGGGGGAAATGGCGCGGCCCACGTCTTGGAAGACCGTGTAGCGCAACACCTTCACATGGCCCGATGCCTTGTCCACCTCCACATCGACCAGATGGGCGCCGGTGGCCGGTCCCTGGCCGGTGGCGTTAATCTCCGCATGGCCGGCGATGGGCCCGCCGGTCATCGGCGCCTTGGCGGCGATCTCGGCGAGGCTCATGGGTTCATGATCGCCCACATTGGCGCCCGCCGGGCGGGCATGGCCGTCTTCCCAGACCACCTCTTCCTCGGAGACGCCCCAGATTTGGGCGGCCCGCTCGCACGCGACTTGGATGGCGTTGCGCGCCGCCAGCACGCAAGCCATGCCGGTGGCGAAAGTCACGCGGCTGCCGGCGGTCAGGAAGGTAAAGCCGACCGAAGAGGTATCGCCGACGATGGGGCGCACCTTCTCGTATTCGATGCCCAGCTCTTCGGCGACCATGGCCGCCATCGAGGCGCGGCTGCCGCCGATATCGGGATTGCCCTCGATCAGCGTCACCGTGCCGTCGTCGGACACATTGACCGAGGCGCAGCTCATGCCGCCCGCATGCAGCCAATAGCCGGCGGCCAGCCCGCGGCCCTGGTTTTCGCCCAAGGGCGCGCTGTAATGGGGATGGGCTTTGACCGCTTCCAGCACATCGATAAAGCCGATGGGGCCGTATTTGAGGCCCATGACGTTCTGGGTGCCCTCCTTGGCGGCGTTCTTGAGGCGCATTTCCAGCTTGTCGATGCCCAGCTCGCCGGCCAACTCGTTGATCACGCCCTCGACGCCGAAGGCCGCCATCGGCACGCCGGGCGCCCGGTAGGCGGCCACCTTGGGCCGGTTGACGCACACATCGTAGCCCCAGACCTTGACGTTCTCCAAATCATAGGGCGAGAACATGCAGTTCATGGCGGCGCCGACGCTGGCGCCCTTGAAGGCGCCGGCCTGATAGGTCATTTCGCCCTCTGCCGCGGTGATGGTGCCGTCTTTCTTGGCGCCGATCTTGACGCGCACATGGGCGCCGGATGTGGGACCGGTGGCCCGGAACACCTCGTCCCGGGACATGACGATGCGCACCGGACGGCGCGCCAATTGCGACAAGCGGATGGCCACCGGCTCGCCATAGACATTGTTCTTGCCGCCGAAGCCGCCGCCGATTTCAGACGCGGTCACCCGGATGCGCGAAATTTCCATGCCCAATAGCTTGGCGCAGGCGTTGCGGAACACAAAATGGCCCTGGGTGGAGCAGAACAGCTCGACCCCATCATCGGACGCATTGGCGACGCAGGCGTGCGGCTCGATATAACCCTGATGCACCGCCTTGGTGGTGAATTCCCGCTCGATCACCAGATCGGCGGCGGCGAAACCTTTCTCCACATCGCCCTTTTCGGCCCTCGGAATACGGAAGATGTTCGACGGCTTGGCGGTACTTTCATCCTCGCCGACGGTGAACTGGTCATCGTGCAGGATCGGCGCGCCCGGCTGCATGGCTTCCACCGGATCGATCACATGGGGCAGAACCTCGTAATCCACTTCGATCAATTTCAACGCCTCACGGGCGATGGATTCGGACGTGGCCGCCACGGCGGCGACCGGATGGCCGTCATACAAAACCTTGTCAAAGGCCATCATATTCCAGGAAAAATCCCTGAAATCCGAGACCATTGGTCCGTGCGGCCCGGTATGAAAGGGGATATCGGGGAAATCATCGCTGGTGACCACCGCCTTGACGCCGGCCAAGGCCTTGGCCGCCGAGGTATCGATGGATTTGATGCGCGCGTGGGCGTGAGGCGAGCGCAGGATTTTGCCGGTCAGCATCCCCGGCAGATAGAGATCGGCGCCATATTTGGCGCGCCCGGTGACCTTATCGGCGCCGTCCGGGCGGGGATTGCGTTTGCCGACCCATTTAAATTCCGTGTTCACTTCATCGGGCATGATCAGGCTCCTCTCATTTCGGCGGCCGTATTCATGACGGCGCGGATAATTTTGTCGTAGCCGGTGCAGCGGCAGAGATTGCCGGCCAGCCAAAAACGGACCTCGGTCTCGGTCGGGTCCGCGTTCTTTTCCAGCAGGTTCTTGGCGGCGACCAGCACGCCCGGCGTGCAGATACCACATTGCAGGGCCGCCATATCGATGAAGTTGCGCTGCAACGGATGCAGCGCTTCGCCGTCGGCCATGCCTTCGATGGTTTCGATTTTGTGGCCTTGCGCTTCGACGCCCAAGACCAGACAGGAACAGACCAGCCGTCCATCCATGGTAACCGAGCAGGCGCCGCAATCGCCGGTACCGCAACCTTCCTTGGTGCCGGTCAGGTGCAATTCGTCGCGCAGAACATCCAGCAATGTCTGTTCGGTCGCGCAGAGAAATTCGGTCTCATCGCCGTTGATATTCGTGGTTACGTGTATTTTGGCCATGATTAATTCCCTGCCCGTGTGTACGCAATCGACGCCGCCCGGCGCGCCAGAACGCCGGCCACATCGGTGCGGAACTCGACGGTTCCGCGTTTGTCGTCGATGGGGCTGCAAGCGGCACTGACCGCCGCCGCCAGATTGTCCATCGCCGCCGCATCGAGCTTGGTGCCGATGAGCGCGTCCGCCGCCGGCCCAACCAGCAAAGCCGTCGGCGCAACCGCGCCCAAGCCGACCCGGGCTTGGGTGCAAACCCCATCGCCGTCCAGGCTCAGCGAGATGCCGACGCCGACCACCGCGATATCCATTTCCGTTCTCGGGATGAAGCGCAAATAGGCGTCGCCGGAATTGGCCGGGCGCTCGGGTAAAAAGATCGAGGCGACAATTTCGCCGGCGGCCAGTGACGTTTGCCCCGGCCCCGTGGCGATATCTTCGGCGGCCACGTCGCGCGCACCGTCCGGTCCCACCACGCGGGCCACGGCGCCGGCGGCGATCATCGCGGGCACACTGTCGGCGGCGGGCGATGCGTTGCAAAGATTGCCGCCGAGGGAAGCCCGCCCCTGCACCTGGGTCGAGCCGATCAATTCGGCCGCCTCGACCACGCCCGGCCAGGCGGCGGCCAAAGCCCCGTGCTCGCCCAATTCGGCGCCCGGCACGGCGGCGCCGATGCGAAAGCCGCCGTCTTCTTCGGCGATGGTGCGGGTTTCTGCGATGTTTTTGATATCGATCAGCAATGTGGGCTCGACCAGATCAAATTTCATTTGCACCAGCAGATCGGTGCCGCCCGCCAGAATGCGGGCGTTGCCGCCGCCGCCGGCCAGCAACGCCGATGCGGCGGCCAGATCTTCCGGCGCCTCGTATTGTATGTCAGCCAATGTCCCCTCCTGATAGCAAAGCCGGCATTTAAGCGCCCGGCCCTTGAATGAAATCCAGTATTTCCGCCGCGACGGTTGTGTCGGTCGTGCCCATGGACATGGTCGGCGACGGATGATTGTGGCCAAGCAACAGCTTGAACCGGGGCAGCCGCCCGAATTGCCGGGTCAGTTCTGCCGCCAACGCCGTTGCCGACGCGCCGAACATGATCGGTTCAAACTCGGCGGCGGTCACGAAAATGTCGAAGTCGCCCCAGTCCAAATTACCAAGCAAACCCATGCTGTCATATCTGGATGCATCCTCGCCGTAATAGGCCAAGTTGACCCGTTCGGGATTGATGGCATAGGCGCCGGACATCAAAATGACGCCGGCGGCCCCATGCCCGCCATCGGGCTGCAAGTCTTTGTGCAAGGCGAACGTAGCCACGTGGGAGGAGCCCGCCGAATGGCCGATCACATAAATGCGGTCCGGATCGCCGCCATATTCGCCGATATTGGCGCGCGCCCAGGCAACGGCGGCGCCCACATCCTCGGCCCCCGCCGGCCATGGCGCATCGGGTGCCAGCCGATACGTGCAGTTGACGCCAATCATGCCTTGGCCGGCGAAATAATTGGCCACGTTGCCATAAACATAGGGGCCTTCGCTATTTTTGTGGCCCTCGACAAAGCCGCCGCCGTGAAAAAACAAAACCACCGGCAACCGGCCGGACGTTTTGCCGGCGGCCACATGCACATCCAGCAGGTTGCGCGTATCGTCATCGCCATATTGGATATCGCTGGTAATGGTGATGCCGTCCCAATCCAGCGCCTTTAAAAGGGGCAGGTAAAGATCGCGGGTGGCGGCCAGAATCTCCGGGTTGAAGTTGGCGCCCATTTCGCGGATTTTTGCGGCCACATCGGCTTGTACGCCGCGCACCGGGGTGGTTTCGTGCGGTGTGATCTGGTCCATCTCGCCCTCCCAAAATTGAACTTTGCTCACCTATCCTACCGCCTAATCGGCGAGGCGCAATCGGAATTGCCTTTCAAGATATCGGTGTGATCGATTAGACTGGCTGCTCAATATGAGGGGTTGGATGAAAGAGCATGGCAGATTACGAAATGATTTCCGATGCCACCGAATGGCGCGGTCCCGAAATGGTAAAGAACGACGATTGGTGCCATCCGTTTACCGATGCGCATTTGGACGAGGTTCGCGGCGCCCTGGCCGGCGTTACCGGCAAAGGCCTGGAGCTCGGCGCCTTCGGCAAGGAGGCATTTCCCTTGCAAAGTCTTGTCGATGAGCTGGCCTGGGTTCGCACCCAGCTGCAAACCGGGCCCGGCTTCGCCATGCTGCGCGGTTTTCCGGTCGCCGATTTTACCGAGCCTGATCTGCGCCTGATCTATTGGGGTATCGGCCAGCATCTGGGAACGCCGCTGGCGCAGAGCCGGCATGGCGATTTGCTTGGCGATGTGCGCGATATCGGCGCCACCGCCGGCGTCGAGCATGGCCGCGGCTATACCGGCAATGACGAGCTGCAATTTCACTCGGACGGCTGCGACATTTCCGGGCTGTTTTGCCTCAATGTGGCCAAGCAGGGAGGCCTGAGCCAGTTGGTCAGCGCCGCCGCCGCCCACAACGAGATCGCGCGCCGCCGCCCCGATTTGCTGGCGGTTTTGTACAGCCCCTTTTATTGGAGCCACCGGGGTCAGGAGCTGCCCGGAACATCGCCCCATTATTTGCAGCCGGTGTTCGCCACCGAACAGGGTCATTTCGTCGCCCGCTTTCTTCGCAGCCATATCGAATGGGGTCACAAATCGGCGGACGTGGCGCTTACGGCGGAGCAGACCGAAGCCCTGGAATTGCTGCAAGAGGTGACCAGCGATCCACAGCTCACCTTGGAAAAAGCCTTCGCGCCCGGCGATATGCAGTTTACCAATAATCTTAAAGTATTCCACGCCCGCACCGAGTTTACCGACCACGATGATCCGGCCCTGAAACGGCATTTGCTGCGCATGTGGCTGGCGGTGCCCAACTCGCCGCCGCTGCCCGAAAGCTTCAAGGCGTTTTTCCGGGAAACCGGGGCCGGGCGTTTACGCGGCGGCAATCAGGCCTGGCAGGGCACCACCTTCAAAACCACGGAAGCAGTATAAACATATGAGCGATCAAGCCTCCGACACCCTGCCGCTGGCCGGGGTGCGCGTCCTCGAGTTTTGCCACACAATCATGGGCCCGTCGGCGGGGGTGTTGCTGGCCGATCTCGGCGCCGACGTGGTTAAAATCGAAGCCGCGCCGGACGGCGACACAACGCGCCGCATGCGCGGGTTTGGCACCGGCTTTTTCTACGCCTTCAACCGCAACAAGCGCTCCCTGGCGGTCGATCTGAAATCGGACCAGGGGCGGGAATTGATTTACAAGCTGGCCGAAAACACGGACGTGGTCCTGGAAAATTTCGGACCGGGCACCATGGACCGGCTCAAATGCGGCTACGAAGACCTGGCCGCGATCAATTCGCGTCTCATTTATTGCGCGTTGAAAGGCTTCCTTTCGGGCCCCTACGAGCACCGTCCGGCGCTCGATGAGGTGGTGCAATATATGGGCGGCCTCGCGTATATGACCGGCCCGCCGGGCCAGCCCTTGCGCGCCGGGGCTTCGGTGATCGATATCATGGGCGGCATGTTCGCGGTCATCGGCGTGCAGGCTGCCCTGCTCGAGCGGGCCAGCACCGGGCGCGGCCAGTTCGTCAAATCGGCTTTGTACGAATCGACCACCTTCCTGATGACCCAGCATATGGCCGGCGAGGCGATCACCGGCAAACCGGCGCCGCCGATGGCATCGAAAGGCGCGCGCGCCGGCATCTGGTCCATTTACGAAGCGTTTGAAACCTCGGACGGCGAAAAAATATTCATCGGCCTCACCAGCGACAAACATTGGCGCGCCTTCTGGGAACATTTCGAGCGCCCCGACATCATCGAAAACCCGCGCTTCGCCACCAACGCCGACCGGGTCGAGAACCGGCCCGAGTTTCGCGGCGACGTGGTCGATTGCGTAAAAAGCCTCAGCTTGCCGGAAATGACCAAACTGGCGGACAGCATGAACATTCCGTTTGCGCCGGTGGCCAAGCCGGGTGATCTGTTCGACGATCCGCAATTGAACGCCCATGGCCGCATGCTGGATATTGAATTTCCCAACGGCGTTACCAAGCCGGTGCCGCCGATGCCCATCGAAATGGGCGAGCATGTATTCGGACTGCGCCGCCAAGCGCCCAAGGTGGGCGAACATACCCGCGAAATTCTGGGCGAGCTGGGTTTGGACGAAGGCGCCATCGACGCGCTACAGGATCAGGGCGTTATTGTCTGGCCAGAAGAAGAGGCTTAAGCCGCCGCTTCCTCTTTCAAGACCGCCATAACGCCGCCGGCGCGGACGATTTTCAGCAATTCCTCCGGCATCAGGGCGCCTTGCATCTCGGTCCCCTGGGTCAAGTTCTTGACCAGGGATTTCTCGAAATCCAGATGCAAGTCGTCGCCCTCGTTGAAGGTTTCGGAAATGCCGGGACAGGCCATCACCGGCAAGGCAATAGCCACAGCGTTGCGGAAGAATATGCGGCCGAAACTTTCAGCAACGACGCAGCCGATGCCGAGCATCTTCAAATTGGCCGGCGCCTGCTGGCGCGACGAGCCGCAGCCGAAATTGGCGCCGGCAACGATCACATCGCCTTCCGCCACGCCTTCGGTGAAGCCTTCGTGGATATGCAGAATGGTTTTCTTCGCCTGATCCCACTCCATACCCTTGGAAAAACTGGGC
>CAUZTZ010000065.1:0-15311 GCA_963582805.1 Alphaproteobacteria bacterium
TTTCTGGCATGTGGGCGGGAGAATTCGCTCATGTCTGGGACTATTCAAGGGGGGGGCAAATATATTCTCTGTTTTGCCTCTAAATAAAAGTTCGCGATGCCAGACGGCGGTTCGGCGGGCCGGGTTGTAGGCTCTAGCGTCCAGGTGGGTGGTATATTGATGGCTGGCAATTGAATGAATACGTCTCGCGATGATCAACAACTTCAGACGGAATGGTATCGGGTCTCCTCCCGGCTAAAGGCCGAGATTGGAGACACCGCGTTTGAGAATTGGGTGAAGCCTATTTCGGTTTCCGGGCTGGAAGGCAGCGAAGTGCGCTTGGGCGTGCCCAGCCGCTTCATGCGCGATTGGGTCAAGGCCAATTACCTCGACCGGCTGAAGGAATTGTGGGCCGGCGAGAATGAGAATGTGCATTCGGTTCAGGTGCGCGTCGTTCCCAAGTCGAAAGTCCGCCCGAGCGAAGAGGCCGAACAAGAAGAAACGCCGGTCGAGACCGCCCAGAGCGCTGCGCCGGCGACCGGATGGTCGGCTGCCTCCGATATCTCGGCGCCGCTGGATGCCAGATTTGTTTTCTCCAAATTCGTGGTCGGCAAACCCAACGAGTTTGCCTATGCCGCCGCGCGCCGGGTGGCCGAGGCGCCTTCGGTGCCGTTTAATCCATTGTTCCTTTATGGCGGCGTCGGGCTTGGCAAGACCCATCTGATGAACGCCATTGCCTGGGAAATTCAGCAGCGTGATCCAACCCGGACAGTGATGTATCTGTCGGCGGAAAAATTCATGTACCGGTTTGTGCGCGCCTTACGCGAGCAAAATACCGTCGATTTCAAAGATCAGTTCCGCTCGGTCGATGTTCTGATGATCGATGACGTTCAATTCATTGGCGGACGCGATGCGACCCAGGAAGAATTTTTCCACACCTTCAACGCCCTCGTTGATCAGGGCCGCCAGATCATTTTGTCGGCGGACAAATCGCCCTCGGACCTGGAAGGGGTCGAGGAACGCCTCAAATCGCGCCTCAATTGCGGACTGGTCGCCGATATTCACGCCACCACCTATGAATTGCGCCTGGCCATCTTGGAATCCAAGGCTGAACAGATTGAAATCGACGCGCCGCAAAAAGTGCTCGAATTCCTGGCCCATAAAATCACCTCCAATGTTCGCGAATTGGAGGGGGCGCTCAACCGGGTGGCGGCGCATACGCAACTGATCGGGCGCGAGCTGACCTTGGAGACCACGCAAGAGGTGCTGCACGATCTGCTGCGCGCCAACGACCGCCGGGTCACCATTGAAGAAATCCAAAAACGGGTGGCCGAGCATTTCAATATTCGCGTGTCGGACATGCATTCGGCGCGCCGCGCCCGCTCGGTGGCGCGCCCGCGTCAGGTTGCCATGTATCTGGCCAAGCAATTGACGTCGCGCTCGTTACCGGAAATCGGACGCAAATTCGGCGGCCGCGACCACACCACGGTGATGCACGCGGTGAAAAAAGTGGATGAATTGCGCGACCACGATTCGACTTTTGCCGAAGATGTGGAACTGTTGCGCCGGATGCTCGAAGGCTGAGCCGTCCGCCGGTTGCTCTTCCGTTTGCCGATCATTGGCCGATCAATGTTCGAACAATGGCCGGTGCCCCAAAAAGGCTGCCGCCGCCTTCGAAATTGCTTCGGTTTTCAATGATATTTGCTATAATAACGGGCGAATCGTTTTGCCGTTCCCGGCGTCCCTTGTTTGCCGGGGCACGGCGCGGGATTTGTAAGAACATTAACAAAACA
This sequence comes from Alphaproteobacteria bacterium, assembly GCA_963582805.1. GTDB lineage: Bacteria > Pseudomonadota > Alphaproteobacteria > Rhodospirillales > UBA2165. The sequence continues at coordinate 1,773 of CAUZTZ010000065.1, forward strand.
CGCATGCGCGGCATTTGTGTGAATTTTTTAGGCAGGGCCGGCAACCTTTGACCATAGGGAACGAACAAAACCCATGAAAATTACCATCGAACGCGGTTTGCTGCTGAAGGTTCTCGCCCATATTCAAAGCATCGTCGAGCGGCGCAACACCATACCGATATTGTCCAACGTGAAGTTTGATGCCCCAGACGGGCGGCTCAGCCTCAACGCCACCGATATGGATCTGGATATCGTCGAAACAATCCCCGCCGATGTATCTGTGGCCGGCTCGACCACGGCGCCGGCGCACACCTTGTTCGATATTGTCCGCAAGCTTCCCGAAGGCGCCCAGGTAGAGCTTGATTGTACCGGCGGCGACGGCCAATTGGTTTTGGTTGCCGGGCGCTCCCGGTTCACGCTGAGCTGCCTTCCGACCGATGATTTTCCGGTGCTGTCCGGCGGCGAGCTGCCGCACAGCTTTGCCATATCAGTGGACGAGCTGAAAAATCTGATCGATCGCACCCGCTTTGCCATCTCGACCGAGGAAACCCGCTATTATCTGAACGGCATATATATTCATGCCGCCGACAATGACGGCACGCCGGTTTTGCGCGCCGTGGCCACCGACGGCCACCGGCTGGCCAGCGTCGATTTGCCGCGGCCCGAGGGTGCCGCCGACATGCCGGGCGTCATCGTGCCCCGGAAAACGGTCACCGAGCTTCGCAAATTGATCGAGGATGCCGAGGGTGAGGTGCAGCTATCGCTGTCCGAAACCAAGATACGGTTCGCCTTCGAAGATTGTGTGCTGACCTCCAAATTGATCGACGGCACGTTTCCCGATTATGACCGGGTTATCCCGGCGGAAAACGACAAGGAGCTGGAAGTTGACGCCAAGCAGTTCGCGGCGGCGGTTGACCGGGTATCGGCGATCTCGACGGAGAAGTCCCGCGCCGTCAAATTGAGCCTGTCGGCCGGTAATCTGATGCTGTCGGCGAGCAGTCCCGATAATGACACGGCGACCGAGGAATTGTCCGTGAATTACGATTCCGGCGAGATCGAGATCGGCTTTAATTCACGTTACCTGTTGGATATCACTCAGCAGATTGACGGCGAATTGGCCCGCCTCAAGCTGTCCGACGCGGCCTCGCCGACTTTGGTTCAGGATTCCGGCGATGACAGCGCGCTTTACGTCTTGATGCCGATGCGCGTTTAAGAGGATGCACTCCTGAATTTGATGGAAAATGCCACGCGTGATTCCAGAAACGCCGGCGGTGCCGGCAGCCTGGACCAGGAATTGGCGCGAATTTCGGTTCGCAGGCTCAGCCTCACCGATTTCAGGAGTTACCCGTTTGTCCGCCTGGAAACCGATAGCCGTCCGGTGGTGCTGACCGGACCCAACGGCGCCGGCAAAACCAATCTGCTGGAAGCCCTGTCCTATCTTGTTCCAGGCCGTGGTTTGCGCCGGGCGCCCTTGTCCGAGGTTGGCCGCGTCGACGCAAAAGGCGCAAACGATGGCGGCGGCCCTCGTGCCTGGGCGGTGGCGGCGCGTATCGAGCGGGGCGGTAATGAAATGGATTTGGGCACCGGCTATCTGCAGAACGGCGCGGAAAACGAGCGCGCGCGCCGGGTGATCAAGCTGGATGGCGCGCCGGCAAAGAACCAGGCCGAGCTGGGACGTCAGATCAGCGCTCAATGGCTGACCCCGCAAATGGACCGGTTGTTTCTGGAGGGGCCATCGGCGCGCCGCCGTTTCATCGACCGGCTGATTTTGGGCTTTGATCCGGACCATGCCGGGCCGCTCAATGCCTATGAGCAGAGCCTGCGCAATCGCAACCGGCTTTTGCGCGACGGCTCCTCGGATCAGGACTGGTTCAATTCGGTCGAAGATTCGCTGGCGAGCCACGGCGTTGCCGTCGCCGTCCGCCGCCGCGATGCTATTGCCCGGCTTGGCCCGGTCGCCGCCCGCGGGCCGGGCCCCTTTCCGGGCGCCATTATTTCGCTCGGCGGCGCGCTGGAAGATTGGCTGGCCGCCGGCCCGGCTCTGGCCGCCGAAGATCAAATGCGCCAAGCTCTCAGCGACAGCCGGGCTAAAGATGCGGCGGCGAACGGCACCTCGATCGGTCCGCACCGCAGCGACGTTTTGGTCCGTCATTCGGACGCCGGGCTGGAAGCGGCGCGCTGTTCGACCGGCGAGCAAAAGGCCTTGTTGGTTTCCATCGTGTTCGCGGCCGCCCAATTGCAGGCCGAGGACCGGGGACACAGCCCCCTTTTGCTGCTCGACGAGGTTGCCGCCCATCTCGACAATACGCGCCGGGGCGCCTTGTTCGAACTGGTTGCCGCGCTTGGCGCGCAGGCCTGGATGACCGGCACCGACGAAGCGGTGTTCGAGGCGCTGGGCGCCGCCGCGCAAAGATTTCGCATCGATAACGGCCGCATAACACCGGTTGACTGATCCCAAATTTAACCGGGCGCCAAAATGGGCGCCGGGGCTCTTGATAAGGAAACGGATTGTATGAGCGATAATGACATCGAGGACGAAGGCGAAGAGCCTACAGCCGCTGATGAAAATGGCGGCGAAGGCAATGAAGCTTACGATGCGCAATCGATCAAGGTTTTGCGCGGGCTCGATGCGGTGCGCAAGCGTCCCGGTATGTATATCGGCGATACCGACGACGGATCGGGCCTGCACCACATGGTCTATGAGGTGGTGGACAACGCCATCGACGAAGCCCTCGCCGGGCATTGCGACAAGGTCACGGTTCAACTGAACGGCGACGGTTCGGTAACGGTCACCGATAACGGGCGCGGCATTCCGGTGGATATCCACGAAGAAGAGGGCGTGCCGGCGGCGGTGGTGATCATGACCCACCTGCATGCGGGCGGCAAATTCGATCAAAACTCTTACAAGGTATCGGGCGGTTTGCACGGCGTCGGCGTTTCCGTGGTCAACGCCCTTTCCAGCGATTTGAAACTGCGCATTTGGCGCGACGACAAGGAATATGTGCTCGGCTTCAAGGACGGTGAGCTGCATGCGCCGATGGAGATAACCGGTGATGCGGACGGGCAAACCGGCACCGAGGTTACCTTTGTGCCGTCGCCGAAAACTTTCACCAACCTGGAATTTGACTTTGCCACCTTGGAGCATCGTCTGCGCGAGCTTGCCTTCCTCAATTCCGGCGTTGCCTTGTCGCTGACCGATGCGCGTCATGTGGATGTTAAAACCGTCGACATGCTTTACGAGGGCGGTTTGCTCGAGTTTGTGACGTATCTGGACCGCGCCAAAACGGCGCTCAATCCGACCATTTTGGTTAGCGGCGAAAAGGACGGCGTGACCCTGGAAGTGGCGCTGCAATGGAACGACAGCTACCACGAAAACACTTTGTGCTTTACCAACAATATCCCGCAGCGCGACGGCGGCACCCATCTGGCCGGCTTTCGCGGCGCGCTGACGCGCACCATCAACGCCTATGCCGAAACCGAGGGATTGTCGAAAAAAGCCAAGGTGTCGATCACCGGCGATGACGCCCGCGAAGGCATGACCTGCGTGTTGTCGGTGAAGGTGCCGGACCCCAAATTTTCGTCGCAAACCAAGGACAAATTGGTGTCGTCCGAGGTGCGCCCGATCGTTGAGAGCATTCTCGGCGAAAAGTTGAACCAGTGGTTCGAGGAGCATCCGGCGGAAGCCAGAAAGGTGATCGGCAAGATCGCCGAGGCCGCCGCCGCCCGCGAAGCCGCCCGCAAGGCGCGCGAATTGACGCGGCGCAAGGGCGCCCTCGATATTTCATCGCTGCCGGGCAAGCTCGCCGATTGCCAGGAAAAGGATCCCGCCAGAAGCGAAATATTCATCGTCGAGGGTGATTCCGCCGGCGGCTCCGCCAAACAGGGGCGCGACCGGTCCAATCAGGCGATCCTGCCCTTGCGCGGCAAAATCCTCAATGTGGAGCGCGCCCGCTTTGATAAAATGTTGTCCTCCGCCGAGATCGGCACGCTGATCACGGCGCTTGGCACCGGTATCGGTCCCGAAGATTTCAATCCGGAAAAATCGCGCTACCACAAGATCATCATCATGACCGACGCCGATGTGGACGGCAGCCATATCCGGACCCTTTTGCTCACCTTCTTTTACCGGCAAATGCCGGAATTGATCGACCGCGGCTACCTTTATATCGCCCAGCCGCCGCTGTATCGGGCCAAGCACGGCAATTCCGAGGTGTACCTCAAGGATGATCGGGCTCTTGACGATTATCTTATCGATGTCGCGGTCGATGAATGCATATACAAAACCGCCGATGACGGCGAGGTCGGCGGCGAGGAGCTGCGGGAATTGGTCGAGCAGGCGCGCCTCGCCAAGGCCCAGTTGACCGGATTGATCACCCGCGTGCCCCTGAAAATCGTCGAACAGGCGGCTATTCTGGGCGCCCTTAATCCCGGTGTGCTTAGCAACCCCGAACAAGCCAACGAGGTGGCGGTCTACATCGCCAAACGTCTTGATGCACTGGAATCCGAGGTTGACCGCGGCTGGCAGGGCGAGGCTCTGGAAGACGGCGGCTTGTCGTTTATGCGGGTTTTGCGCGGCGTTCCCGATGGTCCCCACATTATCGACGGCACCGTCATTTCCAGCGTCGAGGCCCGCGCCATCGACCGCCATGCGTCGGAATTGCAAAAGAATTATTCCCGGCACGGAACCCTGGTGGCCAAGGAAACCTCCTATCCCATTCCCGGTCCGGTGTCGCTGATCGATGCGGTGATGGCGATCGGGCGCAAGGGCATCTCAATCCAGCGCTACAAAGGGCTGGGTGAAATGAACCCCGATCAGCTTTGGGAAACGACGCTGGACCCGAACGTGCGGACCCTGTTGCAGATCAAGGCGACCCACGCCGACAGCGCCGAAGACGTGTTTTCGACCCTGATGGGCGATGTGGTTGAGCCGCGCCGGGAATTCATCCAGGAGAACGCGCTCAACGTGGTCAATTTGGACGTTTGATTGGAGGCTGCGCCGATGGACCAAAAAGAGATGGATAAAATTCTCAGCCGTCATGAAGAATGGCGGCGCTCGGGCGCCGACGGCAAACGCGCGGTTTTGATCGATACGGATTTGCGTGGCCTGGATTTGCGCGCCGCCGACTTGCGCAATGCCGACTTGCGCCATGTGGAAGCCTGGCGCGCCAATTTAAAGGGCAGCCGCATCGATCCGGGCGAATTGCACAAATTGCATGGCTGCGAGGCGCCTTAAAGAAGCCTCATGTTAACCCTATTCTAACCGCCATCACCAATAAGGTGTTGGATGGCTGATAATACCGATAAAAATCCGCAACAAGCCGCAGCGCCCGGAGGCTGGCGATGGCTGCGCTTTACTCTCAAATGGGGGCTGACCCTGGCCATATGGGGCGCCCTGTTCGCGGCCTTGAGCGTCGGCTATTTCGCCTACGATCTGCCGTCGGTGGAAGGCGCCGCAAAGGTGCAAAGCCGCCCATCGGTGACGATATTAGCCGCCGACGGCACCGAGATCGCGCAAACCGGCGATGTTTCGGGGGCCGCCGTGCAGGTGCGGGATTTGCCGTTTTTCGTGCCGCAAGCGGTGATCGCCACCGAGGACCGGCGATTTTATGAGCATTTCGGCGTCGATCTGATCGGTATCGCCCGTGCCATTTGGGTGAACGCGCGCGCCGGGCGCATCCGCCAGGGCGGCAGCACGATCTCCCAGCAGGCGGCCAAGAACCTGTTTCTGACCCCGGAGCGGACCATCCGGCGCAAGGTGCGCGAGATCATTCTGGCCCTCTGGCTGGAACATAATTTCACCAAGGATCAGATCCTCACGGTCTATCTCAACCGGGTCTATTTTGGCGCCGGTGCCTATGGCATCGATGCGGCGGCCCGGCGCTATTTCGGCGTGCCGGCGACGCGCCTCAATCTGCATCAAGCGGCGGTCATCGCCGGGCTTTTGAAGGCGCCGTCGCGGCTCAATCCGCTGGTCAATCCGGCCGCCGCCAAAAGGCGCGCCAAAACGGTGATCAGTAATATGCTGGCCGCCGGGTACCTGACCCAAGGCACGTCGCGGCTGGAAACGGTGCGCCCCTTGCGTTTCGCCCAAGCAAGGGCGCGCCAGAAAATCGGCCGTCATTTCACCGACTGGATCACCGAGCAGCTTCCCGACCTGGTAGGTGCCGGCGCCCGCAAGGTGATTGTACGGACCACGCTGGATCCCCGGCTGCAGGCGCTCGCCGAGGGCCAGCTCAAGCGCTATCTGGCGCGCATCGGCAAGGCGTCCAATATCGGCAACGGCGCGTTGGTCATGCTTGGGAGGGACGGCGCCGTGCGCGCCATGGCGGGCAGCCGCGATTATGCCAAAAGCCAGTTCAACCGCGCCGTTCAGGCCATGCGCCAGCCGGGATCGGTGTTCAAGCCGGTGGTGTATCTGGCCGGTTTGCGCGCCGGCATAAGGCCGGAAACGCGGCTCAATGATGCGCCCATCGATATCGATGGCTGGAAGCCCCGCAACTATGATGGCCGCTTCCGGGGCTTCATAACCGCTGCCGAGGGAATGGCCAAATCGGTTAATATCATCGCCGTCAAGATCGCCGAGAAAGCCGGGCGCAACCGGGTCATCGAAGCCGCCCGGGATTTGGGTCTGAGCACCGATCTGCCCGCCCATGCCAGCTTGGCCTTGGGCGCGGCGGAAGTCAGCTTGCTGGAAATGACCGCCGCCTATGCGGTGTTCGCCAATGGCGGAACCGGCGTCTGGGCGCACGGCATCACCGAAATTCGAGGCCAAGGCGGCGCGGTGATTTACCGGCGCGCCGGCGGTGGGCCGGGGCGCGTGGTCAGTGCCGATAACGCCGCCGCCATGAGCCGCATGCTGGCCGGGGTGATCAAATCGGGCACCGGCAAGGCCGCCGCCATCGACCGGCCGGCGGCGGGCAAGACCGGCACCAGCCAGGATTTTCGCGATGCCTGGTTCATCGGCTACAGCGCCGATCTGATCACCGGTATCTGGATGGGCAACGATAGCGCCAAACCGATGCGCCAAGTCACCGGCGGCGGCGCGCCGGCGCGCCTTTGGTCCAAGGTCATGTCCAAGGCCCACGCCGGGCGCCCGCCAAGACCGCTGGCCGGTCTGGACGACCAGGAATCATCGGCCTGGCGCCGGGTGCTGCAAAATTTGGACGGCGGCGGTTAACCAGTTTCGCCGTTCATGCCTTGGATGGTTGCCGTGGTGCTGAAGCCGTCTTCCAGCTCGGCCAGCAATATTTCGCCGCCATAGGATTTGATGATGGCCGCTTCGGGCAATTCATCGACGGCGTAATCGGCGCCTTTGACGAACACGTCGGGCTTGATGGCGCCGATCAGCGCCTCTGGCGTATCTTCGGCGAAGATGACCACCATATCGACGGCTTCCAGGGACGCGATCACCTCGGCGCGGGCGGCTTCGTTCTGGATCGGCCGATCAGGGCCTTTCAGGCGCTGGGTGGAGGCGTCCGAATTGATGCCGATAACCAGCCGCCCGCAGGCGTTTTTGGCCTTGCGGATGACCGCCAGATGGCCCGGATGCAACAGATCAAAACAGCCGCTGGCGAGGCCGATTTTGGCCCCTTGAGCGCGCCATTCCCGCAACTGGCCGAGCGCCGCGTCCAGGGTCTTAACCTTGTCGCCGCGCCCCGATGGCAGAGCCCCCAACAACGCGGCGGCCACATCGCCGCTGGTGGCGACCGCCGTGCCCACCTTGCCGACCACGATACCGGCAGCCACGTTGGCCAGTTGCACCGCCTGATCTTCGCCCAGTCCGGCTGCCAGGGCGACGCCAAGGGTGGCGGCAACCGTGTCGCCGGCGCCCGATACGTCGAACACTTCGCGGGCGTGGGCGGGAAAATGGCGAACCTCGCCGCCGTCCCCGATCAGCGTCATGCCATCGGCGCTGCGCGTGGCGAGAACCCGATCGATCTTGTGGGCGGCAATAAGGTGGCGGGCGGCGGCGGCGATATCGGCATCGCTCTGGACCGGCAAGCCGCTGGCTTCGCCCAATTCCTTGCGGTTGGGGGTGATAAGCTGGGCGCCGCCGTAGGCGCTATAATCAAAGCCTTGGGGATCGACGATGACGGTGACGCTGCGCGCCCTGGCCAGCTTGATCAAGTCACCGGCCACACCATCGGCCAGCACGCCCTTGGCGTAATCGGCCAAAATCATCACCGGGCATGTTTTAAGGGCCGCTTCGGCGGCGGCCAAAAGCCTGGCCCGCAAATCCTTGGCCAACGGCGCCACGGTTTCGTCGTCGGCGCGCATCATCTGCTGGCCGGACGCGATATAGCGGGTCTTGATGGCGGTTTTGCGGCTCCTATCGGTAAAGACTTCAAATTCAGCACCGGACAATTCCGATAGCAGGCCGTTCACTTCGGCGCCCGCCTCATCCTCGCCGATGACCGACAGAAAATGAACCGCCGCGCCGAGGCCGGCGGCGCCCCTGGCCACGTTGCCGGCGCCGCCGAGCATGGAAATATGCTCGCCGGTGCGAAATACCGGGATCGGCGCTTCCGGCGAAATGCGGCTGACATCGCCATAGACGAAACGGTCCAGCATCACATCGCCGACACAAAGCACGCGCGCCGCCGCCATTTTTTCGAGGCCGGCGGCCAAAGCGCTGTGATCGGCGGGGGTCATGATTTGGCTCTCAAATTCTGACCAAGATCGATGCGCGCGCCGGCGCTGAGGGAATCCAGGATCGCCATGGTGGCCATGCTGGTTTCGATCAACTCGTTCTCGTCGATGACCGGGCCGTCATTTTTCACCCCGTCCACGAACGCCTTGAGGGCGCCAGCGAAGCCCTTGTCCTGGCTGGCTGATGTCTTTTGCGCCGATCCGTTTTCGGTGATGGTCAGGGTGCGGAAATTGTCGATGAATACCACATTGCCGCCGGCATAAATCTCAATCCATTCCTTCGGGTGCGCGGCGTCGCCAAGCGACGTATAGGCAATGGTTGCCAAGGAGCCGTCTTCGAAACGCAGGCTGGCGCTGACATCATCGCCGGAGCCGCCATCGATGCGCGCCGCGTCGGCTTGAACCGAAATGATGCCAGAGCCCGCGAAAAAGCGCGCCAGATCAACAAAATGGCAAACCTCGCCAAGGATACGGCCGCCGCCTTCATCTCGGTTCTGGATCCAGCTATCGGCGGGCACCGGACCCGCATTGATGCGGAAGATTATGAATTTGGGGCCCGTCTGCCCGTCCAGCCATTGCCGCGCCTTGACGGCAAGGGGCGCGAAGCGGCGGTTGAAGCCGACTTGAAAAAACGCGTCCGAGGCGGTGCGGGCGGCCATAATCTCGTCGATCCCGGCTTGGTTCAGCGCCAGCGGCTTTTCCACCAGCACCGGCTTGCCGGCGGCCAAGGCGCGGCACACATATTCGGCGTGGCTGTCGTGGCGGGTGGCGACGATCACGGCGTCGATATCGCCGTCGTCAAACACCGCCGCGGCGTCGGTTGCGGCTTGTCCAAAACCGAAATTCTCAGCCGCATGGTCCGCCGAGGCGCCCCGGTTGGCGACGATGGTGGCCAGCTCGGCGCCCGCCAGTTTCTTTAGTTGCGGCAGAAGCACGGCGCCGGCGAACTGCCCGGCGCCGATAACGCCGATGCGGCAGCGATCGGACTTAGGCCGCGCCGTTTTTGTAATGGCCGGCGGGGCCAGCGTTTCTTCGTCGCGATAGTTGAGCACGACGCCCATATGGGCCTCGCCGCCGCCGAGCACCATGGCGTAGGCATCCTCGGCATCATTAATGTCAAAGCGGTGGCTGATCATCGGCTCGACATCCAGCCGGGGGCCATCGGTGGCCATCAGGCGGAGGCATTCGGCCAGGTTTTCGGTTTCCGTCCAGCGTACATAGCCGGGCGGATAGGTTTGGCCGCGCTGCTCATAATCGGCGTCGTAGCGGCCCGGCCCGTAGGAGCGCGATACCACCACGGACAGCTCCTTCTTCATAAACTCGGCATAGGAAAATTCGGTTCCAGACGCGCCCACCAGGCAGATGCGCGCCCGGTCGCGGGCGATGGCGGCGGCGGTTTGGAACGGCTCGGCACTATCGGTGGCCGCGGCGATCAGAATGCCATCGCAGCCGAGGCCGCGCGTCATCTCCCGGGCGGTGCTTTCGGCGTTGCCTTCGCCCAAATTTAATGTGGCTTCGGCGCCCAATTGTCTGGCCAGATCAAGGCGCGCCTGATCGTAATCCAAGACCAGCGTGCGCACCCCGGCAAGGCGCAGAAACTGGGCCGCCAACTGGCCGACCAGACCGGCGCCGATGACGGCGGCGCATTCGCCCAGCCGGGCATCCAAATTGCGCACCGCATGCAGGGCAACGGCGCCGAGGGTGGCGAAGGCGGCCAGCTCGTTGCCAAGGCCGGCCGGTATGGGTACCGCCAGATTGCGCGGCACAATGCAATATTCCGCGTGATTGGCGACGCCGGCGCCGGCCATGGCGATCCTATCGCCGGTGCGGAATATCCCTTCCAGGCCGCTGCCCACCCGAACCACTTCGCCGGCCGCCGAATAGCCCAGGGGCAGCGGCTCATCGAGGCGCGCCATGACCGCGGAATAGGTCGCACGAAGGCCATCGGTCTTGGCCTTGGCGAGCACTTTTTTGACCAGGTCCGGGCGCGCCTGAGCCTTGCCGGCCAGGCTTTTTTTGGCGAATTCGACGACCATGCGCTCGGTCCCCGCCGAGATCACCGAGGCGCGGGTGCGCACCAGAATCTCGCCGGCGCCGGGATTGGGGGCCGGCACGTCCTTGACCGCCAGCTTGCCCGAACGGGCGCTTTGCATGACTTGTTTCATTTGCCCCTTTTACCCGCTTTTCAAGGCACTATGCAAAGCCCCGGCATAAAAGCGGCCCTGAAACCGCCGGAGATTACGAATTTGAACGGAACCGGGCGGCTTCGATTGCCGAATTCGCCCCGTCGCACTTGCTTGGCGATGGCGGCTGTGCCACCCTCTGGCCAACTTCAATGGAGGACAACAATGGCTACGAAATACCATTTAATCAGTTCCAAAACCTGACCCTGGGTTCAGCGCGCCGTGATTCTTTTGCGTGCCAAGGACATCGACTTCGAAGTGACCTATATCAACCTTCAGGAAAAGCCCGATTGGTTTCTTGAAATCTCGCCCCACGGCAAGGTGCCGGTGTTGAAGGTGGATGATGAGATTCTGTTCGAATCCAACGCCATCGCCGAGTTCCTGGACGAAATGGTGGCGCCGAGATTGCACCCGGAAAACCCGATCAAGCGGGCCCGCAACCGGGCTTGGACCGATTATACGCCGACCTGGTCGAGCGCTTTCGGCAAGGTGAACTACGCCAAGACCAAGGAAGATCTGGATGCGGCGCTGGAAGCCCTTCCGGTGGTTTTGGCCAAGCTCGAAGGGGCGCTGGAATCCGAGCGCGGCAATGACGGGCCATTTTTCAATGGCGACAAATTGTGTCTCGTGGATGCCGCTTACGCGCCGTCCCTGCAACGCTTCCAGATGATCGAAAATATCGTTCATTCGGGCGCCCTCGACGGCTTTCCAAAGCTCAAAGCCTGGTCGGATGCGTTGTTGGCCGAAGACGCCATCATCAATTCCGTTGCCGAAGATTTCGGCGATGCCTTCAACGCCGCCCTCAAGCGGCGGGAGACATATTGCGGCACGCTGATCGAGACCGCAGCGGCAGCCGAATAAGACAGGAATTAGTTTTTGGGGCGCGGGCTCGCCGCCGTTTGGCGAAACCGCGCCCCATTTATTTGCGCCCAGCGCCTGTAAAGGATCCAAATGACAGATACGCCGGCCCAATCCGGCGGCGGCGCATCGCGTGGTTCCGGCAATATCCAGGGTATGGTCTGGATCATGCTGGCCTCGGCCGTGTTCGCCATCAATTTCACCCTGATCCGCAAGCTGGGAGCTGAAATTCATGCTTTTGAGCTGGTATTTTTCCGCAATCTGTTCGGGTTCCTGTTCCTGATTCCATTTCTTATTCGATCCGGGCGGCAAGGTCTTGTCCCGGCGCGCCCCGGTTTGATGGCGCTGCGCGGCCTGATGCAGACCTTCGCCTTGTTGTTTTGGTATTGGGCGCTGATCGTGACGCCGTTTGCCATGGCGGTATCGTTGAGCTTGTTGGAGCCGATCTTTGCATCGGTCATCGCCATCCTGGTTTTGCGCGAAAAATCCAGTCCGGCGCGTTGGATGGTGGTGATCATCGGGCTCGCCGGTTCGCTGATCATCATCCGGCCGGGTTTCCAGGCGGTGTCCCTGGGCGCGCTCGCGGCGCTGGCGTCCGCCGTCTTTTGGGGCGTGTTCCTGATCGTCGGCAAGGTGCAGACGCGCGTCGATACGGTGGTTTCCGTGGTCGCCTATCCAACCCTCCTGGTGGTGCCCCTGGCCTTGATCCCGGCAAGTTTTGTCTGGCAATGGCCGAGCCTGGAGCAATATTTCTGGCTGTTCATGACCGGCGTGTTGTCCAGTGCCGCCGGTCTGATGTTCGCCAAGGCCTATCAGGTGGGCGAGGTGACGGCGGTGTCGCCGATGTCGTTTTCGCGGCTGATATTCGCGGCCATCGTCGGCTTTGTGTTTTTCTCGGAAATTCCGGAAATCTGGGTCTGGGCCGGCGGCGCCGTGATCATCGCCGCCGGCATCTATCTCGGCCGCATCGAGGCCCGCCTGGCACGCGCCGTCTAAGGAGTTTTCAGGCGCGCCGCATCCTGTTACACAAGGGCCATATCGCCGTAAAAAGGAGTTGCGAACGTGACCGACGAAGAGCAGGCCCGGGTCCAGAAATATCTGCGCGACAAATTCGGCAATACCCATATTACCCTTCGTGAGCGGCCTCAGGCCGATGGATCGGTGGAGGTTTATATCGGCGAGGAATTTGTCGGCATCATCTATAAAGACGATGAGGATGGCGACGTTTCCTTCGATTTCAATATGTCCATTTTGGAATTCGATTTGCCCGACATGCCCGGCCCTGGCGGCTAGAGCGGTTCCGGACAGATGCGCGCCCTGGCAATTGGCATCGGCGCTGTCGCCTTGTTGGCCGGTTGCGTCGCCTCCAGCCGGGAATCCCAAAACAAGGAATTTGCAGCCACCATCACCGATGCCGGCTGCGCCCAGGCCAGGCATTTTCTTAAGCTCGCCGGTGGGACGTTGGCGGCCGGGCAGCAGAAACCATTTCTGCGCGCCGGCTGCAGCAATGATCATCTCATTATCCAAAGCAACGGCATCCCCAATTTCGAATTTGTGCCGGTGACCCCCAATCCGCTGCAGGCGCAGAATTACACCTGGCGCATTCCAAGGCGCCCCGGCATCGCCGCTGCCAAGCAACAGGTTCCGCTGTTGGGTCCGATCGCCGTGGCGGTCAATGGCTTGCCCATCTACGGCCCCAACGAGGCGCCCCAGCACGGCACCGCCGACCCCCTGCTGGACCAGTTTTTGGATTTCTGCAACGGCCATACAGCGCGCGGCGGGGTCTATCATTTCCACGTCATGCCGCGCTGCCTGTTTGATCGCATTGATGGGCGCACGTCGCTGGTGGTCGGTTATGCCTTCGACGGCT
>CAUZTZ010000066.1:0-15266 GCA_963582805.1 Alphaproteobacteria bacterium
ACGTCAAACGCGCCGTCGATGCCGGCGTCCAGGGTGTCATCATGGAAGTGCCGGCGAGCCAGCATTTGATCGAAAAAGGCTACCGCTGGGAGTTGGAGCGGGCCATCGATCTATCCATCGAAGCCACCAAGTTCGCCCACGACCAGGGCATGGAAGTGGTTTTCTTTCCCATCGATTTCACCCGCTCCGAGCTGAAGTGGGTGATCGATCTGATCGAACGGGTCGGCAATGAAGGCCATATGGACGGCCTCGCCCTGGTCGATACCATGGGTGTCACCTCGATCCACGCCATGACCTATTTCGTGCGCGCCGTGAAAGCGCGGCTCCCCAATGTGCCCCTGGAAGCCCACTTCCATATGGATTTCGGTCTCGGCATCGCCAACACCATCGTCGCTGTTTCCGAAGGCGTTGAGGTGATCCAGTCCACCGTCCTCGGCCTCGGCGAGCGCGCCGGCAACGTGCCCATGGAAGAAACCGTGATGGCGCTGCTGACCCTTTATGACATCGATATTGGCATCAAGACGGAGTTGCTGAAACCGCTGGCCGATATGGTCGCCAAGATCGCCAAGATCAATATCCCCACCAACCGGCCGATCGTCGGCGACGATCTGTTCAAGATCGAAAGTGGCATCATTGCCACCTGGCTTTTGAACTGCGGGCTCGGCGAAGACCTGACCACCGTGGTGCCATTCCGCCCGAACTTGGTCGGCCAGGAAAACCCGGTCGCCGTTATCGGCAAGGGCTCGGGCATCGACAACGTCAAACATCATCTGGAAAACCACCAGATCCGATACACCGACGAACAGGCCATGGAAATTCTGATGGCGGTGAAGGATTGGGGCCTGGTGCACAAGCGCCTGATGAAGGACGACGAGTTCAAAAAGCTGGCCGAGGAAACCCTGGCCGACTGATTGTTTTAAAGCCTAAGAAAACCCGGCGCCTGCAATGGCCGCCGGGTTTTTTTGTGGCTGCCCGCGGCTTGGCGGTGCTGGGAAATCCGGGCCCACCGGCGGGCAAGGCGGGCGCCAAAAAGGTGGCCTATGAAGTACTGATATTCGGTGCCATCGGCGGCGCCAAAGTCTTCGCCCGCCACTAACTTGTCTGAGATTTAGGCGGACGCGCGGCGACGATGAGGGCGGCCACAACGACGGCGGCGCCGGCCAGTTGCAAGGGCGCCAGGGTCTGACCAAACAGCAAAAACGCGGCGGTGATGGCGACCAGCGGCTCCAGGTTCGACATGGTGGCCACCATCGGCGGGCCAACCCGGCTGATGGCCACGAAATATCCGATCATGGCGGCGGCGTAGAGAATGTTGGTGACGACCAATCCGGCCCAGCCGGCGTCGGTGGCGGGCCAGTTAAAACCGCCGGCCGCAGCGACCATGCCCAGCAACGGAACCGTGGCGCCCACCGCCATATAGATGGTGGCGCGCACCGGATCGGATTTGCCGATCACCCGACCCGAAACCGCCGAGACTATAGCCAGGCCGAGCGCCGCCGCCGCCGCCAGTCCGATGCCGCCCAAATCGTAATCATTGATGCGTACCCCAAGGGCAAAAACAAGACCGGCCAAGGCCACCAGCGCGGCGCCCGCCGTCCGCGCCGACAATTTCGCCCAGCCCATGATGGCGCTGATGGCGATGGTGAGGATCGGAAACAGATAGAACACCAATATGGCGATACCCACCGGCAAGCGGTCGAGGGCGGTCAAAAGCGCCACCGTATAAAGTGCCGTGACGACGCCGAGCCCGAGGGCCCAAAAGCCTTCTCGGCGAGGCAGAATGAGCGGGTTTCCGCGCCAAAGGGCAAAGGCGACTAAGATCGCAAACGGCAAAAAGAAGCGGGTCCCGGACACCGAGATAGGATCGCTGCCGCCGTCATAGGCGACGCGCACAATGGTGTTGGAGAGGGCGAAGAAGACCGCTGCAACCAGCGCCAAACCGGTGCCGAACCCGCGCCCCTCGAAGAAACCTGCCGCTGCCATGTAAATCTCCCCGGTCCCGATCATGTGACCAGCCCATGGCTGGAAATACAAGGATCGATGTGGCATGGTCCGGGACCTTGGCAATAACAGGATCAGCCGATGCCGAACATCACAATGCTGGACGTCGATGCGCTGCAACAAGGGCCGCTGGAACCCTATGTCAGGCAATGCCTAAAGCACCGGGCGCCGGACCCGGCCTTCCACGCCATGATGGGCCACAATCCGGCGCTCTCCAAATCCATGTATGTCGCCTGGGGCACGGTGTTTTCCACCGGCGCCGTCGATCACAAACTGAAGGAGATCATCCGCGTCCAATTATCTCGCATGGCCGATTGTAATTATTGAGGCAATGTCCGGTCTGCTTCGGCGAAGCAGCAGGGTTTGACGGAAGACCAGATCGACGACGGTATCGATCACTACGAGACCAGCGAAAAAATATCCGGGCCTGAGCGGGCGGCATTGCGCTATTCGGACATGATGGCCAATGCGCCCGAAAAAATCGGCTCCACCATCTATGCCGAATTGGCCGAACATTATTCTGAAAGCCAGATTGTCGAGCTGGGCGCTTTCATCGGCTTCAATATCGGCTACCACACCTTTTTCGGCAGCCTGGATTTTTACCCCATGTTCACCCCCGACGGGCGGCTGGTAGACCAAGACGAAAGCCGGCGCATCTATGGCGACAATCCGGTCTCGCATCTGGACGGCGCCGTGCAGCGCTCGGCCGCCCCGGACGAAGCGGCGGAATAAATCGTGAGCGAAGCCAAGCTGGATAGATTGCGCGCCCAAGCGGCCGAGATCGGCGCCGTTGACGAGAACTTCATCCGGGTTTTGAGCCAGGTGCCCGGCTATACCGAAGCCTTGTTAGATTCCCTCACCCGCTCCCACGTGGACGGCGCCGTGGATCACAAATTGAAAGAGATTATCCGCATCATGCTGGCGCGCCAGGCCGGCGATCCTTATTTCGGGACCTTGCGTTCCAAGCCGGCGGCGGCGGCGGGCCTGACCGAGGAAATGATCGAGGCCGGCTGCGGTGATTTCGAAAACGATGAGCGCTTCTCAAGCAAAGAAAAATGGGCGCTCCGCTATGCCAAGCTGATGTACACCGAGCCCAAATCCGTAGATGCGGCGTTTTATGACGAAGGCAAATCCCATTACAGCGAAGCCGAGATCATGGAAATCGGCACCTTCATCGCATTTCATTACGGTATGCAGGTGTTTACCAGGGCGATCGGGTTGAAAGTGGCGGAATAGGGCGGAGCCCCTACTCCGCGATCCAGCGCACAATCCCGGCCACCCCATCGACTGCCACTTGGCTGCCGTCCGGGATCGTCGTCGTCGCGTCTTGCACGCCGAGGACCATGGGGATGCCGCGCTCGCGGGCCAGGGATGCCAGATGCGAGGTGGAGCCGCCGAGCTCGGCGACGACGCCCGATACCATGGGCAAAATCTGGCTTAATGTCGGGCCCGCCACCGTGGTCACCAAAATATCGCCAGGCCCGACGCGGGCCAGCTCGCACTCGCAATTGATCACGCAGGCCTTGCCCGATCCCCAGCCAATGCCCGCCGGATGGCCCTTGAGGCCGGGGCGCCGCGCCCATATTTCGTCGGGCACCTCGGACGTTTCCATCTGCAACGGGCGCACTTGCAGCATTTTGAAGCCGGCCTCGTCCCGCGCCCATTCGATCTCCGCCGCCATGCCGATCATCGCTTCGGCCTTTTTTAAATGGCCGGCCAGCTCGATCACCTGATCATCATCCAGGCAGCGCTCGGTGACCAAATCCTTGGCCACCTTGGCCGTATGATGATGCTCCGCCGCGTGCAAATGACAGCCGATCTTGTGGGTCTTGCGCCCGGTATCCACGTGGCTGATCGCAGCTCCTGCGTCCAGCTCATAGCGGTCGGGCACCACCTCGCCTTGCGCAATGGCCTCGCCGAGGCCCCAGGTGGCGCTCAAAATCATGCCGCCATTGGCGGTCTGGCTGAGCCCGCCGCCGGACGATATCGCCTCGATCAAGGGCTGCACGAGGAGCGCCATCGCCGTTCCCGAAGGATCGATCTGGTGGCTGCCCATATAGCGCAAGGCACGCACCGACCAGAGCGCCGCCCAACAGGCGCGCACCGCGGTAAGGAACTCGCCCTCGCCATCCAGCCCCAAGAAACTTTCGAATTGGCCGGCGAAGCTGGAGCCTTCGCGGTCTTCGACCAGGGCCGAGGAACGCACCACCAGGGGCACGCCGGTGCGTTCTTCAAGCTCCTGGCGGGCGGCCAACAGGGGGTCCAGGATTTCCGGCGCGATGGCGCTATCGAACAGGCCGATGCGGATATCGTTGGTAAGCAGCCGGGCTTCCATCAAATCCGCCGACGGCAATTTGGCAATCGCCTTATCGACGCCCGCCGTTTTCAATTGCAGCCGGTAGGCATCGGCGCTCAGGCAAAAGCCGCCCGGGATCGGCAGACCGGCGAGGCCGAGGGCAGCCTGATTGGCGGCTTTCGGCCCGAACAGATCGGCATCGGCGGCCGCGGACGACGATAGTGGAACGACAAGATCGCTCATGTGCTCTAAACACCTAATCTAAATAGATAAGGGGGGCACGGACCGGTCCGTCCATGCCCCTCTGTATCTTGCGTTTCCAAATACCCCTTAGATCACCTTCACCGGCATGATCCGGTCGATGGGGAAATGGGTGATCAGCTCGGTCTCATCCGAATGGACGATGACCATTTCCTCGATACGGACGCCCCATTCCAGCGGCTTGCCGTGCTGGGTCTCGAGCGCAAAGACCATGCCTTCCTGAATTTCGATGGGATGATCCAAGGACCAGATGCGCGATATCACCGGCGGGTCGTACTGGGCGAGGCCGAGACCGTGGCCCCAAAGGTTGGCGGCCGCCTGGTCTTCTTCTTCATAGCCCCAGGCTTCCTTCGCCGACGGCCATTTCTCGGCGATATCGCGGGTGGTGGCGCCAACTTTTACCGCGTCGATGGAGGCCTGCAGCCAATCCAGCGCCTTGGCGTAATAGTCTTTCTGCTCCTGGGTTGGCTCGGCGCCGACGCAATAGGTGCGGTAGTAGCACGACTTATAGCCGTTCCAGGTAAGCGCCGCCAAATCCATGAAGACAATATCGCCTGGCTGGATGATGCGGTCCGAGAAGTTGCGCCAGTTAGGCCAGGTATTGGGGCCCGATGAGACAATCACGTCTTCCACGTCTTCCATGCCCGGTATGTTGTAGAGGAACTGCATGATGTGGGCGGTGACCTGGTTTTCGGTTATGCCCGGCTCCAGGAACTTCATGCATTCCCAGTGGGCGGCATCGCCGATGGCGCCGACAATGCGCATACATTCGTGCTCGTCCTCGTTTTTGACGGCGCGGGCTTCCATCATCGGGCTCATACCATCGACCCAAGTGATGCCTTCTTCTTCAAAGGCTTTCAGCATGTTGATGTCGATGAAATCAACGCCAAGCTTTTCGCCTTCAACGCCGTGGCGTTTCATTTCGTACTTGGCGGCGTCGATGAATTTCTTGACCTGCTGGGTGGAGGCGGGGCCAGCAGCGCCTTTGATCCAGGCGTAGGAATAGCGGATGTTCTCTTCCGGAATCCAAGGTGCATGGCGGGCAATTTGCGTTCCGATGTCGCCTTGTTCGAAGATGATCGGATCGCCGTCGCCGCACAGCATGGCATAGCGAAGGCCGGGTTTGAGGCGGTTCCAGCCAGGGGTCAAGGTGCTGGTGACATAACGGACGTTCTCGTCATACATCAGCAACAGGGCGCCAATGCCAGCCGCCTTCATGCGGTCGCGGGCGCGCTCGACCCGGTATTTGCGAAGCCGGTCCCAATTGATGCGTTGTTGCCAATCGACGCCGGTGATTCCGAAATTTGCTCTACCAGACCTCATAAACTTTCCTCCTAAACTGCACGGCGAAACACGGGGGCTGCCGAATTTTTTGGGTATCCCAATATGGCGCGCCCCGCTCTTATAGAAGACAATGCATAAATTAATAGATTGACCGGTGCAAGCGGCATTGGGGAGACCGCGAGGTGCCTTTGCACCCGCCTAGTATATGGGGTTATTTGGCGCCAAATCCGTTCAGCCCACGGGCTCCGGCGCGCCGCTTTCCACCGAGGCGCAGATGGCCTCGAAGACGGCGATATTGCCGGTCAACTCAGCCCCTGAGAACGGATAGGGCGCGCCGCCGGCGGCGGCGATGGCAAAGGCTTCCAGATTGGCGCGCACCGTATCGATGGACTGGAATTCCCTTGTTTCCAAATCGCCCTCGCCCCGGCAGATGGTCATGGTGGATACCCCCGGCTCGCTGGGATGGCTGGAATCGCTCACCTGTATCCAGCCCTTGGTGCCGAAGACGCGGAAATAGCTGAATAGCGGCGATGACAATATGGAGTTGATATAGCCGGTGGCGCCGTCCTTGAAGCGGAGCTGCACCGATAACAAATCCCCCGATTGAAAATTCGCCGCCCAATTGCCGGTGAGCGCGTAAACCGTTTCAATCTCCCCATGAAAATGCAGGAAGGCATCGGTCATATGGACGCCGGTGGCGGTCAGGCTGGCAGCCGGCGCCTCGACCGCCGAGGCGCGCCAATTATCGGCCGGCAAATCGACCAGTTTGTCGTGATTGAAGCTCGCCTCCAGATGCATGACGGTGCCCAACGCGCCGGCCTCCAACATTTGTTTGACGGCGACCATGGCCGGCTCGAAGCGGCGCTCATGGCCGATGCCGAGGACGACGCCGGCGCTATTGCAAGCCGCCAGCGATGCCGCGGCGGCGGCGTGGCTCAGATCCAGCGGCTTTTCGCAAAACACATGTTTTTGCGCCGCCGCGGCGGTCGCAATCTGGGTTCCGTGCAGACTATTGGGGGTGGCGATAATGACCGCGTCGATCACATCATCGGCCAGCGCAGTGCCGAGATCGGCGGACAATTCAAGCCCGTGATCATCGGCGAAACCCGCTGCGGCGGCGGTATCGATATCGACGACGCGCCGGAAGCGAAGATGCTGACTTTCATTTTCGCCGGAGAACCTTCCGACGATATACCGGCCCCACCAGCCGAGCCCTACCATGGCCGCATTGATCACGAACGCATCTCCCCCAAAACGGAAATTTAAAATTTCAGACGCGCCTTGATACGACGCCGAAGGCATCGGGGAAAGATATTTTGGGGAAAGCGGGAAACCCTATCCGACCCGGTGCCGCCACCAATGTTTTTCGTTGATGGAATAGACCGGCTGGTAGTGCCGGATCTTGCGGCTGTCGGCGACGATCTTGATCTGGTTGTCGAGGATGACGATGCGCTTCTTGTGATAGACAGCCAGAATGGCGTGGCCGATTTTGAGGTTGAGATCCTTGACCGCGACGATGCGCATCTTGGCCGGATCGATCCCAATATATTTGAGCGCCATATATTTGGCGATGGAATAATCCTCGCAATCGCCGAACTTGGACAGAAACTCACCCGGCGAGGCCCAATAATCCTTGATGCCCCAGTTCTTGTTGTCCTGGATATATTTGGACTTGTTCATGAACTTGTTGACCGCCTTGATCTGGGTCAGCTCGTCCTTGCCCTTGAGGCCGTCCAAAAACACGATCCATTTCTTGGAGCGCTTTTTGAAACTGCCGAGATTGGCCTGCTCCTTGGACATCCGTTGCATGGCGCCGGACCATTTCTTGAACGGCTTGAAGTTGCTCGACAAGGTCTCGTGGGTGCCGAACAAAAGTGCGTTACCGGTGTCTTTGCGCTTGGCTATACCGGTGCGGGTGGCGGCCGCCGTGGTTGCCGATCTGCGCGATGTGGAACGGCCACGCCGCCGCGATCTGCGCTTGCGCTTGCGCGCCGCGGTCAGTGTCTTCAGCCCATCGGAATTATCCGCGCCGGCAGATTTGCTCTGAATGGAAAACGGCGCCGCTTCGGCCGGCCCCGAAGCCGGCGCCAAGACCACAATGGCTGCCAAAGCGGCGGTCGCCATCGCCAGCTTAAGCGGAGCAATTGTCAGGTTACGCGCCATAAATCCAGTTTACCTTCGGGCCGGGGAAAAATCCAAGCCACTATCCTAATTTTAACCAATCTGGCCAAAAATCAACCCACTTGTCTGTGACCGGGAACACAGTCCTGGTAAAAAAACCGGCGCAAATCCGCTTTGAATGCTCTGATCGTTAATTTATGGTAGCCGAGCACGTTTAAGAGAGAATGAAATGGCAGACGCAAAGGCCGATGCGGCCACGGACGACAAAGACGCCGAGGGCGAAGGCTCGAAGGGCAAGGTCAACCGCATGGTGGCCATCGGCATCGTCGTTCTGTTGGCGGTGATCGGCGCCGGCGTCTTTTTTGCCTTTCAATTCGTCGAGGGCGAGCGCCAGCGGGCCCTCAATGAATGGCAAATCCGTCTCGGCATCGTCGCCGACAGCCGCGTCGCCGAAATCAATGAATGGATCGATGGCAATTTCGATGTGATTGCGGATTTGACCGAAAACGCTTCCTTGCAGCTTTACCTGACCGAACTGTCCGATTCCAAGGGCGATTCAGGCCAGGTCACCGACGGCGCCGCCCAGCAGGGATATTTGAACAATCTTCTGGTGGCCATGGCAGACCGTTCGGGATTTTCCGCGCCGCCGCCGGCCCAGGTGACCAATTCCAATGTGGAGCGGGCCGGCATCGCCGGCATGGCGCTGACCGATGCGGACGGCAAGCCGCTGGTGGCCACGCCGGAAATGCCGGGCATGTCGGGCAATATTCGGAAAGCCATCGCCACGTCGCTGGACGGCGAGCCGGCGGTGATCGATATGTACAAGGGCGCTTCCAACGATCCGACCATCGGCTTTGTGCTGCCTATCTATGGGGTGCAGGCGGACAGTAACGCCAAGGGCATCGGCGTCGCTATCGGCATCCGCGTCGTCGATGAGGAATTGTTCGATCTGATGAAGCAGCCCGGCGACACGTCGAAAACATCGGAGACCTATCTGGTGCGGAAAAAGGCCAATTCGGTGGAATATTTGTCGCCGCTGGCCGACCGGACGGCGCCGCTGAAACGCTCCATGGCGTTCGACACCAAGGATCTGGCGGCCGCGTTCGCGCTGAAAACGCCGGGCGGCTTTGCCATCAAGCGCGACTATGCGGGCGAAGAGGTGCTGGTAACCTCGCGGGCCTTGGCCGACGTGCCCTGGGTGCTGGTGCGAAAAATTGCCCGCGCCGAGGCGTTGGCCGCCAACGAAAGCCGGCTGCAAACCATCTTCGTCGTATTCGTGCTGATCATCATCGGCGTGACCGTGGCGATGATCGCGGTCTGGCGTCACGGCACGTCTTTGCGCGCCGAGGCGGCGGCCGAAAAATTCCGCATTTCGTCGGAGCGGTTCGAGAATATTTCGAAGTTCATGCGGGTGATCACCAATTCGCAACCGACGCATATATTCGCCGTCGACGGCACCACCACCTATACATTTGCCAATGAGCCGGCGGCCAAGGCGGCCGGCATCGAGCCTGAAGACATGATGGGCAAGACCATGGCCAGCATCATGGGGCCGGTGAAGGCGAAATTCTACGCCGACGTCAACAAGGACATCTTGAAGGAATTCGCCGATCTGGAAGAGGAAGGCATCGAGGAATCGGTGCAAAAGGGCCGTAAGGCCTTCATCCAGCGCTTCGAGGACGAGAACGGCGAGATGGAAGTCTTAAAGTCGGACCACATCCCATTGCGCGGCGACCGCGACCATCCGCCGGGCATCCTGATGATCCTCGACGACATCACCGAGTTTTCGCGCGAACAGCTGAAAAGCGAGGCGCGGCTGAAGCAACTGGTGACCACCTTGGCCGGCGTCGTCGATAAACGCGACCCCACCTCCGATACGCGGTCCTCCGATGTGGGCGACGTGGCGCGCGCCATCGCCGAGGAGTTGAATTGCGACCGCCATCAGATCGACACCGCCGACTTCGCCGGCAACCTCCGCAGCCTCGGCACCGTGCTGGTGCCGCCGGAATTGATGGGCCGCGCCTTAAACGAATTGGCCGAAGACGAGCGCAGCCAATTGACCGGCGCCCACGTGACTAGCGCCCAGCTTCTCGGCAACATCGATTTCGAGGGGCCGGTGGTCGATACCATCCGCCACTCGTCGGAACATTACGACGGCTCCGGTCCCGGAGGCCTGACCGGCGAGGCGATCATTCTGACAGCGCGCATTGTCGCCGCCGCCAACGCCTTTGTGGATTTGTGCAGCCCCCGCGACGGCGGCTCGGGCCTGTCGCTGGAAGAGGCGACGGCGCGGCTTTTAGCCGATTCCGGCACATTGTATGACCGGCGCGTCGCGTCGGCGTTGCTGAACCATGTGGAAAATCATGGCGGCGCCCTCAAATGGGCGCATTTCCTGCACCGGGGTTAGCAGCCCGTGGCCGAAGCTGCTGGCAGCGGTGCAGCTCGGGCGCAGGGATTGCGCCGCGCCGGGCGCAATGAAGAAGCCGCCACCGCCTATCGCCGATATTTGAAACGAACACCGGGTGACGCCGATGCCTGGCGCGGGCTGGGTCTCTGTTATATCGCTTTGCAGCAACTGGAAGATGCCGCCTATTGTTTTTGGCAGGCGCTCAAATACCGCCCGGCCAGCTTGCGCCTGATGATGCAGCTTGGCGATATTTTGGTGCAGACCGGCGACATGGAACGGGCGGCCACGGTTTTCGAACATGTGATCAAAAAGCATCCCGGCGACGCCCGCGGTTTTCTGTCCCTGTCGGCGGTGCAGCGGGAACTGGGCCGGGTAAAATTGGCGGGGGCCACCTTGCGAAACGGCGTCGCCAAAAGTCCGATTTCGGTGCTATCCAGCCTGCGCGCGCCCGAAGCCCGGATATTGCGCCTGCGCGGCGTCCAGAACGCCTACTATTCGGTGGCGCCCGAAGCCGCCCACTGGCTGCGCCTGCGCGGCGGCAATTTTTCATCGAGTGCGCTTTGGGATCAAGACCGCTTCACCACCATCAATTTCCTGATCGCCGACGAAAACATTCTTAACTTCGACCGCATCCCCAGCCACCAGATCGTCGTCAACTCCATCGCCGACGCCGATCTGGAGGGCCGCTCGCTGGCCGCCGCAGCCAAATACCTTGCGGGCAATCCGGCCGTCCCGGTGATCAACGATCCGGTCCAGGTTCTGAACAGCACCCGCGACAACAATTACCAGCGCCTGATAGACACAACGGGCGTGCGCTTTGCGAAAACCCTGCGCCTCGACTGGCGCCCCGATACGCCCTTTGATGCGGGACAATATTTGCGCCGCGAGGGCCTGGCGCTGCCGGTCATTTTGCGCCGCACCGGAACCCACACGGCGGTTTCGACCATCAAGGCCGACACCATTTCCGCGGTGGAAAGCTATTTCGCCGCCGCCAGCGCCGGCCAATACTACGTCATCGAATATGTGCTGCATCCCTTCCGGGGCGATTATTTTCGGAAAATGCGGGTCTTTTTTATCGACGGCGAGATTTATCCGGTGGTCCACCATGTGGACAATGTGTGGAACGTGCACGGCTTCAACCGGACTACCGTGATGGCCGCGACGCCGTGGATGCAGGAATTGGAACAAGCCTATCTGGATGATCCCGCCGCTTTCGTTGGCGATACCGCCTATGGCGCCCTCAAATCGCTGCACGGCATCGCCAAATTGGATTTTTTCGGCGTCGATTTCAACGTCCTGGACGATGGCCGCATTTTGATATTCGAAATGAACCCGGCCATGCGCCACAGCTTCGAGCATGCGCAAAACTTCCCGTACCTTATGCCCCATGCCCAGCGCATCACCGACGCCTTCCAGGCGATGATCACTTCACGGGCGCTGCCGATGAAAGCGGAAAAGCCGAAAACAGCGTCTTCGGCGGACGGCGCGATCCGAATATCCATAAAAAGGGCCGCCCGGTAACAGGCGGCCCCAAAAATTCGTAATGAATTGGTATTACGTGACCTGATCAACCACGATGGTAACGCCGCCTTCGGCGGATTCGGTGACCGAATAGCCGTCGCCGACATTATCCGATCCGGTCGATGAATCGGCGGAACTACCGGAATCCTCGGCGCTGTCTTTCAGCGTCACCTTGTTGGTCTCGGTGCCGTCCTTGCCGATGATGGTAATGACCACGTCGCTGCCGTCGGTGGTGATATCCACTCTGTCACCGTCGGCCAGGCTGACGCCATCGAAGGTCATCTCGTCACCGGCTCCGAAATCAAAGATGGTGTCGTTGCCATCACCCAGATTGAAAACAAATTCGTCATCGCCGTCGCCGCCATGCAGTTGATCATCGCCAGCGCCGCCGAGGATGATGTCATTGCCGCTTTCGCCATAAATGACGTCGTCGCCCTCGCCGCCGGAGAGATAATCAACCCCGGATCCGCCATAGAGCGCGTCCATGCCGTCGCCGCCGAATACGCTGTCATCACCGTCGCCGCCGGTCACATCGTCGTCGCCCGATCCGCCATAGAGCACGTCGTCGCCGCCTTCGCCGGACAGCGCGTCATCGCCGGCGCCGCCATAAAGCGTATCGGCGCTATCGCCAGCCTCGCCGGCCAGAGTATCGGCGCTATCGGCGTCCACCTGATCCAGAAGCGATTGCGAAACCGGCACGTCGGTATCGGCCAGCACCTCGGTGACGCCGGTAACGCCGGTGGCGAGATCGGGGGTGTCGGCGACGCCGGCAACGGCAACCGTTGCGGTTTGCGGCACCGATGCGCCGCCGTCGGTCACGTTATAATTGAGCGACACATTGCCGGAGAAATCAGCGCTCGGCTGATAGGTGAAGTTGCCGTCAACGTCCGGGCCGGTCAGAGTACCCTCGCCGCCATTGACCACCAGATCGGTGATGCTGAGCGCATCGCCATCGATATCGGACGCGCCCTCGAGAAGCTGGGCTTCGGTGATGACGATGACGCCGTCCTCGTTCATGACAAAGGCCGGCGCGGTCGAAACCGTTGGCGCCGAATTGTCGGCCTCGACGGTGATGGTCAGGGCGGCGGTATCGGTGCCGCCGGCGCCATCGGCAACGGTGTAGGTGAAGACATCTTCGCCGCCGGCCACAAATCCGTCGGTAGCAACGGTTTCGAACTCCACCCCTTGCACCTTGAAGTCGCTGCCGCTGCCGGACATTGCCGTTGCGGTAAAGACCACGGTCGAGAACGCGGTGCCACCAAGATCGATGTTCAGCGTGCCCACATTGCTGGAACCGTCATAGCTGACCGTCGAGTCATCGATAGTGCCGGTGCCGACCAGATTGCCGTCGCCATCGAAGGCCTGCCATTGGCCTTGCTCGCCGTCGTTGCCTTCTTCGTGGTAGAGCCGTGAAACCGTAACTTCGGCGCTGGAAACGCTGGTATCAAAGCTCAACGCGAGGGCTTCGGAATCGCCGCTCTGGCTGTCATATTCAATTTGGCTGGACGCCTGCCCGGCGCCTTGGGTTCCTTCGACGCCAACGCCTTCGCTGGTAAATTGTGCGCTGTCGTCGGCGCCCGATGCATCGAAATTGCCATCGCCGTCGGTGTAGGAGGTGCCGAAATCAAAGGCGAAAATGGTGACGCCCGCATCGGCCCAATCACCGGCATCGGCGCTCGATCCGCCGGCGCTGACCGTTTCGGCGGGCGTGCCGCCGTCGCCTTCGGCTTTTTCATAGGTGTAGGAGCCATCGGTGGCGATGGTCAGGGTGCCGTGATCGCCTTCAAGGGTCATGGAGGTTTCGCCCTCGGCGAAGGTATGCGTTACGCCGCCGAAATCAACCTGGGTGAGGCTCAGCACATCGCCGTCCACATCGGAATCGTTGGTGATCACATTGCCGGTGACGCTGAGTTCGGCCTCGGCTACGGTATCTGCGTCGGCCACGGCAACGGGATCATCGTTGACCGGCGTTACCGTGATGTCGGCGGTTTGCG
Organism: Alphaproteobacteria bacterium; assembly: GCA_963582805.1. Lineage (GTDB taxonomy): Bacteria > Pseudomonadota > Alphaproteobacteria > Rhodospirillales > UBA2165. The sequence continues at coordinate 13,886 of CAUZTZ010000066.1, forward strand.
CAACGCTCAGCGTTCCATCGGAGACATTGTATTCTACCGACACCTCGCCATTGAAATTCTCCGGCGGCGTATAGGTGTAATTACCGTCTGCGTCGGGTCCAGCCAGATCGCCGGTGCCGCCATTGACCACTAGATCGGTGATCGACAATGCATCGCCGTCCACGTCCGATGCGCCGACCAGCAATTGCTCTTCCGATATGGTGATGACGCCGTCTTCGGCCATGGAGAAGACCGGCGAGGCATCGATTACCGGCGCGTCGTTGCCGGCGCTGACGGAGACACCGAAGCTTTGCGAGGCGGAGCCTTCGTTGGAGGTGACCTCCAACGTCACGTTGAAATCGCCGCTCCAATTTTCCGGCGCGCTCACCGAGACAATCGCCAGCGCCGCCGCAGTCGGCACCGAATAGGTGCCGGTTTCCTCGTTGAAGGTGGCGTTATTGACGACCGCGCCATCGGGCAGATCGGTGAAGGTAATCTCGATTGATTGCAGCACTTCCGATCCATCCGCATCATCGATGGAGAAGGATTCGGTGGACAGGCCCAAGCCGATCTCAGCCGCGTCCTCGGTTCCGGTCACGTCGTCCACGGACACGGTGACATCGCCGGCGGGCGTCACGGTTACGGTGAACGCGCTGTCGACGGTGGCGGTATCGCCGTCATCCTCGGTCGAGGTTACCGAGAGGGTCATGTCGATCTCGCCCGAATAATCATCCGGCGGCAGGATGCAGACCAGATGCAATTGTTCAGGTGAAACCGTCCAATCGCCGCCGCCGAGGTTGGTGCCGGGACTTAACATCGCACCATCGGGAACATTGGAAATGGTGAGGCTTAAGGTTTCCGAGCCGTCCGTATCGGAGAGCGACGTGTCCAAATGCAACTGGGTCCAGCTGTCTTCAACACCGGTGTCGTCGCTGACCACGACAACCGGATCATCGGCGACGCCGGTGAACGATAGGGTCACGGTCGCCGTATCGGTGCCACCGGCGCCGTCATCGACGGTGAAGGTAAAGTTGTCGGTGCCGCTATAATCGGCATCGGGCGTGTAGGAATAGGTGCCGTCCGCGTTGATTGTGACAGAGCCATGCTCCGGCGCGCCCTGATCTGACAGGGAATAATTCAGGCTGTCGCCATCGATATCGCTAGCGCTTAACTGACCTGCAAACGCCGTGTCTTCACTGTCAGCTTCTTTTGCTACCCGTTCACTAGGTTCTCCGCCATCAGTTCCTGCGGCTGAGTTATCACCTACGTTGTTATCTCCTGCATTGGTATCACCTGTGTTACCATCACCTGCATTAGTATCACCAACATTATCGTTTCCCGCGTTGGTGTCACCTTCGTTGTTGTTTCCTGCGTTAGTATTACCATCATTACCATTACCAGA
>CAUZTZ010000067.1:0-15101 GCA_963582805.1 Alphaproteobacteria bacterium
TTTCATAGTTGTTGTCGGACCAGTAAATATCTTGCGATAACAGATCCCGTTCGAAATAGCCGACCTTGGCAAGCTCCTGTGCGCTGGACAGGCGGCTTTCGCTCAGACGAAGCTGCTCTTCGGCGCGGCGCTTGCTTTCCCGGCCGGCAACGATTTTTTGCAACACTTCCGGCAACAGATATTCATAGACTTCAATGGTGTCCTTGATGATGTAATTCGCAACGCCGATGGCAAGCGCCTCGGCGGCGACCATTTCACTTCCCTTGGCGGTGATGAACACAATCGGCAGATCAGGCGCGATATTCAGCAATATCCGGGCCAATTCAAGACCATCGGTATCGGGCAAGCGGTAATCCAGAAGGACGATATCAAAGGGATTATCTTTGAATTTTGCCAGGCCATCGGCGCCGGTCAGCGCGGTCTCGATATAGTATCCCTTTGCCGCCAATATTAGCCGGCACAGCTCGGCGACGTCCTCATCGTCTTCGATATATAAAATTCGGTATGTGGCTATATCGGACAAAATCGGAATTCTCCCAGCCATATTCCATATTGACTGGAATGATAATAATTATCAGATTACACCAATCGGATCGATTGTAATCACTTTTTCGGCGCCGGATCGCCGCCCGCTACGGCCCGGCCAGCAATATAAGAACCGGCAGCGTCGCCATGGCGGCCAGGGTGGTGGCGGTGACGATGCCCGCCATTAACGTCGCATCGCCGCCCAGTTGGCGGGCGAGAACGTAAGAAGACGGCGCCACCGACGATCCCGCGAACAGGACCGCGATCAGCAGGTGCGGATTGCCAACGTCCAGGGCGCCCAGCAGGATAAACACAAACAACGGCATGGCTACCAGCTTGAGGACGCTCGCCGTGACGATCAATTTGGCCGCCGCCGCCAGGCTTGCGAAGCGAAGCCCGGCACCCACCGCCAGCAGACCCACGGGCAGCGCCGCCTGCCCCAAGATGCCGAACAGAGGCTCGATTATTGGCGGCAAACCGATCCCCGACAGGTTCAACATCACGCCCAGCAAACAGGCCAGGATCATCGGGTTTGTAATGATAGAAATAATGAGACGCCGCCAGCCCGCTTTTTCCCCAGTGTTCGCCAATATGGCGACAACCGACATGAGGTTGCTTAAGGGCACGATGACAACGATGGCAACGGCGATCAGGGCGACGCCGTTATCGCCAAGAAGGACAAAGGCGGTGGCGATAGACACATAGGCGCCGCAGCGGATCGAACCTTGAAACATGGACGAATAGGCGGCGCCGTCCGCTCCCAAAATAGGCCGCGCCAGGCGGGCGCAAAGGGCGGTCAGGAGCGTGCCGCCAGCCAGGCCCAAGGCCATGTCCGAAAGCGGAATAGCGTGCAATTCGGTCTTGGCGATCCCGCTCACCAACAGGGCGGGCAGGAACAGATAATAGGTCAGCTTTTCGGCGCCATCCCAGAACGCAGGCGCGGTGATCAGGCGCATCCGCAAACCATAGCCCGCGAGGATCACCAGAAAGATCGGCGCCAACGTGACCAATACATAGGCAAAGCCGCCGTTCATGGCCGGGCCACAATGATCGCAATCTCAAATAAACGTTTCACGCCGGCTCCGCCCGATTTCCCCAGTCATTATATGAAAGGGTTTGGCCTCCATTGGCAACGCCGGGCGCCGCCAGGCAGGCTTGGGCCATAACCATTGCCGGTGTAGAATAGCATTCGGCCACCATTGGGAGTTTAAGGACTTATGTCCAAATTGACCGTCAGCCTTGGCTGCTGTGATTATGACCGCACCCGCGCTTTGTTCGACGGGCGCGCCGCCATCAAGGGCTGCGACGTCATTTGTGACCCCATAGAGCCGGAAGAAGCCTTCCACCGGGCCTTCAAGTTTCAGGAATTCGACATTTCGGAATTGTCGCTGTCGTCGCACATGATGACCACCTCCAGGGGCGAAAACGAATATGTCGGCGTGCCCGCGTTCGTATCACGCCTATTCCGCCATTCGGGCATCTATATTCGCACCGACCGGGGCATCGAGAATCCTAAGGATCTGGCCGGCAAGACCATTGGATTGCCCGAATACCAGATCACCGCAAATGTCTGGATACGCGGCCTTCTGCAAGATGACTACGGCGTTAAACCATCCGACATTCATTGGCGATCGGGCGGGCTGGAAGACCCGGGCCGCGAGGAACGCTCGCCGCTATCCCTGCCGCCAGAGATCGATTTGCAGCCGGTCCCGGCGGACCGGAGCCTGTCGGAAATGCTGGCAAGCGGCGAGCTGGACGCCGTGATCGGCGCCCGCGCGCCGTCCCCGTATCTGCAAGGGGCGGCAAACATCGACCGCATGTTTCCCAATTTCCGCGATGTGGAGCGCGACTATTTCACGCGCACCGGAATTTTCCCCATCATGCATATCATCGGTATCCGCAAATCCATCGCCGAGGCGCATCCCTGGCTGGCGGTCAATGTCTATAACGCTTTCGTCGAGGCCAAGCGGCTGTGCATGGCCGAATTGGCGCAGATCGGCCATTTGTATACTTCCCTGCCTTGGGGCGTTGCCGATTTTCAGGATGCCCAGGCGCTGATGGGAGAAGACTATTGGCGCTACGGCATCGGAGAAAACCGTACCGAGCTGGACGCCCTTTGCCGCTATTCGTTCGAACAAGGCCTGTCCGCCCGCCAGCTCTCCCCGGAAGATCTGTTCGCCGAGCCGGTGCGCGAGTTGTTCAAAATCTAAAGCCTGTCAGCGTTGGAACGATAGCAAAAGCGCCCGCAAGCCACGTGAAATGCCGTTATCGGGCAGTCTGTTTGATCCACCGCTGTTAGTCCGTTATAATCCATATGAACCCAGGGGTGATACCAGCCTGAAGCTGGCGTCGATTTCATCCTGGCGGGCGACACGTTGGGAGCACTGTCCGCGTTGCACTTGCGGACAAAGGAAAACAAAAAGCGTGTCGTTTTATACTGGCAAAATTCGCGCTAGGAAGCCGTCAAAAAATTCAGACCGAATGCCTGATCCAAAATTGATTTTGGTGATGGATGAATGATCGCTTGCCATGCGATTGGGGAATTTTTTACCAACGGAAGAATGATGCAAATTTTGCAACCGAAGACACAAGATTTTGGCGCCGAGCCGCTGCAGGTACGCGATACCGAACATTATCAACAAGAATATGTTCAGACGTTTGTCGAAAAATGGGACGAGTTGATCGATTGGGACGCCCGCGCGGAAAGCGAAGGGCAGTTCTTCGTCGATACGTTGAAGGCGCGCGAAAAGTCCAAGATCCTCGATGTGGCCACGGGAACGGGGTTTCATTCCGTCCAACTGCTAAAGGCCGGCTTCGAGGTTACCAGCGCCGACGGCAATGCCCAAATGCTGACCAAGGCGTTTGATAATGCGCGCGCGCAAAACCTCATTTTGAACACCGTGCATGCGGACTGGCGCTGGCTCAACAAAGATGTACACGGCAAGTACGACGCCATCATCTGCCTCGGAAATTCGTTCACCCATCTGTTTGACGAGCGCGACCGCCGCCGGGCGCTGGCCGAGTTTTATGCCGCGCTCAAATATGACGGCGTGCTGATCATCGACCAGCGCAATTATGATTCCATCCTCGACGACGGCTTCTCATCCAAGCACACCTATTATTACTGCGGCGATCAGGTGACCGCCGTGCCCGAGCATGTGGACGAGACGCTGGCCCGGTTCCAATACGATTTTCCCGACGGCTCCAAATTTCACCTCAACATGTTCCCGTTGCGCAAAGATTATATGCGGGGACTTCTGTATGATATCGGCTTTCAGCGGATCAAGACCTACGGTGATTTCCAGGAGACCTCCCAGGAAAACAACCCGGACTTTTACATCCATATTGCCGAAAAAAAATACCACGATGAGTAAAAGCGCGGCGGTCGAGACAGCGGAAGCCTATTACGACAGTGCCCAAGCCGACGCCTTCTATCAGACCATCTGGGGCGGCCAGGACATCCATATCGGCATCTACGAGCGCGCCGATGAGCCGATTGCCGACGCCAGCCGGCGCACCGTGGCAACCATGGCCGACCGGCTGCAAGGCATCAGTGCTGCCACCCGCATCCTTGATCTCGGCGCCGGCTATGGCGGCTCGGCGCGCTATTTGGCGGAACGCTTTGGCTGCCATGTAACCTGCCTCAACCTGTCGGAAACCCAGAACGCGCTCAACCGGACGCTCACCGAAGATTCCGGGTTGGCGGAGCGGGTCCGCGTCGTCCACGGCGATTTCGAAAATGTGCCGGAACCGGACGCCAGCTTTGACATTGTCTGGTCCCAGGATGCCATCCTGCACTCAGGCGAGCGCACAAGGGTGCTCGACGAAATTCGGCGCGTAACGACCGATGATGGCCAGTTTATTTTTACCGATCCGATGCAGTCCGATGACTGCCCGGACGGCGTGCTGCAGCCGATCCTTGACCGGATACAGTTATCGACGCTGGCGTCCTTCGCCTTCTATCGGGCCGAGTTGGCGAAACGCGGCTTTGGCGAGACCGCCATCGAGCCTTTGACCGATCAGCTTCGCGCCCACTATGCGCGCATCGGCCAGGAATTACAGAGCAACTACGATGAAGCCGTCGCCCGTTCCGGTCAGGACTATGTCGACAATATGATCACCGGCCTGGGCCATTGGGTTGACGGCGCCGACCGTGGCTACCTTGCCTGGGGCATCATGGATTTTCGCCGCACATCGTAGCGGCGCGGCCCTGATAGCGCTAATAGCTCTGGCAAAGGGGCGCCAAGGCCGACGCCAAGCCGAGCAAGGCTTCATCGCCGCCATCCCAGCCCATAATGCCGAGGCCCACCGGAACGCCGTCCAGGCTGGCTGCCGGGACCGAAATCTGCGGCAGACCGGCGAGCGGGGCGAGGCAAAGCAAGCCCATGGATTGGCTGCGAAATCGGTCCAGCGCGGCTTCCGGTGTATCCAATAAAGGCGGCGGCGAGGCGGCAGTCGGCAAGATCATCACCGTTCCCGGACGCAAGATGTCGCCAAATGCACCCCGCAACCGGTTCCGGTACACCATGGCCTGATCCCGATCCGCTGCTGTGACGGTTGCGGCCATGGCCATGCGCTCCTTGATGCCCGGCCCGAATTTGGGCGCCTCGGTGCGCGTCCAATCGCCGAACGTATCCCAGACCTCGAACGCCTGAATAACGCGGAAACATTCGCGGGCGTCGTCCAGGTCCACGTCCCCCGGCGCCGATGTCAGTGCCTCGGATCCGCCCAAGATATCCGATGCGCGCCCAAGGAATTCCCGCAAGGCTTCGGCGCTGCCCGCATCGGCGCGCTGAAAGGCGAAATCGGCCACCAGCACCCGCTCGACGCCATGGGATACAACCCCCGGCCCCAGCAGGATATCGCCGATGCGCTGCAACAGGGCGGCATCGTCGGCGAACCATCCGGCGGTATCGAAGCTGGGCGCCATGGCCATGGCGCAGGCCAAATCAAGGCGGCCATGGGTTGGACGCAGGCCATATATACCGCAAAAACTGGCCGGCGCGCGCACCGAGCCGCCGGTGTCACTACCCAGCGCAAAGTCGCAAAGCCCGGCGGCGGTGGCGGCCGCCGAGCCCGACGACGAGCCGCCCGGCATGCGCAACGGCGCGCGGGCATTGGTCGGCGTGCCGTAATGGGCGTTGGCGCCGGTAAAGCTGTAAAACAGCTCATCGCAGATGGTTTTGCCCACCATATCGGCGCCGGCGTCCAACAGTTTCGCAACCAACGGCGAGGTGTTTTGGGCAGGCGCGTGGCTGGCCAGCCATTCCGGGTTGCCGCCGCCGGTGACGTCGCCAACCGTATCGTACAAATCCTTGACCGCGAAGCTCAGCCCGGCAAGCGGGCCCGACGCAGCACCCTTTAAGGGCGGCGGCGTGTGCGGAACGAAGGCGTTTACGGGATCATTGGGCATGGTGGTTATCCATTCAAGTTTGGGTTCCGAGGAACCAGTCGAGTAACTGCTCGCCGTCGAGGACCGTGACGCCCGGCTTGGAGAGGATATATTCCAAGGTCTGGCGAATATATTTGGCCCGGTGCGGCGAGCCGGAAATATAGGGATGCACCACCAGCGACATCACCCGGACGCTATCGGCGCTTTCTGCATAGATGCAATCGAAGTAATCCCGGGCGCGTTTGAAGTATATTTCCGATTCATGGTACTGGATCATCTGCTGGGCGATATCGTGAATTTCGTAATTATAGGGCAGCGCGACGATCGGACCGTGCTCGGTCTTCAGCGTTACCGGCTGGTCATCGAGGACCATGTCGCCGATATATTCGACGCCGGTGCCGGCCAGCAAATCCAGGGTCTCAAAGGTTTGCGTCAGGCCCGGCCCGAACCAGCCACGGGGCCGCTTGCCGGCGAATTTTTCGATAATATCCATGGATTTGTTGATGGTGGCGCTCTGGTCATCGAGCTTGTGCATGGCGACCTGATCATAGGAATGGGCGTTCAGCTCCCAGCCGTGATCGAGGCAGGCCTGGGCGACGGCGGGATAATCTTCGCAAACCCGGGCGTTGAGGGTGACGCAGGGGCGCACTGCCAGATCATTAAATATCTTCATCAGCCGCCAGACGCCGACGCGCATGCCGTATTCGTGCCAGCTCCAATTGGGGATATCGGGTGTCAGCGGCTGGCCTTGTGGCGGCGTCAGGACAATGCGCGGCATGGTGCGCTCGATATCCCAAACCTCAAGGGCCAGAATCGGCCATAGGATCATGCGCCCGCCGTCCGGCAGCGCCAATCTGGGCCGGTTGATGATCGGTGAAAATTCCAGCCGGTCGCCCGGTTTCATGGCCGTCATACCTCAAATCCTCCCAAAAATCTGGCTCCAGTCTGCCTTGCGGCGCGCCCTGTTTCCAGACAAACTAGGCGCGCTTATAAATCAGGGGGATAAACGCATGGGACAATACGCGCTAGGCCAATCGGTGCCGCGCACCGAGGACCCCAGATTGCTAAAGGGCCAGGGCCGCTATATCGACGATATGCGCCTGCCCCGGGAAACCCACGCATTTTTTGTCCGCTCCAGCCACGGCCACGGCAATATCAAAGCCATCGACGCCCGCGCCGCCCAGCAGATGCCCGGCGTTCTCGGCGTCTTTACCGGCGACGATTGGGTGGCCGACGGCATGGGCCATTTCGGCCTCGGCCAGCCGCGCACAAGGCGCTCCGGCGAGCCCGGCTATTGCCCGCCGCGCCCGGCGCTGGTGCAAGGCAAGGTGTTGTTCGCCGGCGACGCGGTGGCGATCATCGTTGCCGAAAGCCTCAATCAGGCGAAAGACGCCGCCGAGCGCATGGAGATGGAGATCGAGCCCCTGGATGCGCTGACGGTTGGCTCTGAAGCGCGCGATGACGGCGCGCCGGTGCTGCACGCCGATTGCCCGGACAACGAAGCCTTCTTTTATCAGGCCGGCGATGCCGATGCGGTCGAGGCGGCCTTGAAATCAGCCCATCACGTCACCCATCTGCGCGTCGTCATCAACCGCATCACCGCCAATACCATGGAGCCCCGCGCCGTGATCGGCGATTACGACAAGTCCGCTGGCCAGCATGTCATGTATGGCGCGGCGCAGCGGCCCTACAGCGTGCGCGGCCAGATCGCCAATAACATCTTCGGCGTGCCGGAAACCTCGGTGCGCGTGGTCGCCGGCGATGTGGGCGGCTCGTTCGGCATGAAAAGCGGCCAGTACCCGGAATATAACGCGTGCCTGTGGGCGGCATCCAAGGTGGGCCGCCCGGTGCGCTGGGTTTCCGACCGCACCGAGGGCCATTTGTCCGACTACCACGACCGGGATCAGGCCGCCGACGCCTGGCTGGGCCTCGATGAGCAAGGCAAATTCGTAGCCCTGAAGGTGCTTTCCACCTGCGCCGTCGGCGCCTATCTGGATCCGGGCGGAATGATATCGCCGGCCAACCATGTGGGCGGCCTGGCGGGCACGTATTTGACGCCGCACATCTATACCGAAGCCTCCGCCGTGTTTACCAACACCGCGCCCATCGGGCCCTACCGGGGCGCCGGGCGCCCGGAAGCGACCTACATCCTGGAAAGCGTCATCGACAAGGCGGCAAGGGAAATGAACCTGGACCGGGCTGAAATCCGGCGCATCAATTGCGTGCCGCCCGATGCCATGCCGTTTAAAACGGGCTTGCTCTATACCCTCGATTCCGGTGATTTTCCGCGCAATCTGGATCAGGCGCTGGAGATGGGCGACTATGCCGGCTTCGAAGCCCGGCGCGCCGAAGCCAAGGCGCGTGGCCGACTGCGCGGTATCGGGGTTGCCAATTTCATCGAACAGACCGCGCAAATGGACGGCGAGACCGTGCGCGTGCAGTTCGATCCCTCCGGCACCGCCACGGTGATCGCCGGCTCCATCTCCCACGGCCAGGGCCACGACACCATGTACAAGGTGATCCTGTCGGACCGGCTGGGCATCGATGCGGACAATATCCGCGTTGCTTTCGGCGATACCAACCAAAGCCCCTGGGGCGGCGGCACCTATTCGTCCAGAACGGCGGTTCTTGGCGGCACCGCCATCGCGCTGGCCGCCGACAAGGTGATCGACAAAGGCACCGGCATCGCCGCGCATTTGATGGAAGCCGCCCGCGCCGATATCGAATTCTCGGGCGGCGAATACAAGGTGGCCGGCACCGACAAATCGGTAGCCTTCACCGAAGTGGCGCGCGCCGCCTATCAGCCAGGCAAGATACCCGAAGGCATGGAGCCCGGCCTGATGGAAACCGCCACCTTCGATCCTGGCGTTCCCACCTTCCCCAACGGCGCCCATGTGGTCGAGGTGGAGATCGATCCCGAAACCGGCAAGACCGAGCTACTCAAATATTCGGTGGTCGATGATGTGGGTACGGTGATCAACAAGCTTACATTGGAGGGCCAGATCCACGGCGGCATCGGCCAGGCCGTCGGCCAGACCCTGTCGGAGCGCATTGTCTATGACGAGGCCGGCCAGCTGATCACCGGATCGTTCCTGGATTACGCCATGCCGCGCGCCGATGACATGTGTTCGTTCGATTGCGCCAACAATCCGGTGCCGACGCCGGTCAACCCTCTCGGCATCAAGGGCGCCGGCGAGGCCGGCAATGTGGGCGGGCTGGCCGCTATCATGAGCGCGGTTCAGGACGCGCTGGTCCCCGCCGGGGTCGGCCATATGGATATGCCGGCGACGCCACAAAAAATCTGGGCGGCGATCCAGGCGGCGGCAAACTAGCCAAGAGGGGGGCAAACAATTGGACTGGCAGGTAACCCATCATGTGAATTACTGGGGCGAGACCAAGCTCGCATATCCCGATGTGCCGAAAGAGCATCCGCGCTTTGCCAAATGCATGGCCGTCGGCAATCTGGTGTTCGTGTCCGGCTGCACCGGGCGCGATCCGGCTTCCGAATCGCCGGCGCCATCGAGCGCCGCCGAACAGGTCAACATCGCCTTGGATTTGGCCCGCAGCGCGCTGGAGACGGCGGGCGCCTCCATGGGCAATATCATCAAGACCTATTTCCTGATCACCAGCCTTGATGACTATGGCGAGGTGCGCAAAACCGAAACCGAATATTACGAGCGCCACGCCCCGATGCTGGTCGAAAAGCCGCCGGCGGCGACGCTGATGGTGGTGCCTCAGTTGGCGCAGCCGGAGTTCAAGCTGGAATACGAGGTGATCGCCGTCATCGACCGGGGCGCGCCCGATTGGACCGTTACCTATTATCCGGAATATTGGGCCGGCAAGGAGCTGGCTTTTCCGCACGTGCCCCGGGAGCATGCCAAGTTTGCGCGCACCCAGGTGGCCGGTAATCTGGTGATTGTCTCGGGCTGCCAGGCTTTGGACCATGACAGCGTCAAAACCGAAACCGACGATATTGCCGAACAATCGGAGCTGGTCCTCGAAAAAATCAGGATCGGCATGGAGGAAACCGGCGGCGATCTTGCCAGCGTCGCCAAGACCAATGTGTTCGTCAAAGATGCAGGCGCGCTCGCGATTTACCGGAAGGTGGAGCGCGCTTATTTGGAAAAACATTCGCCCGAGGCCGCCGCCAAACCGGCCGCCAGCACCGCCTTCATCGTCGCCGAGCTGCCGCGCCCGGAGTTTTTGATCGAGGTGGAGGCGTTCGGCGTCATCGACAAGAACGCGCCCGATTTCGCCTATGCCCATCAGTCCGGCACCGAATTTGCGGCGGCCAGCGTCACGGCGGGCCATCTGGTGTTCCTGTCGGGCTGCGACGGCGCTGATTCGGGCGCCGAAGACATTGGCGCCGAGGTTACCGCCGCCCTCGAAAAAGTACGCAGCGCTTTAGAGGACGCCGGCAGCGCCATGGATAAGATCGTCAAACTGGAAGTGATGCTGAAATCGGGCGCCGACTACCGGGCGGCGCGGAACGCCGAGTTCGATTATTATCAGGCACACGCGCCCCGCCTGTTATCGCATCCGCCGGCCAGTATGTTCACCCATCTGCCGATGATCAACGCCGCCGGCGCCCGCTACCAGATCGACGTGACCGCCGTTCTCTAAAGCACGAACGCGCGCAGCGCCAAAAAGACCGCCACAATAAGTAGCACGCTAAACAGGGCTTGGCGGAAGCGACGCTCGCTCAAGCGTTTGCGCAGACGCTGACCGGCGACCATACCGAGCAGCGCCGGCGCCACGGCGAAGGCGGAAAACCCCACATAGGCGCCCGAATATAATCCGTTGCCGGCGAGGCTAACCCCCAGCGCTATACTGGCGACGGTAAAGGAGATGCCCAGCGCCTGTACCAACTCGTCGCGCTTCAGCCCCAAGGCCTGCAAATACAGAAAACCGGGCACAAAGAACGAGCCGATCATACCCAGCATGATTCCGGTGGCGCCGCCCATAATCGGCGACAAGTATTTTTCCGCCCGCCCCGGCGCCGGGATTTGCGGTGTCGCCAGGCTAAAGACGGAATAGAGAAACAGGAATATGCCGAGCACGCCGGACAATAAAAGCGCGTCGCTACCCGCCAAAATCATCGCCCCCGCCCAACTGCCGATAACGGTGGCGATCAAGAAGGTGCCGAGCCGCCTTGTGATGGCGAGCAGCTGGCCGCCCACCAAACCTTGCCAGACATTGGTAACGATGGCCGGTATGACGATCAGGGCGATGCCTTCCTTGAGCCCCAGCCCTAACGCCAAGATGGGCAGCGAAAAAGTAGGCAGACCGGCGCCGACGATGCCCTTGACGGTTCCGGCGAACAAAAACGCCACGGTGACCAATAGGGCGGTCTGCCAAAACAACGCATCGGCTTGCATGATTTTAAGCCTTGGCCGACTGAATGGCCTGCCAGACCCGCTCCGGCGTCGCCGGCATGTCCAGATCAGTGACGCCCACCTGGCGCAATGCATCCAGGATGGCGTTCATCACGGCGGGCAGGGCGCCGACCGTACCGGCCTCGCCGGCGCCCTTGACGCCCAACGGGTTGGTCGCCGTCGGCACCGGGTTGGAGATGATTTTTATATCGCCGAAATCATCGGCCCGGGGCATGGCGTAATCCATGAACGAGCCGGTCAATAATTGGCCGCTGTCCGCATCGAAAACCACCTGCTCCATCAATATCTGGCCCGCCCCTTGGGCAATGCCGCCGTGGATCTGTCCCTTCAGGGTCAGCGGATTGATCACCGTGCCGACATCGTCGGCGACGCAATAATTGGTGATATCCACCTTGCCGGTTTCCGGGTCCAGCTCCACCTCGCAGGTATGGGCGCCGTTGGGAAAGGTGCGCTTGGTGGCGCGGAAGGTGCCGGTCTCGTACAGCCCCGGCTCGATCCGGTTGGGCAGTTTGCCCGGCTGATAGGCGGCGCGCGCCACATCGGCGAAGTCCAGCGCTTTATCGGTGCCGGTGATGGTAAAGCGGCCATCTTCGAATTCCACATCACCCTCGGCGGCTTCCAGCATATGGGCGGCGATGGCAGTGGTTTTATCGATGATCTTGCCCAAGGCGATATGCAGGGACGAGCCGCCAAGCACGGCAGAGCGCGACCCCGACGTGCCGTTGCCATAGCTTACCTTGTCGGTGTCGCCATCGACCACGCGGACATCGGCAAAATCCATGCCGAGGCGTTCGGCGACGATCTGCTTGTACATGGTTTCGTGGCCTTGGCCCTGGGATTTGGTGCCCATCAAAACGGTTGCGGTGCCCGCAACGTTGAAGCGCACCTCGGCAAATTCGAGCCCCGGCGCGGCGGCCTGTTCGATGGCATTGGCGAAACCGAAGCCAAGCAATTTTCCGCGCGCCTCCGCATCGGTGCGCCGTGCTGCCAATTCATCGACGCTCGCCAGCGCCAAAACATCATCCATGTTTTTTTCAAATTCGCCGCAATCATAGGTGAAGGTCAGCGCCGTCTCGTAGGGCATGGCGTCGACCGGAATGATGTTGCGGCGGCGCAGATCAATTGGGTCGATGCCCAGCTGCAACGCCGCTTCTTCCATCATGCGTTCGATCACGTAGATCGCTTCGGGCCGCCCGGCGCCCCGGTAAGGCGCGGTGGCGTTCATGTTGGTGTTGACGCAGGTCACCCGGTCGTGGGCGGCGGGGATGCGGTAAACACCGTTCAGCCCGCCGACGCAGCCGAAGGTGGCCAGAAAATTGCGCACCGATGAGACGTAAGCGCCCACATTGGCGATGGTGCGGACGCGAAGCCCGGTTATATGGCCAACTTCGTCGAAGCCCAGCTCGGCCTCGGAAATATTGTCGCGGCCATGTTCGTCGGCCATCACCGCTTCGGAACGCTCGCAGGTCCATTTCACCGGGCGGCCCAATTTGCGCGCCGCCCACATGGTCAATCGGTGTTCCGGGTACTGCCAGCCCTTGGTGCCGAAGCCGCCGCCGATATCGCCGGCGATGATATGAATGTTCTGTTCCGGCACCTTCAAAATATCCTCGGCCAAAACATTGCGCAGCCGGTGCGGATATTGAATGTCCACATAAAGGGTATAGCGCTCATCCGCCGCATCGTAGGACGCGAGGGCGCCGCGCGGCTCCATATATTGGGCATAGACCCGGTTGATGACGAGGCGGCGTTTGACCACGTGTGCGGCGCCGGCGATGGCCGCATCGGTGGCGGCTTCGTTGCCGACCTCGTAGATGCCGGCGATATTGTCCGGGTTCTCGGGCCACACCGCCGGCGCGCCCGGCTCCAACGCCACGTGGGTTGCGTTGACCGAGGGCAGGGGATCGTAAACGACTTCGATCAGCTCGGCCGCGTCTTTGGCGGCATCCAGCGTTTCGGCGACCACCATGGCGATAGGATCGCCCACATATTTGACAAACTTCGCCGACAAGCCCCGATGCGCCCTGTGAAACAGCGGCGCGCCGCCGGGCCGCTTGTGCGGCGCCTGCATCTTGGGCGTGCCGATATTGTCGTTGATGACATCTTCGCCGGTATAAACCGCGGCGACGCCGGGCGCGGCCCGGGCGGCGGCGATATCCAAGGGCGGAAACGCGGCGTGGGCGTGGGTGGAGCGGACCATATAGGCGTGCAACTGGCCTGCCAGATTATTGTCATTGATGAAGCGCCCGCCGCCCTTCAGATGGCGCGGGTCCTCTTCGCGCCGGACTGGTTGGCCGATGCCGTATTGAGCCATGTGCTGTTCCCTTAGAGTGCAGCGGCTATAAAAAGATATTTCCGGGCAATTGCAATGCACCCTTTTACCAAACGGCACTGGCGTACTATGCTAAAAGAGGCAACCGGAAATAATTCAGAGGAGGCGCAAGCCATGAGCAGACCCAAAATCAAACATCTGGCGATCATGTCCAGGAACCCGGACAAGCTCGCAAAATTTTATGCAGAGGTCTTCGAGATGGAGGAGCTCAACCGGTCCGACGGGCTGCACGGCCTGCCCGCCATCTATTTGACCGACGGTTATTTGAACCTGGCGATCCTGCCCTGCACCCTGCAAGGGGAATCGACGCCCGGCATCAACCATTTCGGTTTTCAGATCGACGACTTGGAAGCCACCGCGCAAACCTTGATGGATCATCAGGCGGAAGACCCGAAGAAGCGCCCGTCCAACCGCCTCTATGCGGAACACCGGGGCGCCGATCCGGAAGGCAATCTGTTCGATCTGTCGGTGCATGGCTTCCAGGACGCGGAATCCGGAGCCGACCGGCAAGCCAAATCCAAGCAAACCGAAGACGCTTAACGCTATTCGTCTTCGTTTTCGCGGGCCATGGCGGCGCGGATATCGTCTTCCAGCCAGCGCCAGAACATAGGGATTTTGCGCATCCGCTGCGCGTCCGTGGTGCCTTGCCCGGCGATGAACGAGCGTAGAATATCGGGCCCGAAGATGTCCCGGTAGGCGTGGTAGGCCCAAAGGGTGATCAGCTCGCCGCAATGGGGCACCATGCGCTCGACGATTTTGTACAGGTGATCGCGGGCGGCACCCTCGCGGCCAAAATCGTCATCGACCGGCGCCTTCTCCTGCATCAATAGCTGGCGGATGGCGGTTTTGTTTTCGTCGATGTCGGCGATCTTGTAATCCATCAACGCCGCGAACAAAGCCATATCTTCGGCCTTGGGCGCATCGTAGCTATGCTGCTTGGCGCCATCGGCAAGCGTTTTCCAAAACGCCTCGGCCTTGGCGCCCCGGTTGCTGACCGATTTCGGGGGCGGCGCGGCATCTTTCTTTTTGAAAAATCCGCCCTTTTTCTTCTTCGCTTTTTTGCCGTCGACCTTGGTGGCCTGATCGGCCGATTCGATAACTGCGGCGAAATCGCGGATGACGTTGGTCCACAAAAGCCGGACCACGTTGTCTTCTTCGGCCTTCGAAAATTCGATGAAGAAAAAACGTTTATGCAGGTTTTCCTGTGAGACGCTGTCGGCCAGGCCGCGCACCCGCCGGTGCGACAATATATCGGGCAAGACTTGATCGCGGATGGCTTTTTCCAAAGCCTCCGAGAAGGCCGGGTTGAGCACGTATGGGAACGGCGCGTCGCCCTCTTCCAGATAGAACGGCTCCAGCCGGGACAGGATAAATTCGCAAAAATAATCGGTGAAGGCGTCTTCGAAATTATCGTGGGTGGGTTTTTCCACCTCCTCGGCGGCGCCGGCGGCAGCGA
>CAUZTZ010000068.1:0-15043 GCA_963582805.1 Alphaproteobacteria bacterium
GCGGGTCCGGCAAGCATGAAGACGGCGAGGCCATTCCGCCGGGCAACTTCACCCTCTCGATCATGTATGTGGAGCCGGGCCAGGGCAACGCCGCCCACACCCACGAGGTGGAAGAGATCTTTTTCGTCCTCGATGGCCATTTGACCGTGTTCTTCGAGGACGAGGCCACGGGCGAGCATATCGAGACGGTGCTCGGGCCGTGGGAATGCGCCGCCTGCCCGGCCGGCGTTGTCCATGGCTTCCAGAATGAATCCCTGAAGCCGGTCTATTTCCAGGTCATGATCGGCAAGGGCCGCCCCGATCCCATGGGATATTCCGACGAGACCCTGTTCGCCCACCGGGACGATCATCTGGACGGCAAAAATTAACGCAAAGACGGAGACATCACTATGACCATCGAACGCATTCAGCCGGGCGCCTGGAACAGCCGCGCCGTTGTTCATGACGGCATCGCCTATCTTTCCGGCATCGTCGCCGACGACAAATCGGCGGGTATGACGGGCCAGACCGCCGACGTGCTGGCCAAGATCGACGCGATCCTGGCCGGCGTCGGCTCGGACAAAAACCGCATTTTAAGCGCCGTTGTTTATATTTCCGATCAGGCCCTGAAAGACCAGATGAACGAAACCTGGATGGCATGGATGGACCCGGCCCATCCGCCGGCGCGCGCCTGCGTCGGCGCCGGTTTGACCAAAGATGTGCTGGTCGAGATCATGGTCACTGCCGCGATATAGGTGGGCGCTCAGTCGAGCGCTGGTAACGCGCCGTATAGCTCCTTGAACGCGACTTCCGATGGATGCTCGATCACCGGCGTCACGGTGATGTCCATCCAGGGATACATAGGTAGCGAGCATAAATTTTCGTGTAGCTCTTCCAGGCTATCGGCGTCCCAGATGGAAAAATTGGCGCGCCTTCCGACGATGCGGAACAGGCGGCGCATCTTGCCCGCCTTGATCATTTCATGGCCGCGCGCGTTTTCGGCTGTTTGGATTTCTTCAAGCTTCTCCGCCGGCCAGTCGCCCGGCAATCGCACCACCATCTGAACCATGAACCGCATCGCACCATCCTCCTGTTTTATATCTTTCCCGTCCGTGCCAGATTGCGGAGAAGCTCCAGGGTCGCATTGACCGCGGCCAGATATCCGCTGGCCCGGGTGTCGCGGTAATCCTGTTCTTCCGCTTCGCTCAGATCGGCAACCTCCAGCTCGAAGGCGAAGCGCAAGTGCAGCTCGCCGTCATCATCTTCGATAATCTCGTTCCAGATTGTGCCCAATTCAGCGCCTTCGCCGACGCGCTCGAACGCCACCTTCTCTTGGGGGTAAAAGGTGATTTTTTCAGCTAAGGCCATGCCGTCAAATACAATGTCGCGCAACAATCCATTTTCCAGCCTTTCGGTAACCTCGCATTTGCTCATCAAGGGAACGAAGGGGCGGGCGTCATTCACTTTCATCATCAAACCCCGCCACACCTGATCGCGGCTGAGGATTGGAACGGCGCCGCTTTTGTCCGGGTTAATGGACAGTGTTTTATCGACATGTATCATTGCAGTACCCGCTGGCCCAAATTCGCTCCCGGTAGCGGCGCCTGGCGGTCAATCCCATATGATCACCAACTTCGTCCAGCATGCCCGGCGGCCAATTATTCCGATACTTCCATTTGGCGTCAATGAGCGGCGCGTTGATGATCATCTGCTAAAGCCCGATCATGCCTTCATCGGTGGCGCTCAAGCCTGGTGCATGGGTGAATCCCACGCCAAGAATTTTGCCCATTAACACACCTCCCCAAAGCCGGTGGAATTGGCCACTATATTAGAAGATGATGCGGCGGAGGCAATCGCGCATACGCATCCAGTCCTTGGCCCCTATTGCGGTCAGCTTCATTGACATCCCTTGGGCCATTTGCTCCGTTGTTGCAGGCCACCAGTGGCCGGCGACTGGAGAGACGTCGATGCTGAGTAGAGAAGACAATGAGCTGCTGACTCGGGTCGGTGCGGGAACGCCAACGGGCGAGCTGTTCCGGCGCTATTGGATGCCGCTGCTGCTCACCGAGGAGCTGACCGAGGCCAAGGATGCGCCGGTGCGGGTGCGGGCGCTGGGTGAGGATTTCGTCGCCTTCCGCGATGCATCGGGCACCGCCCGCGTCATCGGCGCAAAATGCCCGCACCGGCAGACCGATCTGGTTTACGCCCGCAACGAAGGCTGCGGGCTTCGCTGCCTCTATCACGGCTGGCTCATGGACGGCGAGGGCCGCATCGCCGAGATACCGAACGACGCGGGAGGCACCGTAAAGGACAAACTAAGCCACCGCTGGTGCCCGACCGCCGAAGCCGGCGGTATCGTGTGGGGATATCTGGGTGCAGCGGACGAGGCGCCGCCGCCGCCGCCCATGGGCTGGGCCGAGGTTCCCGAAAACCAACGGGCCGCATCCAAGGTCCGCATCAATTGCAACTATCTGCAATGTCTTGAGGGCGGCCTCGATTCGTCCCACGCCGGCACGCTGCACGCCGGCTCGCTGTCAAAAGATTTGTTTCCAACCCATCCACGCTCAAAGACCGACATGTTCGAACTGCTCGTCGCCGACCGGGCGCCGACGCTGGAGGTGGAGTTGACCGAAACCGGCATGCGCTATGCGGCCTTGCGCAAAGCCGGCGAAAACAACGCCTACGCCCGCATCACCACCTGGATCGCGCCGTGGTATGCCTCGGTGCCCGAACATGCGGGGGTGCCCCGCTTCGTCAATGGATTTACGCCCATCGACGACACATCCACCTGGGTCTGGTTCATCTGGTATAGCCCAACCGACGTGCTCGACGTTCCGCTGCTGAAAGAGGTGTCCGGCATCCACGATCTGGAGCGCGGCTACTATACCCTCGCAAATGTGGGTAACCAGCATCTGCAAGACCGCGATGCCATGCGGGACGGGCGCTCCTTTACAGGCATCGCCGGCATCAGCAACGAAGATACCGCCATGCAGGAAGCCCAAGGTGCCATCGCCGACCGGACGCTGGAGCGGCTACTGCCGTCCGACCTGGCGATCATCCGGGCGCGCCAAGGATTGTTGCAACGGGTGCGCGATTTGGAGAACGGCATCCTGCCCGCCGGCCGCAGCGAAGACATTCCGTACCGCTTCGCCCAGTCCGCGTCCTGGACATTTCCGAAAGAAGAAAGCTGGCAAGACGCCTATGGGTTGCTGGAAGATGCAGAGATTTGAGCGGCTAATCTAGCGTTCCGAAGCATCGGTCCGCCGAGCGCGCCTCAAGCCGGGCGAAGCTGGTGACATCGTCCTCAAAGCCGCCCAGGCCGCGAACCGCGTTGATGGCGTCGCTGCGCAGCACATCGAGGCTTTCTAGCCGATAGAGCGCGAGGAACGTGTGCGCGGCATCGGCTGAACGGAAACGGCGCCCCGCCACCAATCCGGCAGCGCCCACTTCGGGCAGGTGCACGTTGTTGTACCAGTCGTTAAGGGGCTCGGTCACTGCCTCGCGCACCGTTACCCTTGCATAGAAGATGTCGCGGCCGTCGCCGCCGATATCGGCGGCATCACCGCGCCGGTAAATCTCTTCAAACATTTCCGGCGTTCCGGCGTCTCCGGGCGGTACCGCCGCCAGAATACGCGCCAGCGCTTGGCGGGGCGCGTCCGGATCTTCGCCTTCGGCGGCGATCACCCAAGGATATTCCGGCGCTGCAATGACGCCCAGCGCCGTGCCCCCCGACACGGTTTCCCAGGCGGCGGCAGAGACGCCCATGGGGTGGGTAGCGGCCATCAAATCGGGCGCCGATGCGCCGCCGACGCCGGCAAGCGTGAGCCACTTCGTCATTCGGGATCACCGTCGGTGAGGAATTCCCACATGCGCTCATAGATGCGCCCAGTGCCGACGGCGCGGATTTCGGCCTCCTCGGCGCTGAACAGTTTTTCCTCGAGCCCGCCCGCTTCGATGGCCGCAGCTGCATGCAGCACCTGCCATTCGGCTTTGGCGGCGTCTTCCAGGTACCAGGCGAAAACCACAGCCTGTTCGATATCATCGCCGGCGCTGACCACGCCGTTGCCGCGCATCACCACGGCGCGCGCATCGCCCAGGGCTTCGGCGACGCCGGCGGCGGCTTCGTCATTGCGTACCAGCAAGGGATCATCCCACAAGGGCGGGTTGGGATAAAAATAGGCGCCGAAGCCATGCCGGGCCTTGGGCGTCAAACCCAATGTGGACAGCGACATGGCATTGGGCGGCATGGTGCGGCAAACGCCGCCCACATCGGCGCGCCGCTTGTAAATCTGCTGATGGATGCGCACTTCGCCGAGGACGCCTTCGGTGAGGGCGCCGTCGATGGGCACCACATGGCCGGCCTCCCCAGCCGCGATCAGCCCCATGGGTTTGGGCGCGCAGACCAGAAAACTTTTATCGTCGATGCGCTGGCTGCAATGGCCGTAGGCATGCACCAAGCCGGCGCCGGCCAGGGCGCGGGCAGCTTTACGGACACGGATTTGGATATCATCGTGCATTGTGGGCGATTATTGGAACTCGGGGATATCGGGCATGGCGCCCCACATGCAGAAGGCTTCCGGGCCGGCCGGAAACTGGCGCGGCCGGTCGTTTTCGGGGTCGGTGATCATGCGCACGCCGGTGGAATATTCGAAGGTCATGTCATCATGGCCAGCGAAATAGACGAACATGGCGGTTGATGTAGGATGCCGGCCAGGACCGAAGCGGATCGGAATTTGGCGCTCGTTGAGGAAATACCAGGAGCGCATCACATCATCGATGGCTTCCACCTGATGGTTGATATGCTGGACGCCGGGATGATCGGACGGGAACAAGGCAATGCGGTGATGCACCTGATCAAAAGTGAGCAGCCCACAGGCACCGAGCCAGTCGGAAACCCGGATATTGAAATTCTCAACCCAAAATTTCTCGTCCCGGCCCGGGTCCGAGGTACGCAGCCCAATATGGGAAAAACCGGTGATGCCGGCATCCCGGGTCGGAAAATAGCGGGCCCGGTGGAAATAGGGGCGGACAACGATGTCGATGGAATTGCCGCTGGGATCGGTGAAATTGATGAAGGCTTTGACCCGGCGGGCCTCGCAGGCTTTGTCGCTGCCATTGGTGACGGCCAAGCCCAGTGTTTTTAGGCGGGCCGCCGCCGCGTCCAGCTCCGCCATGCCGGCGACTTCCATTGCCACGGTGTGATCATCCACGGGTCCGTCGAAATACACCAGCGTATGATCGCGCGCATCGGAGCGCAGATAGACGGCATCGCCATCCCGCGCGCCCTCCTCCAGCCCGACGATATCGGTGGCGAATTTTATGGCGCCATCCACATCGCCGGTGCCCAGGCGCACATAGCACATTTCCTTCAACTCGATCATTGCGCTCCTCCGGCTATGGTTAAGTATCCTGCACTATTGCGTGGCCGAATGAAACCGGACAGCCAGGGAATTAGAACCCTGGAAATTGGCGTGTAAAATCACCGGCGGCTTGGCGGGCCTTGACGCGGAGGCAACCCCGCCGCACATTGAAATGGGGAGGATACACACATGGATTTCGGAATTTTCGATCACGTCGACCGCTCTGACGTTGCCCTTAACGAGCAGTTTCAACAGCGCATTCAATATGTCCAGGCCGCCGAAAAGGCCGGCTTTTACTGTTTCCACGTCGCCGAACATCACGCCACGCCGCTGAACATGGTGCCAGTGCCGGGGGTGTATCTCGGCGCCGTGGCGCAGGCCACTTCGACCATCAAGCTGGGGCCGCTGGTTTATCTTTTGCCGCTCTATTCGCCGCTGCGCCTGATCGAAGAGATTGCCATCCTCGATCATCTGTCGGGCGGGCGCATGCAGATCGGTGTCGGGCGCGGCGTCTCGCCGTTCGAGCTAAATTTCCACAATGTCGATCCGGAAACCTCCAAAGAAGTGTTTCTCGATGCCTTGGACGCGGTTGTCTACGGCATGACCCACGAAATGCTCGATCATGACGGCAAGCATTTTCAATACAAAGACGTGCCCATGGAGCTGCGCCCCCTGCAACAACCGCATCCGCCGATCTGGTATCCATCCTCAACCCCGGCCAGTTGCGCGGCGATCGGCGAAATGGGCTATAATTTCGTGACCCTCGGCGCCCGCGAACACGCCAAGGCCTGCCTGGATGGGTTTCGAGAAGGCGCCGCCAAACGCGGCAAGCCGGGGCTCGATGCGAATTTCCCGGGCGGCATGGCGCAAGCCATCAACCGCCATATCGTCATTGCCGACACGGACGAGCAAGCCTTGGAAATCGCCAAGCCTGCCTACAAGCGCTATCACTCAAGCCTCGCCAAGCTGTGGCGGGAAAACAAGGTTCAGGGCCCAGCCATCGTCCAGGACACCATGGCCGATGTGCGCGCCGGCATGGAAAACGGCTCGGTTATCGTCGGCTCGCCCGATTCGGTTGGCGAGGAATTGGAACGCCAGATCGATATGCTGGGGCTCAACTATCTGATCTGCGATTTCTATTTCGGCGATATCTCGCACGGCGATGCCATGGGCTCGCTGGACCGGTTCACCGCTTCCATCATGCCGACGCTCAGCCAGATGGATGTGGCGGCGGAGTAGAAGCGGCGCCCAATGTCTTGAGGCTTGCGTAAACGGGGATTTTCGCCCACTTACAAAACTATGAGCGAAAAGACACTGATCATTTTCGTTACCGGCGATCCTGAGTTGGGCGCGCAACTCTATTCGGTTCTGACGGCCGATTTCGAGGTGGCCGTCGAAGGCGATGCCGCCAAGGCGCTTGATGATCTGATACGCCGGCGGCCCTTGGCGCTCATCGTTGACGAAAACATCAAGCCCATGGGCGGCATGAAATTCCTCGAGCGCGCAAACAGCCGGCTCGGCAAGCAGATGGCGCCGTCGCTGCTTTTGATCTCCAAGCAGCAGGAGACCTTCGTTCAAAAGACCGACTATCTCGGCGAGACATCTTATATGATCAAGCCGATCCAATGGAACCGGCTGCGCGCCAAAATATCCGAAGCCGTCAATTCCGGCGTCGAGAAAAGCTGGGATCAGTTGCCGCCGGTGCAGCGCTCGGTCTTGAAAGAGACAGCCGGCATTTTTCGCGATTGCTTCGGCTCGATCCAGCATGGCGCGCCGATCCCGGTCGCCAAGATCGAAGAAAGCTGCGCCCCGCTGGTGCAGGCGGTGACCGATAACCAGATCACCGGATTGCTGCACGCGGTCCAGGATCACGACGATTACACCTATGTGCATTCGCTCCGCGTCGCCATCTATTTGTCGCTGCTCGGCCATTCCATCGGCATCAAGGGCGACGATCTGTTGATCCTGTCGTCGGGCGGGCTGATGCACGATCTCGGCAAATGCCGCATCCCGCACGGCATCCTGAACAAGCCCGGCCGCCTCACCGATGATGAATTCGTGGTCATGGAAACCCACGTCAATCACACCAAGGATATTTTCGACACCACCAACAATATTTCCGAAAGCATCCAGGTGATCGCCCTGCAGCACCACGAAAAGGTCAACGGGACCGGTTATCCCAATGGCATCATGGACGGCAAGTTGAACGAGCTGGCGCGCATGGCGACCATCGTCGATATCTATTCGGCGCTGACCGACCGGCGCGTCTACAAGCCGCCGATGCCGGCGGAAAAAGCCCTCGCCATCCTGGAAAGCATGACCGACGAGGTCGACCAAAACCTGCTGGCCCACTTAAAAACCTACCTGCTGGAAGCCAGCGGCCTTCCCGAATAACGCCCCGCACCACCCGTTGCTGGACAATCGGCCCGGCAAAAGATATATCATGGCCAAATAATTAGATGCCTATCTATTAGCCAGGATATCAAATGCCGGAACGATTGAAAGAGCGCGGCCAGGACCTCGGCGGGTTCGGGCCGTCTCTGCTGGAGCTTTCCAACCGCTGGCGGCGCGCCATCGACGCCGAATTGCGCCCCCTCGGTTTGAGCCAAGCCACCTGGCGAACCCTGGTTTTCGTCTCCAGGGCAGGCGATGGGTACCTGCAAAAAGATCTGGCCTACCGGTTGGGGATCGAGGGGCCGAGCCTGGTTCCCCTGCTGGATACGCTGGAACAAAGAGATTTGATCGAGCGCCGCGTCGCACCATCGGACCGGCGCGGCAAGACCATTCATCTGACCGAGGCCGGCAAGAAAACCATCCGCAGCATTCAGATCATCGCCGATCAGGTCCAGAAATCCCTTCTGAAAGGCATATCGGCGGCGGAATTGCGGACCTGCATGGGCGTGTTCGATACCATCCGCGCCAACACCACGGCGGCCGACAGGCAAAGCCCGGAGAAAAAGACCGATGCCGCTTAACAGCCTTTTCGGATCCGGCGCCAACCGGGTTATCCGGGTGTCGTTGCTGGTGGCAGCGTTGGCGGCGGGCGGCGTATGGGGGACCCAGTGGCTGCAATTTCGCGCCGCCCATGTGTTTGAAAATGACGCCCGCATCTCCGCCGACATGATCTCTATCGCCAGCCGCGTCGATGGCTGGGTTACCGAACGCGCCGCATCCCAAGGCGATCATGTAAAGGCCGGCGACGTGCTGGTGCGTATCGATGGCCGCGACGCCAAGCTCAAATTGGAGGCTTTCGAGGCGCGCATCGCCGAGATCAAGGCCGAACAGAACACCGTCGCCGCCGAGGCTGCAATGATCGTCAGCCAGACCCGGCACCGCACCAACGCGCAGAAACACCGGCTGGAAGCCAGCCGCGTCGCCGTCCAGGCGGCCGAAAAACAAGTGCTGCTGCAGCGCTCCGAACTTCGGCGCATCCGCTCCCTGGCACAACGGCGCATTGTCTCGCAAACCCGGGCAGAAAAGACCGAGGCGGATTTCAACGATGCCGAGGAACATCTCCGCCTGGCCCGCGCCGAGGGCCGCGCCAACGCTTCGCTCCTGGCCGAGGCGCGCGCCGCCGGCGCCGAGGCGGGCGTGCTCCGCAGCCGGATCGTGCAATTGCGCGCCGAAGAGCGCCGCATCGCTGCCCAACTGGAGCAGCAGCGGCTGGATATCGGCGATCGCAATATCACCAGCCCGATCTCCGGCGTGGTCGATACCACCTTTGTGGATAAGGGCGAGTTTGTGCGCCCCGGCCAGCGCATGATGCTGATCCACGATCCCGACAAAATCTATATATCGGCCAATATCCGCGAGACTGATTTGCGCGATGTCGCTGTCGGCGCCGCCGTCAAGATATCGGTGGACGCCTTTCCGGGGCGCAAATTTCAAGGCACGCTGACCAAGATCGGCGATGCGGCGACCAGCCAGTTCGCGCTTCTGCCCAACCCCAATCCGAGCGGCAACTTCACCAAGGTGACCCAGCGCATTCCCATAACCATCGCCATCGGCCAGATCGACGGGGCCTTGCGCCCCGGCATGATGGTGGAGATCGATATTGTCATCCCCGGACGAGAGCCCGAGCCCAGCTCCTAGCGGCCGTCCCCCGGGCGGGGCGGCCGAGGGCGAGCCCGCCGATATCAGCGTTGGCCGGCGCAACGCCATCACCGCCGCCCTGGCGATGGGCTCTATCGCCTCGATCCTGACGGCGACGGTCATCAATGTGGTCATCCCCGATATCATGGGCGCTTTCGGGGTTGGTCAGGACAAGGCGCAATGGCTGACCACCGGGCATCTGGCGGCAACCACCTCATCCATGCTTTTGTCCGATTGGTTCATCCGCCGGCTGGGGCGCGGCAACACCTATTTCCTGGCCATCGGATTGTTTATCGTCGGTTCCATCGTCGGCGGCACCGCCGCCACCTTCGATCAGCTTATCTTCGGGCGCGTCATGCAGGGCGCCGGCGTCGGCATCACCCAGCCGCTGGCCATGGGCACCTTGTTCATGATCTATCCCCGCGACCAGCGCGGCCGGGCGATGGGCATCTACGGCATGATCATTATTTTGGGCCCCGCGTTCGGTCCCTTCATCGGCGGGCTGACCGCCGATGCGCTATCGTGGCGCTGGGTGTTCTATGTGCCGATCCCGATCTCGGCGCTGGCCGGTATCGCCGGTCTGTTCCTATTGCCGGGCCGCGACGCCGAAGCCGCCCGCCCGCCCTTCGACTGGATCGGCTATATCCTGATGATCACCTTCATTCCGTCGTTCCTGGTGGCGCTCACCAACGGCGCCTCCGACGGCTGGTATTCGGACAAGATTTTGTCGCTGTTCACCCTCGCCGGGGTCAGCTTCGCCGGTTTCGTGTTCTGGCAGCTCTACACGCCAAAACGGCTCTTGGATTTGAAGCTGTTCAGCTATCCGCGCTTCGCCATGGCGGCGATCATTTCGTTCCTGTTCGGCGCCGGCATGTTCGGCATTATGTATATCGTGCCGATTTTCTCGCAGATTGTGCAGGGCTATACGCCGACCAAGGCCGGCTTGCTGCAAATGCCGGCGGGCATCGCCATGGCGATTGCCATGCCCATGGCCGGGCACTTCGTGGACAAAGGCCATGCCACCTGGATGTTCATCATCGGGCTGTCGGTGACCGCGTTCGCCGGGCTTCTGATGACCGGCGCGCATATCGATACCGCCTTTTGGGTGTTCGCCGGCTGGCTGGTCATGCACCGGGTCGGCCAGGCCATGGTGTTCACGCCCATGTCGACCACATCGCTTGCGGCGCTGCCCGCAAATCTGGTTGGCCAGGGCCCCGGCGTGATGAATTTCACCCGCTCCATAGGCTCGGTATTCGGCGTCAATTTGATGGCCATATTTGTCGAGCAACGCCTGCAAACCTACCGCCAGTTGCTCACCGCCAGCCAGAACGCCGGCAACCCGGCGACCTTGGAATATCTGGAGACCATGCGCCGCCTGTTGGAGCAGGCCGGCATCGCAGACTCGGTGCGCGAGCCGGCGGCGTTCTTTTACCTGGGTCAGACCGTCTACGCCCAAGCCAACATGCTCGCCTTCCGCGACGGCTTTATGCTGTTTGCTATTTTAATGATGCTCGGCCTGATACCGGCGATCATCCTCGCCCGCACGGCGGCCACCCCGGAAGAGCGCGACGCCAATATAGCCCGGCGGCGGCAACGGCGGCGCGCAATACCCGCCAAAACTTAAGTCGGTTCCATTTATTCCCGGGCGTTCCCGGCGCGCAATGCGGCCTGCACGGTTGTTTCCAGCCCGTCGAGAAAGGCCGAGCGGTCGGATTTCCGAAATGGCGCCGGCCCGCCGGTCATCTCGCCGGCATCGCGCAGGCCTTGCATCAAATCGCGCTTGGCCAGCGCCATGCCGATGCCGTCATGGGTAAACTTGGCGCCGTTCGGGCGGATCGCCGCCGCGCCTAATTCGAGGCAGCGGGCCGCCAGCGGAATATCATTGGTCACGCAGATATCGGCGGCGCCGATATGCTCCGCGATCCAGTCATCGGCGGCGTCGGTTGCCGAGGGCACGATCACCAGCTCCACCAGGGGCGACGGGCTGGGGCGAATGCCGCCATCGGAAACCATCCACGATTTAAGGCCATGGCGGGCGGCAACCTGAATGGTTTCATCGCGGACCGGACAGGCGTCGGCGTCGATAAATATTTCTACCATGGGCACTTTGCCAAACCAGCCTATTTAAACGACATCGAATCCTTGACCGCATCGTTCATCCATTTGGGCCAAAACTCGGGCTTGGTGGGTTTGGTATTGGCGTCTTTGATGAAGGTGCCCCAGCCCGGCCGCGTCACGTCTACGCGCCCGCCGGCGTTCTCCACCGTGACGCCGCCGCCGCCGATCAGCTCCACGTGCGGTACGTCATGGAAGGCGCCCACCCAAAACTCGGTGCCGCGCACGCCGATGGTGGCGACATTGGTGGCCACCTTGAACGGCCGCTTGTCCAATTTCGCGAGCTTGCCGGTGACGACGCGAAAAGTGCCGGTGATCAGGCGCATCAGGGCGTCACCTTGATTGCCGTCGAACTGGTATTGCATGACCACGAACTGGGTGCGGGCGCTTAAGGTGATCACGGTATCGTCGATCATGCGGATCTCGACGCGGGCGTCCTTGCCGGTGGAGACGATATCGTTGATGAAGATGGCACTGCCGACTTCGAGAATGCGCGGCACGGCATCCTGGATGGCGATGGCCGAGGATTGAATGCGGGTGACGACGCCGGCCTTGGTATCATCGACGCCCGGTTGGGATACCATGGCGGCGGTAAGCATCACGGCCAGCAACAGCGACAGGATACGGAAAGCGGCAGCCATGGGTTTGATCCTTAAGATTTGGTACTGGTTAATGAATGCGGTGGCATGGGGATTATTCCGCACCCGGTTCGGTTTGGCCAATATAAAAGCGCGCCGAAGATGGTGACCCCGAGATATTCTTTGTTCACACGCCAAGCGGTGCCGGTGGTTTTGCCTGAAATTTGGACTCGTAAGCCGTTTTAATGGCCTATGACGCCAATTTGGCGTTACCGGGTTATTGAGGGAGGGGGTCGTCATTCTGCATGCCAACTGGGGGACTCTCAAATGATTGGTCCTATAAAGTTGGAATTTTCACGGATTGTAACAATGTATATTGATAGCCGTTATCAATAATCATCGAATTTTCCGTGGGGGGTTTGAAATTGTCTGCGCTTGGCGATTATAGAATATTATATATCGAAGACGATTTGGAGCTAGCCGAACTGTGTTCGCATATATTATCGGTCAAGGGATTTGCAATTGAAATTGCCGCTACCGGGAAGGACGGCCTAAGAAAATTTAAAAAACAGCCCCATGATATTGTGCTTCTGGACAATCGTTTGCCCGATACGGACGGCATCGCGCTCGCCCGATCATTGATCAAATCATCTCCCGGCTTGCCGGTAGTTTTGATCACCGGAAAGGGTAGTGAAGATGTTGCCGCCGAAGCCCTTTCCGTTGGCGTCACCCAATACATCAAAAAAGGAAGTCTTGAGGTTTACGAGCAACTGTTGCCGGAAGTGCTTTCCAGAATAGTTAATGACCTTGAGGGCAAAAAAAATACCGAGAGACTGCGGCTGGAACATGAGGCTGCACTCGAGGAAATATACGAAAACTCCCCAACGGCGCAGGCGTCGGTAAGCGTTAAAAACGGCTCCATCATCCGGCATAACCAGAAATTTGTCGAATTGCTTGGATACACATCCGCCCAACTAAAAAAGATGCACGTATTCGATTTATGCACTGATGATGAAACCGGCATCGGCAATTCCAAAAAGAATATGGCGGTATTAAAAAAGGGAAATCAAATCGTTGACGCTGAGTTGACCATGCGGCGCAGGAACGGTGATGTCATTTGGATACAATTGAATGCCTCACCTGTCCTCGACGAAGACGATGTGGTGATCCAATCTCAGTCTGTTCTCACCGATATTACCAGCCGTAAAAATGCAGAAGATGCCCTAGTTCGAAGTGAGGAAAAATTAAGGGCAGTTCTTGAAACTGCCGCAGACGGGATCATTACAATTGATGATCATGGCAAAATTGAATCCGTTAATTCGATGATGGGCCAAATGTTCGGCTATTCGAATAAGGAAATGATTGGCCAAAACGTTAGTATCCTCATGCCCGAACCCGATCACTCCGCGCATGACGGATATCTATCGAAATTTAATGCGGGTGGTGAGAAAAAAATTATCGGCATCGGACGCGACGTAGACGCTAGGCGCAAGGATGGAACTATATTCCCAATGCATCTTTCTGTCAGCGAAACGGTGGTTGGCGATACAAAGCTGTTTACCGGTATTATCCATGATATCACGGAGAGGATAGAGGCGGAGGACCGCCTTCGCCAAGGTGAGCGATCATTGCGAGAAAGCGAAGAGCGATACCGCCTGACATTTGAAAATGCTCATATTGGAGTTCTCACGGCTGATGTCGATGGCAACTTTACTAAGGCGAACAAAGCTTTTTGCCGAATGCTCGGTTATTCCGAAAAAGAAATCTTAGAACGCCATATATCTAATCTAACCCATCCTGATGACGTTGAACGTAGCCTCAACGCTCATCAAAGATTTCACGATGACCAATTGCCAGATTATCAAATTGATAAACGATACATCCACAAGAATGGCCGCGTCGTGTGGTGTTCTCTCAACATCGCTAAAATTTACGACCCAAATGATAAATTCATAAATGTCGTCGCGCATATCGAAGACATCACGGGACGGAAAGAAACGGAGGAACAACTTCGCCAAAACGAGCAAACCTTCCGGTCAATTTTTGAGAATGCTCAAGACGGCATATTCCTGATCGATCCTGATACGAAACAGATAGTCGATGTCAATCGATTGGGTGCCGAGAGGCTGGGTTATACCGCCGAAGAGCTGACCGGAATATCGCTTAAGACCATATCGCAGCCGGCCGGTGGCAAAACGGCACAGGAAAAAAGAATAAAACAAATCGCAAAAGACGGTGGATCCGTCCTCCGGGAAAGCAAGCACACCCGAAAGGACGGATCAGTAATCTCCGTAGAGGTTTCCAGTAGCGTGGTAAAACGCGGAGGCAAGAACTTAGTACTATCGATGGCCCGTGACATCACAAAACGCAAAGAGGCGCTTAACCGGCAAGAACTCCTGCAAAAAGCGATCGACAGTGTTTCGGAAGGCATAATGCTTATGGACGGCGAGGATCGGTTTGTTCTGTGCAATCAGAGATTCCTTGAACAATCGCCGGATTTGATTGATTTGGCAGTTCCCGGCACACCGTTCGAAGAGTTTGTGCGAAGACTAGCCTCGATTGGGCAAAACGCGGAGATGATCGGCAGGGAGGAAGAATGGATCAAAGAACGGCTTGATGGCCACAAGGAATTAAAGGGAACAACATCACATAGAGTGCATAATGATTTGGTCTTGATGATAAGAGAGTACCGGACCCCGGATGGCGGCACCTTGATCATTCGGACCGATATTACCGAGCAAAGCCATATTGAAATCGAATTACGGGAAGAAAAAAAGCGGGCCGATTATGCCAATCTGGCCAAGTCAGGGAGGTATCCGATCTTCCGTGTAAGCGACCGTTTCTTGTATTTTCCGCTATCAATATATTGAAGACGGAAAGCGATCTTGGAACAGGATGGCAAACTGGTTCAGCGCCTGT
>CAUZTZ010000069.1:0-15021 GCA_963582805.1 Alphaproteobacteria bacterium
TCGAACGTAAAGGCGCGAAACTGGTCATTGTCCAGGCGGCCGGTTTCGACGAATTTGTAGGCTTCGGGCAGCACTTTCAAGATATCGACCACATCCCAATGGCCGACGTCGGAAGAAAATATGGCGTTAAAGGTGGCGCCGAAATGGTGCAGGGATTTATCGAAGGCGACCGGCACCATGGCGTCATCGGCCTCGCAACCGAAATAGAACGGCTTGGCGAACAGCCCTTCGATGTCTTCGGCCTTTTCGATTGCACAGGCCGCGAACTCGTCGAGTTCCGCTTCGTCGAAATCCATATCCACCTGGCGGAAGGGCGAGCCGGTGCGAATGCGCGCTGGTGTCATGCGTTCGTTGCCGTATTTGGCGAACATTGCCTCGGCCAGCGCCTGATCCAGTTTCCGTGGATCCAGGTTTTTAAGCAGCGCGTCTTTGTTGCGCTTCTCCCAATGCTCCACCAGATCGTTGAACAATTGGCAGCCCCAGCCGACGCCGCCTTCGAGTAAGCCAAAATTCAGCTCCGGAAAGCGCCTGGTGACGCCGCCCATAAACACCGAGCGCGCCATGAAGTCCGAGCCGGACGCAAAGGCGCCGAGATGATTGAAGACGAAATTGGTGGTTGAATTGCGGTTGGAGCCGATGCCGATGGTTTTGGTATGGCAGGTGGGGGTGACTTTGAGATCGACCAGCTTTTGCCACATGGGATCGAAATCAAATTCGGCGTCGATGCCCAATGAGTATACGCGCACCGTATTGGCGGCCAGATCGGGGGCGCCAGCGGCAATTTCGGGCAGCGGCTTTCTGATTTCCGAGGTCAGCATGGCGATCTTGAAGCCAAGCTCGCCGCAGGCGAATTCCAATTCGGCAATGGCCTCATCGGGGTTATGGTTGGGAATGCAGGCCGCCGGCGTCAGCCGGTCCTGGTAGGGCCCATAGAGGTCCCAATTCATCAAATTGTAGGCCCGGTTCACGCCAGCGCGCAAATCGGCGTCGCCGATATTGCCGATGCCGAGGCCCATGCTTGGATAGAGAACCGAGAAATCGAAACCCAGCTCGGCTTGGCGCTCCACATAAAGGCCGGGCAGCATGGCGGTCAGGGTATCGATCGAATGCTCGGCCGATGGCCGCGTCCACCAGACGTCCCGGTGGCCGCGCTGGCCTAACGTCGCCTTGTAGGCATCGGCCATTTTCGGCCCGCCCACATCGGCCACATAGTCAAACACCTGGGGCATGAATTCCAGGATATGGCCGTCGCCGTCGATAACCGGGTGGCCCAGTTCGGCGCGTACCTGGGCGCCGGTTTTTTCCAATGCGGTCATGGGTCCTGATGCCTTTGCCATTGAGACGCGTCGCCCATTATAGTCTAGTTTGGATCTATTGCACCGGCAATGAGGAGCCCAGCCCATGTCCAAATATTACGTCGGTAAGGTCGATGAGAGCCAGTTCGCCGAGCCGCCCGCCTATGCGGGTCATTCGGAAGGCTACAGCCGATTGCCGCTGGTCGATCACGCCATCTCGCCGGCGTCGGTGCATATGGGCGCCGGGCTGGTGGAAATCGCTTCCGGCGGCTACCACGCGCCGGTCATCCACGCCTACGAGAAGGGCTTTTATATATTCATCGGCGAGGTGATCTTGAATTTTCATGGCCGCGCCCACCGGCTTGGCAGCGGCCATTACGGGGTGATCAACAAGGCGGTCGAATATACGTTTTATAATCCGGGCGACGTCCCGGTGCGCATGTTCGATATGAACGCGCCGCAGCCGAAAGCCCCGGATCACGTGTTTCAGGATACCATTTTCCAGCCCGGCGAGGTGGTGAAAGACGCCGCCGTTCCCAATCTGGACGATCCCCGCGTCAAATATCTGGGCCAATTTTCGGAGGCGCAGCTAACCGGCAGCGGCACCATTTCAGGGGTTGGCGTACGCTCCAATTCCATCGCCGGCATCAACATCCAGGAATTTATCGATACCATGCTGGGCGCCCATCATCTGGCCCTGTTCCTGGTTCAGTTCGCGCCCGGCGGCGCCGGCACCACCCACGATCACCCCTTGGAGGAGATTTATTATTTCCTGTCCGGCCAGGCCCGCGCCACATTGGACGGCGAGCAATTCATCGTCGGGGCCGGGGAGTTTGTCTGGGCCGGCGTTGGCTGCTTCCACCAGTTCGAATGCGTGGGCGACGAGCCGGTGCGCTGGATCGAAACCCAGGCGCCGCTGCCCGCCGATTTCGAGACCTTTCGCTTCCGCCGGGAATGGGACCCCCTGGCGGGATAAAAGTGGCGGGATAGCGCGCCTCAACCCACCTCGAACAATTGCTGCGGCAGTTTGTGGATGCTGTCGCCGGGGCCGTTGTCGCCTATGATGTAGTTGTCGCAGATCCAGGAATAGACGCCGTTCCGCACATAACCCGGATGGCAGACGATGTTCATGTTTTTCTGGATTTCCATGGGCTCGTCTTTGCGGACCAAGGGCCGTTCCACCAGATCGTAGCCTTGCCCGTGGCAATAGAGCCGGGTTTCTTCCGAGCGCCCGTTGGCGGTCATGAACTTGTTATATTCGTTCCAGATATCGGCGCATGGGGTTCCGGGCTTCAACAGATCAAGGGTGAAGCGCTGGGCTTCGAGGGTAAAGGCCAGCTCGTCATGCTGTTCCTGGGTTGCCTTGCCGAGGACGATGGTGCGCCCGATCTCGGTAAAAAAGCCGCCGGCGCCGTTGTTTTCCACCAGCATGTTGAAGCTGTCGCCTGCTTCGATAACCCTATCCTGATTGTGCCGGGGCCCGATGGCGGCGGGACTGCCGATCTGCCAGGACTGGCACAGATAGATGCCCTGTTCGCTGCCGAGGTTGTGGCCTTTATGCAGGGCGAGGGCGGCGGCGTCGGAATCTTTCATGCCCGGTTTGATGCCATCGATCACCGCCTGCATGGCGGCGTCCTGCTGGGCGGCGGTGCCTTCGATAAATTCGATTTCCTCGGCGCTTTTGATCACCTTGATCTTGTCCATCATGTCGGACGCTTCCACATAGGTGGCGTTGGGAAACTGGCGCTTGATGTAATCGACGGTGGCGAAGGACATCTGATAGGTGCCGACCAGACCGATGGTGGAGGCCGCGAACGGCTGCAACGCCTGGGCCGCGAGGGCGGCATCGTATTCGCGGGTATAGGGCGCCGATTCATAAGACGGCGTCGTCAGTTGCCGTTTTACGCCGCGCAGGTTTCCATCGCCTTCGGGCGGCACCTCGCGGTCGCCGCCGAACGGGCCCTGATGGACCACGGTCATGGCGTCGTCGGCGGGGAACACCACGGTGAACGGATAGCCGTTGGTGGCCGGCACGTCGGTTACATATTTGGTGTAGCCGCCCATGTGATCGTTGTTGTTCTGCATCAACAACACATCGATGCCTTCGGCTGCCATGGCGGCGCGGATGGCCGCCCAGCGGCGCTCCAACTCAGTTGTGGAAATAGGCTTGTTCAGACGTATCGACATTTCGGCCATAGCTCGCTCCTTTAAGTCTTAATCGACAATATTGATC
This sequence comes from Alphaproteobacteria bacterium, assembly GCA_963582805.1. GTDB lineage: Bacteria > Pseudomonadota > Alphaproteobacteria > Rhodospirillales > UBA2165. Next base: position 3,529 of record CAUZTZ010000069.1, read on the forward strand.
ATTTTATCCAGATCGCCATCCAAAAAAGCCCGTAAATTGGGCTCGATCACGGTCAGGATGCGCTCCGCGTATAAATCACTGCGCCCGCCGATGAACGGCGTCATGAAGACATTTTCCATATCCCAAAGGGGGCTTTCCGCCGGTAGCGGGTCCTTTTCGTAGACATCCAGTCCGGCGCCGGCGATAGCGCCGCTGTGCAACGCTTCGATCAGCGCCGTCTCATCGACAACGCCGCCGCGCGCCACATTGATCAGGCAGGCGCTTGGCTTCATGGCGGCAAATGTTTCGGCGCCGACGATTTTGTCGGTATCGGGGCCATAAGGCAGCAGCACCACCAGAAAGTCCACATCGGCGACAGCCTCGGCGATATTATCCCGGGTAAAAACCTTGTCGATGCCTTCGACGGCGCGCTCCGTTCTGGAAATGCCATAGACGGTCATGCCGAGGGACGAAAACACCCGCGCCATATGTTCGGCGATAGCGCCGAGGCCGAGTATGGCCACTTTCCTGGTATCAAGCACCTTGGGCAGGAACCGCTCATACACATGGCCCGCCTGGTTTTTGGCGAGGCGCCGCACCTGGCGGTAGAGGGCCAGCATATGGAACAGCGTCATCTCGGCCATTTGCGGCCCATGAATGCCGCGCCCATTGGTCAGCAAGACATCCGGGCGGCCGGCCAGGGGCTGTTTGAGATGTTCGGTGCCGGCGATCATGCATTGCAGCCATTTCAATTCAGACCAGCCGGCGGTCATGTCATCGGTCAGCCAGCGGGCGAAGGATATCAAAACGTCGGCGCCGTCCAGCAACGGCTCCACTTCGTTACCGTTCTCGGCAAAGGTGAAATCCACCTCTGGAAACTTGGGTTCCAGATAGCCCTGATATTTTTCAAACTCGTGATCGACGAGCAAAACCTTGGTCACAATCGGCTCCCTTTCATGCGCCCGCCGCCGGCATCTGGATACCGAAACGCTCGGCGATGCCTTGCAGCCGCTTGACGGTTCCTTCGGCCACCGGGATGCCTTCAATTTCGCGTTTGGCCAGGACCGCGTCGCCGCGCTCGCCGGGGGCATAAACCTGATCGACGCCGTCCACCGTCGGCAGATTGCCGAGTTGCCGGGCGAGGCCGTCGGCGAGGGTGCGGAACGTGGCCAGATCGCTGAACGCCGAAACATCGACGGCGATGGCGAGGCCGTTCATGGGCCGCCCGAAGCGGGGGCTGCCGGTCTCCAACGCATATTCGATCAGCGGAAAGCCGGCGAACAGGCTGGTCAGGCATTCGATCATCAAGGACAATCCGGCGCCCTTGGGCCCAGCGGCCGGCGACAGCATGGCGGCCTTGTGCGGATCGGTGGTGGTCTCGCCCGCCGCATCGACGGCCCAGCCTTCGGGTATGGCGGTGCCGGCGTCTTTGGCCTGGGAGATTTTGCCCATGCCGGACGCCGATGTGGACATGTCCACGAACAAGGGCGGATGCTCGCCGCCGGGCACGGCTATGGCAATGGGGTTGGTGGATGCCGCCGCGATACGGGCGCCGGGATAGGCCATCAGCGGGCGCGATGAGGTCATCACCAGACCGGCAAACCCCTGGCGCGCCGCCTGCAACGCGAAATAGCCGATGGCGCCGGCGTGGGTCATATTGCGCACCACGCACCAGCCCACTTGCACGTCGCGGGCACGCTCCATGGCTTCGTCCATGGCGGCGGCGATGGCGATCGGGCCGGGCGCCTTATCGGCATCGATGGTGACCGCCGCGCCGGCCTGGCGCGCGATCTTCAGCTCGGCGCCGACGTTAAGTTTGCCGTCGTCCATATGGGCAATATATTCCGGGATTCTGAGGACGCCGTGGGAATCGACGCCGCGCAGGTTGGCCCAGATCAATATGTCGGCCCACAGTTCCGCATCGGCCGCACGTACGCCGGCGGCGGCAAAGATGTCCGTGGCGAGGCGAAGCAGCGCGCCCTTGGAATAGAGGACCCGGTTTTGGCTCATAACTTACCTAATCGTCGCCGGGAAATTATTGTCCAGCCAGCCCTTCAGGATTTCCACAAACTGGCTGCCTTCGTCGGAAAACGGGAAATGATCGATATCGGCCAGCAGGTGTAATTCGGTGGGCTTGCCGGCGCGCTTGAACATCTCCAGCGATTGTTCGGTCGGCGTTACAGAATCGTTGGCCGAATGCAGCAGCAGCAGCGGGCGCGGCGCGATATTGCCGACCACCTCGTCAGCCTTGAAATCCATCATGCTTTGCGCGGTTTCTGCCGGAAACTCCATATGGGAATCCGGGTTGATGTTTTTGCGCAAATGTTCCGGGATCGGGACGATGTCCCAGCGCGGCACCATCAGCTCCTCGCCGGTTTCCTCGCGGTGCTTGCGCCCTGCTTCCAGCATGTCGGTGAATTTCTTCCATTTTTCCGGGCCCGGATGCTGGTTCCGGAATTTGCGCTCGCCGTCGCCCCAGCCGCCGATGGATATGGCGGCGGCGATGCGCTTGTCGATGCCGGCGGTATAGACGGTGACGGCGGCGCCGAAACTGCCGCCGCCCGAGCCGATGCGGTCCGGGTCGACCTCATCGCGCTTGGCCAGCCACGAAAGGGCATTGCGGGTATCGGCGACCTGATCGAAGCAGCGGATATAACCGCGCCGGCCTTCGGAATCGCCGCAGCCCCTGAAATCAAAGCGCAAGGCCACATAGCCCCATTTGGCCATCAGCTCGGCCTGGATCTTGGCGCCGCCGCCGTTTTTCGATCCGCCGAAGCCATGCAGCACCAGCATCGCGGCGCGCTTTTCGCCGGGCTTGTAGTCGTCCGGGATGTGCAGAATGCCGTCCAGCGTCAGCCCGTCGGATTCAAATTCGACATGTTCTTCCATTTTTAGATTTCCTCCCCAGAAGGCGGCGTGTTAGTTTTTAGGGCGCAATGGCGTTGGCGAAGATTACTTTGTAATTTTGCCTCATACCAACGCTTTTAGATGCGGATGGTGCAGCTGGGATTACCATGAACGAAACGACGGTCAGCGATGCGGACATCAAGGCTTGGCGCGAAGACGGCGTGGTCTGCCTGCGCCAGTTATTTTCCCCGGACTGGATGGAAATCCTGGAAACCGGATTTGAGCAATCGGTGGCCAATCCGGGCGAATTGTCGAAAGATTACGCCGATCCCGGCAAGGGCAGCTTCTTCACCGATCACGCCATGTTCCAGCGCATCGATCCAATCCGCCGCTTTGTTTTCGATGGACCCACGGCGGCCATCGCGGCCCGCTTGATGGGCGCCGCCAAGGTCAACCTCATCGACGATCATCTGCTGGTCAAGGAGCCGGGCACCGCCAATCCCACCTATTGGCACCAGGATCAGCCCTATTTCCAGTTCGCCGGCGAGCAGTTTTGCTCGATCTGGATCGCTATCGACGCTGCCGACGAGGCCAACGGCACCATGCGCTTCGTTCCCGGCTCGCATCAATGGGGCAAGGAATTCCAGCCGGTGCGCATCGGTATCGGCGACAGTCCCGATACGGTCGAAGCGTTCGACGGCCCGGCCCCCGATGTGGACGGCGCGCCGGAAAAATACCAGACCCAATCATGGAATTTGGCGCCCGGCGATTGCCTGGCCTTTCACGGCAAGATGCTGCACGGCGCTTATCCCAACGCGTCGTCCGATGCGCGCCGCCGCGCCATATCGCTACGCTTTGCCGGCGACGACATCCGCTGGCAGCCGCGCGGCTATGCGCCCACCGAAACCGGTGCCTCTGGGTTCAAGGCCGGCGACGTGATCGACAGCGATCAATTTCCGGTCGCCTGGCGGGGTTAGAGGCGGCGCTTCCCCAAGAGTTGATCTGCCGCGCCCGGTTTTGCGTTGCCGGAAGCGGGCCTAGCAAATACAGTCCCGGCGAACTTACGCGGCTACCAATCAAAGGCATTCCCGTGATCAAATTCCTTGCAATATTTGCAGCGATTATCATCGCCCAGTTTCCCGGCGAAGCCCCCGCCTTGGCCCAAGGCGTCGGCGCGGCCCCGCCCATATCCGTCGAGATTAAAAAGCGCAAAATCGTTGGCGCCCGGACCATCCGGGTCAAGCAGGGCGATCAGGTGCAGCTGAATTGGAAGACGGACGAGGCGGCAGAACTGCATTTGCACGGCTACAATATCGAAACCGATGTCGCCCCCGGCAAACCGGCTTCCATGACATTCACCGCCAAGGCGACGGGGCGGTTTCCGGTCACTTCGCACGGCTTCGGCGACGGCCACGGCCATTCGGCGCTGATCTATATCGAGGTCCTTCCCAAATAACGTGATGCGAAATCTTATCCGTTCCATCGGTGTCCTGGCCGGTCTTGGCGCCGCCTTTTTTGCGGCTCCGGCCGCGGCCCACGCCTTCGGCCAGCGCTACGATCTGCCGCTGCCGCTTTGGATGTTTGTCGCCGGCGCGGCTGCCGCCGTGGTTCTTTCCTTTGCCGTTATCGCCGTCTTCCTCCGCCACAAGCCGGAACCGGGCATCTATCCAACCGTTAATCTGCTCGGCAATCCCATTGGCCGCATATTGGCGCACCCCATTCTATTGGGACTGGTGAGGGTGTTGTTTGTCGCCTGGTTTGGGCTCACCGTGGCGGCCGGATTTTTCGGTGTCGCCAGCCCGTACGAGAATCTTTCGGTGGTCATGGTCTGGGTGATCGCCTGGGTGGGGCTGGCGTTCATCTGCTCGCTGCTGGGCAATTTCTGGGCCCTGATCAATCCGTGGAACGCCATCTTTGCATGGGCCGAGGCGCTAACCCGAAGGCTCACCGGCGGCGCCGATTTAAGCCGCAACCTTTCGGTGCCAATGGGCTGGGATACCTGGCCGGCCTTCATTTTCTTTTTCATATTCGCCTGGATGGAAATTACCTGGCCGGGCTCCGGCGTGCCTAAGAATATTGCCATATCGATCACCATATATTCCGGCCTGACCTGGCTCGGCATGTTCCTTTATGGCCGCGAAACCTGGCTTAGCCAAGGCGAGGCGTTTTCGGTGGTCTATGGATTGTTCGCCCGCTTCGCGGTGACCGAGGTGCGGGTGCGGGATGCAGGCGCCGCATCGGGCGTCCGCTATTACGATATCAACAACGACGATGCAGGCCTCGTGAACGGCTATGGCGCTTTTTTCAAGGCGGCGCCGGAACGCCGCGAATGGAACCTCCGTCCGCCCGGCGTCGGCTTGCGCGTCGGCAAGCCGCCAACGGTCACGGTGATGTTTTTCGTGCTGCTTTTGCTATCCACCGTCACCTTCGACGGCTATACGGAAACCGAACAGTTCCAAGAAATTGGACTGATATTTTTCAAGGCATTTCAAGGGTTTGGCGGCTCCGCCGTTTTGTTCGTCGAAACCATCTGGATCGCCAGCTTTCCCATATTGCTGATCGCGGTGTATCTGATTTTTATGTATCTGGTGAGCTGGTCCAGCGATCATGCGGTGAAGTTCGCCCTGCTGGCGCCGACCTTCGTCTTTTCCATCGTTCCCATCGCCATCGCTTATCATCTGTCCCACTATCTGTCGTTGCTGGTGATCGAGGGCCAGGTGGTCATCCACCGATTGTCGGACCCGTTCGGCTTCGGCTGGGATTTGTTCGGCAGCGCCGATTACAAAGTGGATATCGCCCTGATCGATGCCAAATTCGTTTGGTTTTTTTCGGTTGCCGCCATCGTCATTGGCCACATCGTCGCCGTCTATCTGTCCCATTCCGAGGCCATGCGCCTGTTCGGCGACCGCCGCCGGGCGCTCGACAGCCAACTGCCCATGCTGGCGCTGATGGTGGGCTATACGATGCTATCGCTCTGGATCATCGCCCAGCCCATCGTCGCCTGATCAAACGGCTTTGCGAATGCGGCAGTTTTGAGAACGATAAGGCACCGAAGAAGATATCTCATCATCGGCGAGCGCGCTTGGTATGGCCCGATTGACGTTGGCGCCGGCGGCACTGAACGCGTCATAGCCCGGCAAATTCAGTTCCTTGCATTCCTGCCACCAGCCATAGGGGGTGGCGACCACCTGGGGGTGCAGCGATGGGTTAAATTTGGCCTTGAGGGTGAAGCCGCCATGGGCGGTTTCCACCAACACCGGATCGCCTTCCGCAATTTCGAAGCGCCCGGCGGTATCGGGGTGTACTTCGATAAAGGTCTCCGGCACCTGGCGGCGAAGGCGCGGGATATTGCGGTTCTGCTGGTTGATGAATTGAATTTGGCGAAAAAATGTGAGCGCCAGGGGAAACGCTTCCGGCACCGGCCGCGGCGTGGCGAAGTCCGGCAGCGGCGCATAGCCGGCTTCGGCGAAGGCGATGGAATAGATCTCCAACCTGCCCGACGGCGTATTAAAGCCCTTAGGCTTGCCGGTCTGGTCATCGATTTGGGCGTACTTCCGGTGGCGGGTCTTGGCGCCGGTTTCGATGCCGCCCGGCGCCGCGCGCAACGCCGCCACGGTTATTCCCGCAGGCTCCAGATGCGCATTCCAGGCCGCTTCCGTGTCGCCGCCAAAAAAATGCTCTCCGAGGCCGAGGCGCACCGCAAGATCGAACAAAACCTGCATATCGGTGCGCGCCTCGGCCCGCGCCGGAATGACCGCTTTGCGAAGCTGGGCCCAGGCGCCGCCGGCGGCGCTGTTCGGGAAGAACGCCTTGACCGCCTCGTTCTCCCAGGTCGTGCAGGCGGGCAAAAGCAAGTCGGCAAAGGCGGCGCTGTTATTGGCAAAAATGTCCATATGGACGTAGAAATCCAGCGCCATGAGCGCGTCCCGCCCGCGCGTGACGTCGCCGGCATTCATTAGCGTATCGCCGCCAAAGCAAACGGCGGCCTTCACCGGATAGGGCTCACCATCCAAGATGGCATTATAAAATTTGCCGGCCGTCACGATGCCCGGATCGCTCGGCGGGCCAAGCGGATACTGATCCAATCCCAGCCGGCGGGCGGCGGCTTCTTCGCGCAACAGGTTGCGCGCCATCATCGGGCGCGCCGGCGTGGATGCGAACAGCACGTTGCTGCCTTGGCTATCGAACTGACCGGTCAGGCCGTAAAAGCAGCCCACCGCCCGGTTGGTCTGCATGGCGTCGCCGTGCTGCTCCAAGCCGACCCAGGTGGCGTAAGAAGACGGCGTTTCGAGAGCAAACATGCGCGCCGCGCGGCGCACGTCTTCCGGTGCGATCCCGGTAATATCGTCCGAAATCTCCGGCGCGAATTCGGCGGCGATGTCTTTCAATAATTCAAGCGCCGGGCGGCATTCCACACTGCTTCCGTCATCAAGCCGGCAGGAAAAGCTGCCGCTGAGCGCCGCTTTGACGTCCGCAGCCGAAGGGTTGGCGGGTGCGCCGGTGCCTTCGTCCCAAACCAAATAGTCTCCCGCCGCATCAGCCTGGAGGAGGGATTGGTCATCGCTGCGCACCAAGAATGCAGCGGTGGTCCAATCGCGCACAAAATCCGCATCGAAGAGGTTTTCATCCAAAAGCACATGGATCATGGCCAGCGCCAGGGCGCCGTCGGCGCCGGGCCGCACCCGGAGCCAGCAATCGGCCTTCTTGGCGAGATCGTTTTCCCTTGGATCGATGACGATCAGCTTGGCGCCCCGGGCGCGGGCGCGGGAAATACGCATGGCCGCGTCCGGGGCGCTCGCTTGCGGATTGTTGCCCCATAGAAGAATGCAGTTGGTGTTGTCGTAATCGGCTGGCGGCGTTGGCGTGCCGAACGTGTATTTCGATCCGTACACCCGGTGCCAATTACAGATATGGGTGGTTGCCAGCAAGTTCGGCGTGCCGAAGGCGTTGCCCATGCGCTGCAGCCAGCCATCGAACTCGGCGGTGCCGGCGCCGGCCGGCGTGGCGCGCCCGAAAACAACCGCCTCGGGCCCATGAGTTTGCTTGATCTCGTTCAAGCGCTTGGCCATCATCGCCATGGCCTCGTCCCAGCTGATGGCCTTCCAGCCCGGATCGGCATCGCCCTTGGGCCGGGTGCGCATCATCGGCTGGGTGATCCGGTACGGTGAATAGACCATCTCCGGCGCTGCCGTGCCTTTTATGCAGATACAGCCATTAGGGTGATCGGGGTCGCGCTCCACCTTGGCCAGACGGCCGTCTTCCACGGTGGCGATAACGCCGCAGCGGGACGTGCACATGGCGCAAAAGGTTTGGATGCGCTCCGTTGCCATGGCTTAACTCTCCCACTCCATATGGCCATCGACGGCGATGAACTGGCCGCTGATATGGCGGGCCTGATCGGAACTTAAGAACACTGCCAGATCGCCCACCTCGGCGGGATCGATCCAGCAGCGCATGGATATATAACGCAAATAATCCTGTTCGGCATCTTCGGCGCTGATGCCCCGCTCTTCGGCCCGCGCCGCCACCAAACCCCGGCCCCGTTCATTGTCGATCAGGCCGGGCAGGATGGCGTTGCAGCGGATATTGCCCGGCCCAAGCTCGCGCGCCGCGTTCAGGGTCAGCCCCATGACGCCGTGCTTGGAGGCAACATAAGGCAGGCGCCCGGGAAGCCCGGTGCGCACCGAGGCGGTGGAAATATTGATCACGGCGCCGGAGCCTTGCGCCTTCATGCCCGGCACGGCGGCCCGTAAACAATGGAACATGCCGCTCAAATTCACGTCCAATGTGCGCTGCCAGTCGGCGTCGGTGATATCTTCGATGGCCGCCTGGCCGCCGCCGATGCCCGCATTGTTGACCAAAACGTCGAGCCCGCCCATATGGTCCATGACTTTTTCGAACAATCCGGTCACTTGAGTAGCGTCGGCGACATCGCATTGCACCCCGGCAAGCTCCGGCGGTGCCGCGGCCAAGGCGCCCGCATCGATATCGCACACCATAACTTTGGCGCCCGCATCGACGAACCGCTCCGCCACGGCTAGGCCGATACCGCCAGCGCCGGCGGTCACCAGGACCCTTTGTGCGTTCACTACCAGACCGACCAGCCGGCATCGACGATGATGGTTTCGCCGTGGATCATCTTGGCGTCCTCGGAGGCCAGGAACACGGCGGTGCCGGTCATGTCCTCGGGATCCATGAAGGCGATGCCGGTGGGGGTGAAGGTTTTCATCAACGCGATATATTCGTCGTTGCCGGGTCCGCGCACATGGGCGTTGAGCGGCGTGGCCACATTGCCGGGCGCGATGGAATTGACGTTGATATTGTCTTTGCCCAGCTCCGCCGCCAAGGCGCGGGTCAGATTGACGACGCCGCCCTTCGATGCGCAATAGCCGGGGCAGTTTGGAAAGGCGCCGGTGCCGGCGATGGAGGATATGTTGACCACCTTGCCGCCGCCGATCTCGCCCCAATGGGGCACCAGGGCTTTGACGAAAAAGAAATAGCCCTTGAGGTTTAGATCGAGCTGCTCGTCCCAAATCTCCTCGGTGGTCTCGAGGACCGGCACGGTGCGAAAGACGCCGGCATTGTTGACCAGAATATCGACCCGGCCGAAATCATCGATCACATTTTGCGCGAAGCTTTCGATCTCTGCGACCTTGGAGACATCCGCCTGATAGGATTTGGCGGTGCCGCCGGCAGCCTCGATTTCCTTGACCACCTCTGCGGCTTTGTCCGGGCTTTTCAGGAAATTGACGGCGATCGTTGCACCCTCGGCGGCGTAGCGCTTGGCGATGGCGGCGCCGATGCCGAGGGACGAGCCGGTAACGATGGCGATTTTATCGGTGAGACGCATGTTGGAATTCCTCCTAAGGCAAATATATTCGCAAATTCAATTATTCGGCGCGCGCGGCCTGAGTGGCGGCGCCGTCGATCTCCATGTCCTCGGTAATGATCACGCGGTAAATATCGGCTGCCCGCTTTCGGCTGACCAGCCCTTCGGCCACATCGCGCAACACACGCTCCACATCGCGGGTCTTGGGATCGCCGTAGCCGCCGCCGCCGCAGGCGATGGACACCAGGGTTTCGCCGTCTTCGATCCAGATTTGCGAGCATTGTTCGAGCCGCTCGAGCGTGCCGTCAGGGGCGCGGCGGAACTGGTCGGACCGCGCCGCCGCGCCGCCGGCCCGCGCGCCAAGGGGATTATGGATATTGCCGTCGGCAACGAAGCCGGCCTCCATGCGGCAATCGACGGGGCCCAGCTCGACCTCGATACCCGGCGCGCCGCGAAACCGCCCGGCGCCTTCGGAATCGGGGATCAGGCGGCGCTTGGTCACGCGGATCGGCGTATAAATTTCATCCAATTCGACCGAGTCGATATAGCACATGCCGCCATTGCCGGCGTGCAGCATGGTCATCCAGGCGTCCTCAAAGGGCGCCCCGGCGCCGGCCGTGTGGCCCAGAAACAATTGATTCACATAAGGTTTTCCGTTTCTGGGATCGGTGCCGGAGACCACCGACGTAGACGGCGGGCAGAAGCAGCCGATCTCGCCCATACCGAGCCCGTCGCCGATCTCGGCCATGGCGCGCATGGTTGAATTTTGCACCCGGTCGGCGAGGTTGGTGGTCGAGGCCGAGCAGCTTATGGGATGGCGCGGAATGCCGACGACGCCGTTGTCTTTCAGGTGCAGCTTTACCCGGCGGAAGGCGCCGGCGTTTTTGGGCACCGAATTATCCACCGAATTGAAGATGCCGATCATCGCTGATGTTCGGGTACAGGCCTCCGACACGTTGAGCCCGCAGGCCATTGCATCGGGATTATCGGTGAGGTCCACTTCGATCATGGCCATGGCGGTATTGATGGTGACTTTCGATGTGATGGTGATGCCTTGTGAAGGCGTGCCCGGAATGGCGTCGTGGGTGGATTGGGCGCTGGCCGCCCCGGCGGGCATGGATTGGATCGCCTGGATCATGCGCTTTTCGGAATAATCAAACCATTGCTCGGTGAAGCCGTGCAAAATGTCCCAGCCAACATCGGCGCCGAGGGCCAGCAATTCGCGCTCGCCGATATAGGCGGCGCCCAGCATGGCCAAAAAATCGCCGTACCATTGGTCCGGGACGCGGATGCGCATGCGGCACATGCGGATGATATCGTCGATCACCTGGTAATCGTCGGCCACCTTGACGGCGGGAAAGATCAACGCGCCTTCCTCGTACACATCGCGCGCCGTGCCGTGATAGGTGGTCGGGATCGAATTGCCGATATCGGCCTGGTGCGCCTTGGCCAGAAGCGTGAAATGATGGACGCCGTCATCGTCGATCACCGGCATCAGGAGGGTATGATCGGCGGGGTGGGAATCGCCGTGGTAGGGCGAATTGTGCAGGAACACGTCGCCTCTTTTTAAGTTTGGATGGAATTCGTGCATGGAGCGGGCCATCAGATCGGGCCCCGACAAGACGTGGATCGGCAGGCTTTCCTCGGCGGTCAGCAATTCGCAGTCTTTTGTGACAATGCAGCAGGAGAAATCCTTGGCCCGGTTGAGCACGCCCGAGCGCCCGGTGCGCAACAAGGTGTTGCCCATCTTGCGGCAAATGCCGCCGAGGCGGTTGGAAAGGATCGCCAGTTTGGCGCCGTCCAGTTTGGATTTATGGTCGCTGTCCATGAGCAATGTC
>CAUZTZ010000070.1:0-14606 GCA_963582805.1 Alphaproteobacteria bacterium
TTTGCAGAGCGCTCAGCAAGTGACGCCGCGTCTGCAAGCACCGGTGCATGCGTTTGCGGCGGATAAAACCTTCGCCATGCCTATCGATTGCACGCCGGGCCGGGATTGCTGGATGCCCAACTATGTGGATGCCGATCCCTCCAAAGGCGCCCGCGATTATGCCGGCGGCGTGCGCACCTACGATGGCCACAAGGGCGTCGATTTCGCCATTCGCGACCGGCGCGCCATGATGCGCGGTGTTGCCGTGCGCGCCGCCGCCGATGGCGTTGTGCTGGCCATCCGCGACGCCATGGCCGATATCGATTACAAATTGCTGAAGCCCGAAACCCTCAAGGGCCGGGAATGCGGCAACGCCGTCGTCATCCGCCACGACGCCAACTGGCGCACCCAATATTGCCATATGCGCTCGGCCAGCATCGCCGTGGCCAAGGGCCAGCGGATCAAGGCGGGCATGGCCATCGGGCTGGTCGGCCAATCGGGCAAATCCGAATTTCCGCATCTGCATTTCATGGTCTTTTTTAAAGGCCAGCCGGTCGATCCCTTTACCGGCGTCACGATCCGCGATGCCGCCAAGGTCAGCGGCAATATGTGGCGCGCCGATGCAAGGGCCAAGCTGCCATACCGGGAATCCAATATCTATCATGCCGGCTTTGCCGCCGAGACACCCAAATTTCAGGCCGCGCGGCGGGGCGATTACGCGCCCGCCCGCCTCCCGGCGCCGTTCAAAAACCTGTTCGTCTGGATGGATATATTCGGCGTCCACAACGGCGATCAGATTACCGTGCAATTGATCGGACCGGGGGGAAAGCAACTGGCGACGCGGCGCCTGAACATGAAACTGAAACGGCCGCGCGCCCGCCAGTTCCTGCATTTCGGCTTTAAAGCCCGCCACGGAAGCTGGCCGGCCGGCGCCTACCGCGGCGAGATTACCCTGACCCGGCCGGCGCCCGGCGGACCTAAAATCTTCCGCGCAACCCGGCGCGTCACCATTAATTAGATGCCAATAATTCTTCGAACAAGGTCTCGCGCTCGCCGATAAAATCGCGGGTCTCGAAGATCGCATCGCCGGCCTCCAGAATACGGGATTTGAGCTGGTGGCGATGGTCTTCTTCGCATGCCAGTTTGACGGCGATACGGGCATAATCAGCCTCGTCACCGGCAACCGTGTCCAGGATATCCATCTGGCGCAATAAGGCGTAGGAGAAACGGCCGCCGAAATAGGCGCCGGGCAAGGTCACCACCGGCTTGCCTTGGGCCAAAGCCTCGAAACTGGTGTTGCCGCCGGAAAACGGGAACGTGTCCAGCAACACATCGGCGGCGGCGATCAGGTGCGCAAACGCGGCGCCGCTTAAGCGGGGTAAGAAACGGATGCGCCGGGCTTCGGGGATGGTTTTCCGGAAACGGTTTTTGAGCGCCGCCGACCAGCTTTCCTGCTGGCCGTCGATGAACAAAATTTCAGCTTTAGGGTCCTGATCGAGGATTTGGGCAAAGGCGGCGTCCATTTTGGGATGCACCTTGAAGAGGCTCTGGGCGCAGAGATAGAGATGGGCATTGGCCGGCAATCCAAGTTCGTCCCGGGATTTCGGATTGCCCAGCAACCCCGGGCGGGCGTAACAGACATCCAGCCGCCCCGACAGGATCAAAGGTTCGCTGTAATAGGCCTGGGCGTCATCGGGCTCGGCCATTTTGTTGGAGAGGAAATAATCCATCTCCGGCAAGCCAGTTGTCACCGGATGGCCCCAGGTCACGCATTGCAGGGGCGCCAGCCGCGCAAAGCCCAGAAAATAGCTCATCGGCTCCATACCGATATCGGGGTAATAGAGGATATCCAGGCGGGCTTCGGCAATCGCGGCACGGGCGTCCGTCAGGTTGGCGGGAGCCTCGTGGACCGTGGCATTGAGGCCGGGCGCGGGCTCCGATCCGCCCAGCGCGAACACATGCACATCGAACGCCTCCCGGCTCAATCCGGCGATCAGCCGGTGATTGAGCTTGGCGATGGTATGACTGCCGAGATGGGCGGAGACGAAGCCGATTTTGGTTTTGCCGGCGCGCCGCGCTTTCGCCTCGCAATGGGGCGCGACATAGCGGAGCGTCGGGCAATTGCGGGCATAGAACGCCGCCAGGGCTTCTTGCAAGGGGCGGTCGTCGAGCCCGTGATAGACCGCCTGAAAATTGGTCATGCCGATTTCGCTCAACGGATCAACAATGGTAGCATCCAGATTTTCGAGGCGCGCGATGCCGGCCTCCATGCGCGCCCGCGCCGCATGCAGCATGTCCGCCGTCTCGGCGATATACGGGAGCGCCAGGGCGTCCAAGACGCTGAGTCCGGCGTCAACCGGCGCCGCCTCCAGCGCCGATTTCAAGACCGTTAGCGCGCCGCCATAATCGCCGAGACGAAGCCCGACGCGGGCTAGATTGGCGGCGATCACCGTATTGCCGGGCTCCGCCTGATGCGCGCGGATCAAATATTCTTGCGCCGCTTCATTGCGCCCCAGGGCCTGATTGGCCATGCCCATATTGTTGAGGGCAACCGCATCTTCGGGCGCCGCCGCCAGGGCGATGTCCAATATATCGATGGCCTCAAGGGGCCGTCCCAACTCGTTCAGGCAGGCGCCCAGATTGATGCGCCCGTCCAGATGGCCGGCGTCGATGTCGAGCAGGCGGCGGTAGGTTTCGGCGGCCCGCTGGCGCATCCCCCGGCGATGTTCGAGCCGCGCCAGGGCAAACAAGGCGGCGCTGTCGCCGGGCTCGCCCGCCAGGTGCGCCCGGTATTGGATTTCGGCTTGCCGCCCGTCGCCGGCCTGATCGTAGAGCACTGCCAGATTGAACGCGGCGCCGGCCAGGTTTGGCTCCAGCTCCAGCGCCTGGGCAATATGGCTGATCGCGGCGGCACTATCGCCATCGCTGTGCAGCAATTGGCCAAGCAGGTGCCAGGCCTCGGCATCGTCCGGCGCGGCATCGAGGGCGGCCTGATATTCGGCCTTGGCGGCCGCCAAGTTGCCATCCCGGTGATGGGCGGTGCCTTGGCGGATATGAAGTTTGGTATCGGCGGGCATGGTTCCCCATCATAATGCGATAATGCATAAAAAATCGATAAACGGGCCTAATGAGATGCTGGGAGTTGTTCTTGCCCTTGGGCTCAAGTAAATTCGTAGCGAATGATGTTCTTGATTTGATCAAGACAGACCCCGTTGTATCAGGGCTAAATGCGTGACCACTGCACAATCTGTAAAATCAGGCGCCACTGAAGAGGCGAAAGCCGGTTCCGGTTTGCGCGCCACCGTTCCCGCCGGCGACCGCACCTATGAGGGCGGCGGCCGCGCGCTGTGGCGCATCTGGCTGATGGCGCTCGGCTACCGGGTGCGCTTACCGGTCGCGGTCGTGGCGGTGATCGTCGCCGCCATCCTGCAATTGTTCATCCCGCTCTTTTTGGGGTCCGCCGTCGATAACGCCATGGGCCTGCTGGGCGGCTCCGAGGCGGCGCCGGGCGCGGTCAAGGACGCATTGCTGCTGGCGGCGCTGCTGGTTCTAGGAACCTCGATCCTGCGCGGTCTGTTTACGTTGCTGTTCAACTACCAAGGCGAGGCCATGGGCCAGTCCATCGCCTACCAATTGCGCCTCGCCTATTTCGATAAACTGCAGCGGCTTTCGTTCTCCTACCACGATCAGGTTCATTCCGGCGATCTGATGACCAGGGGCATGCTCGATATCGAAGGCGTGCGCCGCTTTATCGAGCACGGCATCATTCGCGTCATCCAGCTTGTGGTGCTGATCGGCGCCGGCGCCTGGCTGTATATGGGCTCGGATCCGCTGCTTGGGTTTTTGTGTTTGAGCTTCGTGCCGTTCGCGGTCTGGCGGGCCGGCGTGTTCCGGCTGCGCCTGCGCGCCTTGTGGAAAGTGTTGCAGGAGCGTTTGTCGGTGCTGACCCGGGTGATGGAGGAAAATCTGGGCGGCATCCGCGTGGTGCGCGCCTTCTCCGGCCAGGACTACGAGATGGAAAAGTTCGACGAGCGATCCGAGGCCACCTTGGAGATCGCCTTGCAGCGGGTGGCGGTGCGGTATTCGAACACCTCAGTTATGACCTATTCCTATTTTCTGGCCATGGGGCTGGTGCTTTGGGTGGGCGGCTTGCGGGTTATCGACGGCCTCATCACGATCGGCGAACTGACCCAGTTTCTGGCCTTCATGACGGTGCTGCAGATGCCCATCCGGCAGACCGGAATGGTCATCAACGGCATCGCGCGGGCTTCGGTTTCGGGGCTGCGTTTGTTCGAAATTCTGGATATGGAACCGGCGGTGATGGAAAAACCCGGCGTCGCCGAATTGAAAATCGGCGACGGCGCGCTCGAATTTCACGATGTGGGATTTTCCTATGGCGGTTTTCCCGGCGAGCACACGATATCGAATGTGTCCTTCAAGGTCGCCAAGGGCGAAACCTTAGGGATCGTCGGCCCGCCCGGCAGCGGCAAATCCACCATCGCCCATCTGATCCCCCGCTTTTATGACGTGACGGAAGGGTCCATCACCATCGATGGCCAGGATATCCGCGACATTACGTTGGATTCGCTGCGCACCCATGTGGGGCTTGTGCAGCAGGACACCTTCCTGTTCACCACCGAGATATCCAACAACGTTGCCTATGGCGAGCCTTGGGCGGACTCAGCGCGCATCGTGCGGGCCACCGATTCGGCGCAATTGCACGACTATATCGCCGGCCTGCCGGAAGATTACGAAACTATGGTCGGCGAGCGCGGCGTTTCGCTGTCGGGCGGCCAGCGCCAGCGCCTGTCCATCGCCCGCAGTGTGCTTTTGACGCCATCGATCATGGTGTTCGATGATTCCACCGCCGCCGTCGACGCGGCCACCGAGATGCGCATCCGCCAGGCCCTCAGGGATCTGACAGCCAACCGGGCGACGATCATTATTTCGCACCGGCTGGCCTCGCTGATGCACGCCGATCAGATCATCTTCCTGGATGGCGGCGCCATTATCGAGAGCGGCAGCCACGCAGAGCTGTTGGCAATGGATGGGCGCTACAAGGCGCTTTATGATTTGCAGATCGGCGCCGCCAGGGAGGGCGCTCATGCTTAATCCCTCCAGAGAAACCGCCCGCGTCGCCCGCGGCGGCGCATCGGGCCTGCGCGGAGAGGAGCTGTTCGGCAATGCCTTCGACGGCAAGGTGATGGGGCGCTTTCTGTATTTCGTTACGCCCTACCGGCGGGTGCTGATCGTCGCCGTTCTGGCAGTGTTGGCGTTCACCCTGACCCAGATCGCGGTGCCGCTGGTGATCCGCATTATCATCGATGACGCCCTGATCGGCGATGCCGCCAACCGCGATCTGCTGCAAATGGCGGCCATCGGGTTCTTTGGCGTGGTTACCATCAACTATGTTGCCAACTATATTCAATTGATCACGGTCGCCAAAACCGCCGAGCGTATTCTGATCGATATCAGGCGCGCCATGTATGCGCATCTGCAACGTGTGTCGCTGTCGTTCATGGATAAGACCGAGGTCGGGCGCCTGATGTCGCGGCTGCAGGGTGATGTGGGCTCGCTGCAGGAATTCCTCGAAACCTCGATCTTCGCCATCGGCGATATCGTGCTCCTTATCGGCATCGTCACGGTGATGGTCATTCTGGACTGGCAGTTGGGATTGCTGACCTTGTCGGTGGTGCCGATCCTTTTGGTCATCCGCGTTGTCTGGCTGCCGATCGCCAAGCGCGCCTTCATGCGGGCCCGGGAAACCTCGTCCATCGTCAATGGCGCGCTCGCCGAAAACATCAACGGCGTGCGCACGGTCCAGGGAATGACCCGCCAGCAAATCAACTACGACGCCTTCGAAGGCAAGGTGATGGACAACCTGTTGGCCCATTTGCGGGCCTCGCGGCTGGCCCAGATCATGGTGCCCACGGTCGATACCCTGACCGGCGGCGCCATGGCCATTGTCATCGTCATCGGCGGCAATCTGGTGCTCGAGCGCACCCTGGATGTGGGCGTGATGGTCGCCTTTCTGTTTTATATCCAGCGCTTTTTCGATCCTATCCGGTCGCTAACCATGCAATACAGCGTCATGCAGCGGGCCATGGCGTCGGGCCAGCGCATCTTCGAAGTGCTCGACGTCAAGGTCGAGGTCGAGGACAAGCCCGATGCGGCCAGCCTCGAGGATGCCGACGGCTCGGTGGAATTCAAAGATGTCACCTTCGGCTACGTCAAGGGCCAGGCGGTCTTAAAAAACATCAACTTCCGTATCGAGCAGGGTGAAACTATCGCCCTGGTGGGGCCGACCGGTTCGGGCAAAACCTCGACCACGGCTTTGCTGCACCGCTTCTATGACGTCTGGGAAGGAGAGATACTGGTCGGCGGCAAGGATGTGCGCGACGTCACCCAGGAATCCCTCGGCCAGCATGTGGCGATGGTGCTGCAGGAGCCGTTTCTGTTCACCGGCACGGTGTTTGAGAATATCCGCTACCGGGCGACCGACGTGGGCATGGAGCAGATCGTCGCCGCCGCCAAGGCGGTCGGCGCCCATGATTTCATCATGGCATTGCCGGGCGGCTACGATGCCATCCTTGGCCAGCGCGGCGGCAATCTTTCCATCGGCCAGCGCCAATTGATCAGTTTCGCCCGGGCCATCGTCGCCGACGCCAAGATCCTGGTCCTCGACGAGGCGACCGCCAACGTGGACAGCTTTACCGAGCGCGATATTCAGCAAGCCCTGGCGCGCACCCTCAAAGGGCGCACCGGCATCGTCATCGCCCACCGCTTGGCGACGGTGCGCCATGCGGACCGGATCATTGTCCTGCAGGACGGCGCGATCACCGAGACCGGCACCCACGAAGAGCTGCTTGACCTCGGCGGGCTTTATCACCGGCTGCACGCAATGAACTATGCCTCTTTCGACGATGTGAACGAAGGCAAGGCCGCCGCCGCGTCGGTGGCCCTCGGAGAATAACCATGGACAGCAACGCCGACGACGGCAATTACCTGCGCCGCAATATGCAAAATCGGACGTTCTTTAACCCCACCACCATTCCGGCCCATGAGCGCGGCAAGCCTATCATCCGCATGGATTTGAACGAATGCCCCTATCCGCCGTCGCCGAAAGCGATTGCCGCCATGCAGGCCCACGCCGATAAGCTGAACCGCTATCCGGACGGCACCTGCCCCCAATTGACCGAGCGATTGGCGGCCATGACCGGCGTTGCGGCGCGGCAAATCTGTTGGGGATCGGGCTCGACGCAGCTCTTGAAAAGCATCATGGAAATGGTCATCGCGCCGGGCGATCATCTGGTGTCACCGAGCCTTCTTTGGCACCGCTTCCACGGCGTCTACGAGACCCTCGACGCCGAGGTGACCATGGTACCCAACTTAGCCGATGGCCATATCGATATCGACGGGCTGATGGGCGCCATCGGCAACAAGACGCGGCTCGCGGTTTTGCTGACGCCGAACAATCCCACCGGGCTGATGCTGGACGCCGACCAGATCCGCCATGTCTGCGTAACGACGCCCGAGAACGTGCTTTTGTTCATCGACGAGGCCTACCACGAATTTGCCGTCCATGCCGGCGGCGCCGATGCCTTGGAAATCGCCCAAGACCGGAAGGGGCCTTGGGTGGTATCACGCACCTTCTCCAAGGCCTATGCCCTGGCCGGCGCGCGCCTCGGCTATGCCTATTGCTCGTCCGAGGAATTGGCCAACGCCTTGCGCCTGATCACCTCCACCTTCAACATTTCGGCGTTTGCCGAAATTGGCGCGCTGGCCGCTCTTGATGACGCCGAATACAAAGATTTCATCATGGACAGCAACGCCACCGAGCGTCAGCGCATCATCGATGGCTTAAAAGAACTGGGCTGCAAGCCGATGCAATCGGTGACCAATTTCGTGGCTGCCGAGACCGGCGCGCCCGGCGAGAAGGTGGTGGCCGCCATGCGCGCCCGGGGTATCCGCATCGGGCGTCTGGCCGATTCCGGGTTCGAGACTTATGTGCGCATCTCCATGGGCCAGCCAAACGATACGGTTGCCTGCCTTGGCGCCCTCAAAGAGGTGCTGGAGGAATTGCGGAACTAGTCCCGATACGGCAAATCCCCGCCCATTGGGCGGGGATCTGTTTGTTGCTGTCCTCGGATCTTCTTTATGGCTATGCCTGGACCCGGCTGCGCCTTGGCGGCGGCGGCGGGCATTTAAAGATCAGATCGCAATTCCTGTCTGGCGCCAGGTCGATGTGCTTTTGCAATCGGGGCAAACGCGTTCCCCGGTATGGTTCGACATAAATTCGTCGAGACACATCAAACATTTGCGCATTTTCGGCTGAAGGTTTTCAGCTTGCGGCTTTTTATTCATTTCAGAACGAGAGGCCATTGTTTACCTCCTAACTCCCTCGGGTCCGTAACACTTTCCCATTTCTTGTTCGGCGATTATTCAGTCGCAATAACTCGCTCCTGCCCATTGTCACCCGTGGCCGGGCGACATGGGTTTGTCACCGTTATCTGAAAACGAGAAGCGTTATATAGTCGGAATCCGATTCAAATTACCTCTGCAAAAATTGCATAGCTGCTATGTGATAATAGCTATTCCTATGGGATACCCGCATGATTCTACGGTTTTCCAGGGGGTAGGGGTGGCCAATGCCGGTCTCGGGCCTGGCGAAAATTGCCGCTACATGTCTTCCAGGACGATCTCGAGCCCCTCGATGGTATCGGCAAAAGCGCCCAATTGGTGGTCCTGGACGCCCAGGAATATGGGCTCGGAGTTGCCCCGGTAGATGTTGATTTTGGCGTTATAGGCGTGCCGGGTGAGCCCGTGCTTGTCGGTAATCAGATATTTTTTGACGGTGTAGCTGTCGTCGTCGGCGTGCTCGCCGGTGAGGTAGCATTTGATCGCCTCCACCGGCTCGCCCGACAGCACCAGCCCTTCCAGGCTGGAGAGGGTTTCCTGGGTGCGCTCGATAAAATCGACGGTATCGACGCGCATCGCGGTTTCGCCGCCGGCGCCCGGCATGGGCACGTCGAAATCGCCGACCACCACCTGGCCGGGCACGGTGCGCTCGATCAGGCGCGCCAATTCGATGGTCACGTCGCCGACGATATAGCTGTAGATGGTCGGGTTGAGGCCCTCGGACTGGTAAAACTCATAATGGCCGCCGACGTGAAAGGCGGCGCGCAACAGCGGCGTGACGTTGCCCGACGATTTGGCGCGCGCGATGGCGTTGTCGGCGAGCACCAGATGCATGAAGTGGTAGAGATTGATATTCGCCTGGATCGAGCGGTCCCGGTTCCAGATGTAAAAGCCGTCGCCGGTGGTGGTGCGGGCGAAGCTGATATCGATTTTTTTGGACAGCATCTTGGAATGGGCGGCGTTCACCGAATAGGACAGGCTGTTAAGCTGGGTCACCTGTTCCAACGGCGAAAACAGGGAAAAGCCGACAATATCGAACAGGGTGACGGCGCGGTCGCCCACATAGGTGATGCCATAGCGTTTGACGATTTCGCTGATCTCAACCGCCGCCTGGCTCACATCGGCGTCCAGTTTCACAAATGTCGGTGGAAAGCCAAGCGCCTCGCAGCGGCTGTGCATGATCTCAGGCGTTAGCTGTTTATCGCCGCCCAGCAGATCCTGGATGAAGGCGTGCGGATTGCCGGCGGCGCGGTCGCTACGCTCTTGGGCCGGATCGAGCCCGCCGGCGATGACGTAGTGGGGCACGACAAGCAATTCCACCCCATCCGCGGTCGGGCACCAGCCGAGCACCAGATTGCGCCCAAGGTTCCACAGATCGTGCAGGTCTGCTTCAAACGCAGCCTTGAAATCGCCGCCGGGCAGGGCGCGTTCGGCTTGGCCCGCCGATGCATCCGCCGGATTTGACGTTTCGCCCAATCGCCTGATTGGTCCGGACACGGTCTCACTCCCTTGTTGACGAGGCCATTGCATCATGTAGATGGCCCTTGCGACAAGAGATTTCCACAGTTTTGCAATTGGCATTGAAAATTCGGACATGGCGGCGACGGTGGTGCGGGTGGAGAGACTCGAACTCTCACTCTGTCGCCAGAACGGGATTTTGAATCCCGCGCGTCTACCAGTTCCGCCACACCCGCTGAGCCATGCCGTCACAAGGGCCGGGATCATAACGGGCGGAAGCAGTGGGTCAACCCGGCCATGGGGCGTGGCTGCCCGTCAATTGCCCCGTTAATTGCCAAGCATCGGCGAACCGGGTAACAAAGCCGCGTCGCCGCCGGAACCGACATTATAAAGGATAACAACGGAAACATGTTGCGCCGCCTCTACGACTGGACACTCGAACTATCCGCCCATCGCCATGCGATCTGGCTATTGGGCCTCGTCGCCTTCGTTGAGAGCTCGGTGTTTCCGATTCCGCCCGACATCATGCTGATCCCGATGGTGTTGGCCGCCCGTGATCGGGCCTGGCTGACCGCCTTGGTGGCCACCGCATCCTCGGTCGCCGGCGGTATGCTCGGCTATGCCATCGGCGCCTTTTTCTTCGATGCCGTCGGCCAGCCGGTGCTGGATTTCTATCACTATGGGCCGCGCTTCGATGAATTTCGGAGCGCCTATAACGCTTGGGGGCCCTGGGCCGTGTTTACCGCCGGCGTCACCCCGTTTCCCTATAAAATCATCACCATTTTGAGCGGCGTGACCGGGCTCGATCCGGTTGTGTTTACGGTGTCTTCGGTGGCCGCCCGGGGCTTGCGCTTTTTCCTGGTGGCGTTGTTGTTGTGGAAATTCGGCGCCCCCATCCGCCATTTTATCGAGGCGCGCCTCGGCCTGCTGTTCACCCTGTTCGTGGTCCTTCTGATCGGCGGTTTTCTTGCCGTCGGATTGATCCTATAAACGCGCCATGATCCGATTGACGCCGCGCCTGATGCTGGCCGGATTGCTGGCGGCGGGCACCGGTCCCCTTATCATCGCCCTCGGCGCCCAATATCTGGGCGGGCTGGAGCCGTGCGTGCTTTGCCAATATCAGCGCATTCCCTATTGGACGGTGATGGCCTTGGGCCTGACCGGTCTGTTGGTTGGGCCCGCCGACAGGCGCGGCATATTCCTAGTGGCCGCGGTTGTGCTGGCGGCCGGCGCGGCTTTGGCGTTTTATCATTATGGAGTGGAGCAGCACTGGTGGGTCTCGGCGGCCAAGTGCGGCGCCGGCGCTTCGCAAACCAACAGCTTCGAAGCCTTCCGCGCAACCGCGCTGACGCCGCTGACAAAGTCCTGTGACCAGATCGATTGGACCCTGTTCGGGCATTCAATCACGGTTTACAATGCGGCCCTGTCGCTGGCCCTGGCGGGCGCGGCGGGCTTTGCCGCCAGCCGTTTCAAAGCCGGCGCGATTTGAGGAAGCAATGGCCAAAACCCATAACCGCCTCGGCCCCTTGCCCGGCGATCCCACCAAGGCCGAAATGGTCGAACGCATGATCCGCGTCGATCAGGCCGGCGAGTTTGGCGCCAAGCGCATCTATGCCGGTCAGATCGCGGTGCTCGGCGAGACCGAGGATGGCCCCCTGTTGCGCGAAATGGCGGCCACCGAAGAGCGCCATCTGGACCGCTTCAACCAAATGCTGGCCGAGCGGCGCGTCCGCCCGACGGTCTTAAGCCCGCTTTGGCATGTTGCCGGTTTTGCCCTTGGCGCCGGAACGGCGTTGTTGGGGCGCGAAGCGGCGATGGCCTGCACGGTCGCCGTCGAAGAAGTGATCGAAGAGCATTACCAGCGGCAATCGGACGCCCTCGGCGATACCGAGCCCGAATTGAAGGGCATGATTGATGAGTTCCGCGCCGACGAGATCGGCCACAAGGAAAGCGCGCTAGGCGCCGGCGCCGAAAACGCAACCGGGTATCCTTTATTGTCGGCGGCGGTAAAGACCGGCTCGCGCCTGGCGATTTGGCTGTCCGAGCGGGTCTGAGGCGGTTGCGCAACCTCACGCCAGTTGCCGGCGCCGCCCTTTGGATGACCGGCGCGCTTTTGTCCTTTGCCGCCATGGCCATCGCCGGGCGCGAATTGTCGGGCACCATGGGCACGTTCCAAATTTTGTCTCTGCGTTCGGGGGTGTCGCTGGTGATCGTCGTTGCCATGCTCCCCTGGCTGGGCATGGGCGCCATCCGGACCAGCCATATGGGGTTGCACCTGTTCCGCAATCTGGTTCACTTCGGCGCCCAGTTCGGCTGGTTCTTAGGCATCGCTCTGTTGCCGCTGGCGACGGTGTTCTCGCTGGAATTCACGATCCCCATCTGGAGCGCCGCCCTGGCGGTATTTTTTCTCGGCGAAAAGCTGAACCGGGGCCGCATCATCGCCATCGTGTTTGGATTTGGCGGCGTTCTGATCATCCTCCGGCCCGGCTCCGAGGCCATCGATGTGGGCTCCCTGGCGGTCCTCGGCGCCGCCTTCGGCTATGCGGTCGCCTATATTGTTGTCAAGAAATTGACCGCTTGGGACAAGCCTTTTGTCATTATTTTTTATATGAACCTGATCCAGCTTCCGCTCGGGCTGGCGCCGGCACTATTTGATTGGGTAGCCCCGGTGGCCGCCGATATTCCGTGGATATTGCTGGTCGGGGTGACCGGGCTGACCGCCCATTATTCGGTTACCAAGGCCTTCATGCTGGCCGACGCGACGTTGATTTTGCCGATCGATTTCCTGCGCCTGCCGCTGATCGCGGTGGTCGGCTTTTTGTTCTATTCAGAAGGCGTGGACCTGGCCCTGTTCGTGGGTGCCATCGTCATATTCGCGGGCAACTATTACAATATTCGATTGGAATCGCGGCGCGCGGCGGATTGACGCGCGGCGGTACCAGAATTCAGGCAACGCCCTGTTCGGCGGCTACCGGGAGGTGGCGATGGCGTTGCCGGAGGCCGTGGCCAGCCCGTCCATAACCCGGCCGGTGGTCAACAGCTCGGGCAGCACCAAGCCGTCTTCCTTGCCGGGCCCATAGATGGCGTTGAACGGGATTCCGAAGCGCCCAAAGCTTTTCAGGTACGCCGTGATCTTCGCATCGGGGTGGGTCCAGTCGCCCTGCATGGCGACCACCTGATCGCCGGACAAAAGCTGGAACACCTTGCCCCGGTTCAAGACGGCGGCCTTGTTGACCAGGCAGGTAATGCACCATTCCGCGGTCACATCGACGAACACGGTTTTGCCCTCGGCCACCAGACGCGGGATCGATGCGGGATCGAACGCTACCCAATGGGAATTGCTTTTGGAAACCGCTTGCGCATCGGGCACCGGCGCATATTGATAAGGGGCCGCGAAGGCGCCGAGGATAACAACCACAAGTCCCGCCGATGCGGCGCGGCTCCAAAACCCCTGGCCGCGCTGCTGGCCGACCAGCAATAATGCGACAGCGAGCATCAGCACACCGACGATGATCGCCGCCGTAATGCCGGTCTGCACCGCCAATACCGACAACAGCCAAAGCGCCGTCAGGGCGAGCAAGCCGCCCAGCACCTGCTTCATGCGGATCATCCAGTTGCCCGGTTTCGGCATCATCGCGGCCAGACCCGGCGCCGCCGCGACCGAAATAAAGGGCAAGGCCATGCCGACGCCAAGGGCGGCAAAAATCAGGAAGATATCGATGGTCCGCCCGGCCAGCGCAAAGCCGACGGCGGTGCCCAGGAACGGCGCCGAACAGGGCGTCGCCAGCACCGTGGCGAAGGCGCCGGTGCCGAAGTTGCCGGCAAAGCTTTGGTGGTCCGCCGGTTTGCCGCCGCCGCCGGCCAGATCGCCGACAAAGGATGGCAGGCGCAATTCGAACAGTCCCCAGAGGTTATAGGCGAACAATGAGACAATCACCGTTAGTGCGACAATGAACCAGGGGTGCTGAAACTGGATGCCCCAGCCAACCGCGGAGCCCGCCGCTTTGAGCCCGGCGAGGCCGCCGGCGATGACCAGGAACGAAAATATTATGCCCAGCGAAGAGGCGATAAAGCTTTTGCGGATGACGCGCTTTTCGGCGCCGCCGTGGGCGGCAAAGGACAGAATTTTAAGCGAGATCACCGGCAACACGCAGGGCATCAGGTTGAGGATCAGCCCGCCAACCAGCGCCAGCGCCAGGATCAGCGGCAGCGACAAAGGCAGCGCCCCGCCCGCCGGCGCACTTGCGGCGGCGCCCTGGGTGAGCCTGAGGGTGCGCTCCGCCGAGCGCTTGCCGTCGGTCAGGGTCAGGCGGATGTCGGTCTTCAAAATCTTGGTGTCTTCTTCCAAAGTCACCGGAACCCGTAACGTCGCTTGTCTGCCGCCGTTTGAGAGGGTCACGGCGGGCACCGAGAAAAAGGCCAGTTCCGGGCCTTCGATAAACACATCGGGTTTCGTGAACGGCACCTGGCTGGTGGCCGTCACGCGGACGAAACCTTTGCGGATATCTTTTTCCACCTGGCGCGCATCGCCGGCCATTTCGATTGTGTCGATGGCGAGGCCGTGCCTGGCGCCATTGCCGGGCACCAGATTGGCGAATTGGTCGATCAGCTGGAAGTGTGGGCTGGCATTGCCGTTGCCTTGGCCAACATCCAGCGCGAGATCGGCGGTATAGGGAATGCAGATATCGTCGCAGGTCAGGTAATTGAGCTTGGCGCGCAAATGCAACGGCGCGCCGGCCTCCTTGACGCTG
>CAUZTZ010000071.1:0-14511 GCA_963582805.1 Alphaproteobacteria bacterium
CGTGTCGCCCTGGCCCGCAAGATGGCAGTGATCCTGCACCGCATGCTTAGCAACGGCACGGCTTATCGCTGGAATCCTGAAGCGGCCTAGAAAAAGGAAAGGAATATATCCGAGATCCCCAACGGGGGAAGATCGTCCTGACCGGGACGGGCACGGCGAGCGACCTCGAAAGTACTGTTGCCGCGCGGATAACCAACAATCCATCCGCGACGGCGTGGTTGGGACACTGAGGCGCTCACCGTCATCCGACACCATCATGAGGCGGCCATATCAACACCGTGCCGACCTCGGAGACAACCATGAAACCGGTCAAGACGAACGCAAACCCGGAGAAACACATCCGCGCAATTAGACAACACAATACTTATCTCCCCAATTGCATCCGTTAGGTTCGACGGTACCTAATGCCGGTGTGCCCGGCGCAGCCATCCCCGCACCGACGGCCCATCATCGAGACATCCATAACGCTTCTCACCGCGTCACTGTCTCTTGTGGTGAAAACTTTTAATCGCGGAACGGGGAGCGACCCATCGTGCCGCCCGGCTGGCCGACACCCGTCGACCAGTCTTCGCCGCGATGCTGCGGCTTCGCCTAGGCAGGTCCCCAGCCGGGCTAGCGCTCTACCGAACCCTATTTTTCCTTGATTTTGTTCCTTTTTTGTGCTAAGCTCCGCGTTCTTTCAAAATTGGCTAAACATAAGGATTTCCGCGCCCCTGGCCGGTGCGGGATGGGTTTTGCTTGCCCAATGTTGCTATGCGCCGGGAGCATAACCAAATGGGATTTTGCGGGGCCGGGTCCGTATTTCGCCTGAGGAGTGATCGTGAAATGACTACAAATGTCCATAAATGACGATGATGTACATGGTAATTCGCGTGTCGCATGTCGCATTCAGCCATGCAGCCTGTGCAAGGGCCGCTGGGGTGGGGACGCGCTACGGAAATCGAGGTGCCAAGACGGGCGCCCGCGCGGCCGACCCAACCAACGCCTTGGCGGGCTGCGCCGATGTGAATAAAACCGTTATGTTCCGGTAGGAACCGTTAGGAAAGCTCATGAACCGGTATGGTCAATTTTGCCAATATATGTCGCACGAGGTTATGGAGTATTTACACGTGACTATAGAAAGCGCGCGCGCCCGCAGGGGAGTGACCAAGTGACCGAAGTGCCAAGACCGACGCCGGTCTGGCCGACCATGCCATCCCCAGACCGGCTGGGCCGATGTGCCTTGCCAAAAACGTTCGTATGCCTAACAATATTATCACCCCAAAAACCTGCCGGCAGCCCGTATAAAAGCCGCCATTAAAGAAAGCCGCACCGTGCCTGAACCTGAACAATCGTTAATGAATATGACCGACGTGGTCCTCGGCCCGGCGCTGGCGCGGGGCCAGGAAAATGACGCCGCCATCTTATGCGCCGGCGGCACCGTTACCTTTGGGCAATTGGCCGAGCGGGTGAACCGGGCCGGCAACGTGTTCGCCGCGACCGGTATCGGCAAGGGGATGCGGGTTTTGCTGCTGGTCACCGACCGGCCAGAATTCTTTTACGTCTATCTGGGTTTGCTCAAAATCGGCGCCATACCGGTGGCCCTCAATCTGCGTCTGTCGGCGGCCGATATTGCTTTCACAATCGATGACAGCGCCTGCACCGGGTTCGTCCTCGAGGCCCAATTCGCAGCCCAGTTTGAAGAGGCGACCGCGATGGCATCGATTAAGCCGGCGGCCTTCTCGGTCGATGCGCCGATGCATGGCTATGGCCATATCCCGGCCCTGATGGAGGCGGCATCGGCGCAATTGGCGCCGGTTCTGTCAGCTCCCGATGATCCGGGTTTCTGGATGTATTCGTCCGGCACCACCGGCAAGCCCAAGGGCGTGGTGCATTGCCAGCGCACCGCGCTGGACGCCAAAAACACGCTTGGGCAATTGATGGAAGTTGGTCCCGGCGACCGGGTCTTTGCGTCGTCGAAGCTGTTTTTCGCTTTCTCCATGGCCCATGTCATGTTTGCGGCCCTCAATCTCGGCGCCGCCGCGATCCTCTATCCCGACTGGCCGGACGCCGAGGCGGTCGGCGAAATTGTCGAAACTTACCAGCCGACGATCCTTCTATCGGTGCCCACATTTTATCGCAATATGCTGCGCGACGGCGTCGCCAAGGGGGCCGGCTTCAAGGACGTGCGCTATTATCTCTCGGCCGGCGAAAAGCTGCCGCGCACATTGTTCGATGCTTGGGCTGAGGCCACCGGGCGGCCTGTCCTCGAAGGCATCGGCGCTACCGAGACCTGCTTTTTGTTTCTCGCCAACCGCCCCGATCACATGAGCCCCGGCACCTGCGGCGTGCCGACGCCGGGCACCGAGGTCAAGATTTTGGCTCAAGGCGGCGGGCCTGAAATTGCGCCCGGCGAGGCCGGCGTGCTGTGGGTCCGGATGGGCTGCTTGGCGCAAGGCTACTGGAACCTGGATGAGCGCTCCGGCGCGGTATTCAAAGACGGCTGGTACTGCACCAACGATATGTTCTGCATCGACGATGCCGGCTTTTACGAATATCAGGGCCGCGCCGACGACATGCTGAAAATTTCCGGCCAATGGGTCAGCCCTAACGAAATCGAAGAGCGGGTGCTGGCCAATCCCCTCGTCGACGAGGCCGCCGTTGTCGGCGTTCCCAACGAAGACGGGCTAATCCGGCTGGCCTTGTTCATGGTCGTACCGGACGCCGGCGCCGACACCGCCCAGTTCGAAAAGGCATTGCAGGACGATCTGAGCCAGAACCTGTCGATCTATAAATGCCCCCGGCGCCTGTTCTATCTGGATGAAATGCCGCTGACCGCAACCGGCAAACTGCAACGCTTTGCCTTGCGCGATATCGCCATCAATTCAGACGCGGGCGCGGGTTAGGGCCATGGACAACGAAACCGCCCCTGTTGATGCGCCGCCGCCGACGGCGTCCGACAGGCTCGATTTCGATATTCTGCCGCAATTGTTGGGCTATCAGTTGCGCCGTGCCCAACTACGCATGTTTACCGATTTCGCAAGCGCCATGGCGGAGGTTCAGATCACCCCCGGCCAGTTCGGCGTGCTGGTACTGATCGAGGCCAATCCCGGCTCCTCCCAATCGGCCCTGGCGCGAGCCATCGGCATCGAACGCTCGACCATGGTCGCGGTGATCGACACATTGGAAGGGCGGAGCTTGGTGGAGCGGCGCGCATCGAAAGTCGACCGGCGCTCCAACGCCCTGGTTCTGTCGGCGGCTGGTACCGCCATGATGAATACGCTGCGCCCCATGGTGCAGGACCACGAGGACCGCATCGCCGGCAACCTTAAATCCACTGAGCGGCGTCAATTGATCGATTTGCTGCGCCGGTTGCCCGATGGCCCGCAAACCAAATAAGGGCGGCGCGCCCCGGCACGCGGCGCTCGACTATCGCCCGCCTCTCACCTTGCGCCTCATCCGCTATGGCTTGATCGGCATCGTCGCCGCCGCGGTGATCGGCGTTGCCTACACCGGCTATTGGTTTTTTCTTGCCTCCAACTTGAAGGACGGCATCGGCCAATGGGTGCAGGCGCGCGCCGGCGCCGGCGTGCAGGTGTCGCAGAAACGCATCGAAATTTCCGGCTTTCCGCTGGCGCTCCGGGTCATCATGACCGATCCGCGCATCGCCTTTTCCGGATTTTCCGAAGCCGGCGAGGGCGACCGCTGGGAATGGCGCGCCCAGAAACTCATTGCCCATATGGCGCCTTGGAACCTCGGCCGGATATCGGTGGATCTGGCCGGCTCACACGAACTGGACATCGCCGCCGGCCGCACCCGGCAATCGTTTCAAGGCAAGGCCGCCAGGCTCAGCGTGGTGGCCGACCTGCACGGCGACGGATTGCCGGCCTCGGTGCGCCTGTCGGCGGAGGCCTTGACCATCACGGCCCGTAGCGGCGCCAAATTCGCTGCCGCCGCGGGCGCTGAGATATTTGCCGAGCGTTTGTTTCCAAGCGAAGTGACCGCGAAGACACCGACCTTTGATTTGGATATCCGCATTCGGGGTCTGCAACTGCCGGCTGGGCTGCGGCTGCCCCTTGGGCGGGATGTGCGGCAATTGAACCTACTCGCAAAAATTCTGGGGCGGCTCGAAATTCCGGCGACGGTGGATGCCATTGGCCGCTGGCGCGACGAAGGCGGCATTGTCGAGGTTGAGCGACTGGAGACCCGGTACGGCCCTCTTTATGTGCGCGCCAACGGCACCCTTGCCCTCGACGCAGCCATGCAGCCGGTGGGCGCCATGACCGCCAAGGCGCGCGGCTTTTTTCAGACCGTCAGGGCGCTCCGGGATGCCGGCCATATCCGCTCCCGCGATGCCGCCATGGCGCGGGTGATCCTCGGCGCCCTGGCGCGCAAACCCAAGGCCGGCGGGCCGGCGTCCATCAGCCTGCCATTGTCTATTCAGGAAAGGAAATTATATGCCGGGCCGGTGCGCCTGATGGACATGCCGGTCATCAAATGGACGCGCCTGCCGGACACCAGCGGGCCGCAAAATCTGCGCTAGCTGGCCTAAGCCTGATTGGCGTCGATGACACCCCGGCGGATGGCGCGGGTGCGCTCAAAAAGATCGAACAAGGTGTCGCCCTCGCCCCGGCGGATGGCCCGTTGCATGGCGGTCAGGTCCTCGGTGAAGCGCTGCAGCATTTCCAGCACCGCGTCCTGGTTGTTCAAGAACACGTCCCGCCACATGGACGGATCGGACGCCGCGATGCGGGTGAAGTCGCGAAACCCGCTGGCCGAATATTTGATCACCTCGTTGCGCAAGGTCTGCTCCAGATCGGTCGCCGTGCCGACGATGGTATAGGCGATCAAATGGGGCAGGTGCGAGGTGATGGCCATCACCAGATCGTGGTGTTCGGCGTCCATGATCTCGATATTGGCGCCGGTGGCGCGCCACAGGTCCGCGATGCTATCGATGGCGGATTGGTCGGTGCCGGAGGCCGGCGTCAGCACGCACCAGCGGCCTTCGAACAATTCGGTGAAGCCCGCCGCGGGGCCGGAATGCTCGGTGCCGGCGACCGGATGGGCGGGCACCAGATGAACGCCGTCCGGAATATGCGGCGCCAGATCGGTGATCGCCGAGCCCTTGACCGAGCCCACATCGCTGACGATGGCGCCCGGCTTCAAGGCGGCCTTGATGCTCTCGATGACCGTCCCATAGGCGCCCATGGGCGTCGCGATGATGACCATATCGGCGCCGTCTACCGCTTCGGCGGCGTCCAGGGTGAAGCTGTCCGCCAGATCCAGCTTGGCGGCGGTATCGAGGCTTTCCTGCGTAGCTGCCGTCACTGCCACGTGGCTGGCGAGACCGTCGCGCCGGATGATGCGCGCCAGGGACGAGGCGATCAGGCCGATGCCGATCAGCGCGATGCGGCCGAATTTTTTGTGGTCATTGTTCATGGCGGCTCAACCCGTTCCGGTATCGTTGCGGCCGGTGAATTCTTCAAGGGCGGCGACGACGGCGCGCATTTCGTCTTCCAGCCCGATCGATATGCGCAGCGCGTCGGGAAGCCCATAGCCGGCCATGCGCCGGGCAATGATGCCGCGGGATTTGAGGTGCTGATTGGCGGCCTCGGCGCTGCGCCCGGGCTCGTCGGGAAACCGCACCAGCACGAAATTGCAAACGCTGTCCGGAACCGCGAGGCCCAGCTTCTTTAACGCATCCGATGTCCATTGCCGCCACTGGATATTGTGGGCGCGGGCGGTCTCGACAAACGCATCGTCTTGCAGCGCCGCCAGCCCGGCGATTTGGGCCGGGTAGGAGACGTTGAACGGGCTCCGGGTCTTGTTGATCACGTCGGCGACCTCGTCGGGGCAATAGGCCCAGCCCAGGCGCAGGCCCCCCATGCCGTAGATTTTCGAAAATGTGCGCAGCATAACCACGTTGTCGCTGGCGGCGACCATCTCGGCGCCGTTGCTGTAATCATCCCGGTCAACGAACTCCGAATAGGCGCCGTCGAGGGCCAGAAGCACATGATCGGGCAGCCCGGCGCGCAGACGTGTCACTTCCGATCTCGGAATATAGGTGCCCGTCGGGTTGTTGGGATTGGCGATGAACACCACTTTGGTGCGCTTGCTCACCCGCTCCAATATGGCGTCCACATTGACGGTGATATTGGTTTCCGGCGCGACCACAAGATCGGCGCCCACCTGCTGCACATAGATCGGATACATGGCAAAGCCATGGGCGCATGTGATGATCTCATCGCCGGCGGCCGCATAGCAGCGGGCGATCAGACCGATCAATTCGTCCGAGCCGGCGCCGCACATGATGTTTTGCACCGGATAGCCAAATTTGCCGGCGATGGCATGGCGGATCTTGGTGCAATCGCCATCCGGATAGCGATGGAAATCGTCGAGGGCGCCTTCCAGGACGGCGCGCACTTTCGGGCTGGGCCCGAAGGCGCCCTCGTTGGAGGCCAGCTTGATAACCTTGTCAAAGCCTTCGATCTCGGCTTCGCCGCCGGCATAAGGGGCGATATCCAAAAGGCCCGGGAGCGGTGTCGGCGATGCCATGATCAGCGCCTCCCCTTGGCTTCGATAACCGATGGTACTGCGAAACAGCCCAGGCGCAGGATCTGATTGACCGGCACCTCCAAGGCATCGGTGAGCGCCCCGAAGCGGGCATCATCGGCGCCGGCAAAGCCGTCCATATCGATCAGGCTCACCCAGCGCTCCGGCGCCGCTGTTTCGTGCCATCGGGCGGCCAGAGCGGCATCGATGCCGGCTGCGTCCAAGGCGCTGGTCAGCCGGTTGGCGGACAACTCGCCGGCCAGATCGATGGCCACCAAGCTGCGGTCGCGCCCCGATGGGTCGGGCGCCATCATGGCGATCACCAGCGCCGTCTCGCCATTGCCATTGCTATTGGCGCCGGCGGATGTCCAGAACGGCAGTTTGGCGATGATTTGCGGCGCGACGCCGCCGCCTGTGTTGGGCTGAACCAGAAGATGCTGCCACCAGGGATCGGCGTCTTCCGGGTCCGGCAGCGGCAGAATGCCGAGGGCATCTTCACCGCCGGCGACCGCTTCCAGCACCCGGCGCGGCGTGGCGCAGCGATGGAATGTGCCGCCGGCGCCGAAATGATCGCGGGCCTGATCCCATAACGAAGAGCCGCCATCCTGGGTAAGAACGGCGGTCGAATAGGCGCCCTGGCTGGCTAGCGAGGCTGAGAAGATTTCCCGCCATATGCGCAGCAACGAACGCTCCGGGAAACCGCCCTTGTTGGCGGCCAGCAAGGTACGCAAAATATCGGCTTCCCTACCGGGGCGCAATTTGACGTCGTCGCCCGCCTTGGCCAGGCGCACGCGGCCCGAAACCGCATCACGGCGGGCCAGCAGCTGCAGCAGCTGTAAATCGATGGCGTCGATCTCATCTCTGAGTTTTGTTAGCGCGGCTTCGGACATTTTGCGTCAGTCAGGTTACATTCGGGAAGGCGAAGTGATAATGCCCGGCACCCTTAAAATCAAAGAAAAGATTGACTTGGGCGGCCTCGATTCTTAGCTATGGGCGTCATCCGAAGCGGGCCAGGGCCCCGGCCGACGTGAAATCGGATGGCTTCTAAAACGCCAGAATGGGATATAACGGTTACGATGACCGCGCCGCCTGATCAATCGGCCGCAACTTTGGCCAATGGACCCGGGTCCGGAACAAGCACCAGATTGGGGCTGACGGAGCCCTTGCGCCTGGATTGCGGCGTCGAGTTTTCCGATTTCCCCGTGGCTTATCAGACCTATGGCCAATTGAACGCCGACAAGTCCAACGCCGTTCTTATCTGCCATGCCCTTTCTCTCGATCAATATGTCGGCAATACCCACCCCGATACCGGTAAGCCGGGTTGGTGGGAAATGGTGGTCGGGCCCGGCAAGCTGCTGGACAGCAACCGCTATTTCATTATTTGCGTAAACATTCTGGGCGGCTGTATGGGCACCATCGGGCCGAAAGAGATCAACCCCGATACCGGGAAACCCTGGGGATTGGAATTTCCAGTGATCACCGTCGCCGATATGGTGCGCGCCCAGGCGCTGCTCCTCGATCATCTGGAGATTGAGCAGTTGTTCTGCGTCATCGGCGGTTCCCTGGGCGGCATGCAGGTTCTGGAATGGGCGGCGCTTTATCCCGAACGGGTGCGCACCGCGGTGCCGATCGCCGCCGCGCCTTATCATTCGGCGCAGAACATTGCCTTTCACGAGGTTGGCCGTCAGGCGATTATGGCCGATCCGGATTGGCGCGGCGGCAATTATCTGACCGAAGGCACCAACCCCAACCGGGGATTGGCCATCGCCCGCATGGTGGCGCATATCACCTATTTGTCGGAGCCGGCCCTGCACAACAAATTTGGACGCCGGCTTCAGGACCGGGACGCGGTGAGCTTCGGTTTCGATGCGGATTTTCAGGTGGAAAGCTATTTGCGCCATCAGGGCAGCACCTTTGTCGACCGCTTCGATGCCAACTCTTATCTCTATATCACAAGGGCAATGGATTATTTCGATCTGGCGGAACGCTATGGCGGCGTGCTGGCCGAGGCGTTTTTAGGCAGCGAGACGCGCTTTTGCGTCATCTCGTTCACCTCCGACTGGCTGTATCCGACGTCGGAAAGCCGCCGTATCGTGCATGCCCTCAATGCCGCCGCCGCGAATGTCAGCTTCGCCGAGATCGAATCCGACAAGGGCCATGATGCGTTCCTTTTGGAAGAGCCGGAATTCTGGAGCGTTCTCGCCGGCTTTCTGGACGGCGCCCGCGAAAATTTCGGCCTCGATTTCGGAAATGGGGCCTGAGCGGGTCATGGACGCCGCACACCAGCGCGCCAATTTGCGCGGCGACCTGCAGATCGTCGCCAACATGGTCGAGCCGGGCAGCCGGCTTTTGGACGTGGGTTGCGGCGACGGCGCCTTGCTGGATTACCTGATCCACGAAAAAGGCGTCGATGGGCGCGGCGTTGAGTTGTCCATGCAAGGGGTGAATGCCTGCGTCTCCCACGGCCTGTCGGTGATCCAGGGCGATGCCGATACCGATCTCGACGACTACCCCGATGGCGCCTTCGATTATGTGGTGCTGTCGCAAACCCTGCAGGCAACGCGGGCGCCAAGGGACGTGCTCGGCAATATGTTGCGCATCGGGCGCCGGGCCATTGTCTCGTTCCCCAATTTCGGCCATTGGCGGGTGCGGGTGTCGTTGATGTTTGGCGGGCGCATGCCGGTGACCAACGCCTTGCCCCATCATTGGTTCGACAGCCCCAACATTCATTCCTGCACGATCAAGGATTTCATCCAGCTTTGCGCCGAAATGGGCATTGGCATCGAACGCTCCGTCGCCCTCAATCACCGGGGCGCCAGGCGGCGCATCCGCTCTAACGTTGCGCTGGCCAATCTGGCGGGCGAGCAGGCCGTGTTTCTGTTAGCTAGAGCGGTTCCGGGTGAAAATGAATCAATTTGATGGGAACAAATCGGTTTTCCGGGTAGGCGCGGTGCGCAGCGCGATGCCTTCGCATCGGGCAAGGGCCGCAACGCCCCCGGAGAGCCGATTTGACCCACCGAAGGCCGGGTGCTTTTGACCCGTGAACGTCGTCGCACGCCTTTGCCGATGCCAATGCATCGCCATGCGGCGCGCTCCTAGCCACGGGGCAAAATCATCCCGGTCAAATGGTTCATTTTCACCCGGAACCGCTCTAGGTCATGACCTTGGGAAACCGTCAGCTCTTGATGGCGGCGGCGTAGGCGCGCCTTGTGCGGGCAGCCGCCGGCGTCGGCGTCGGCGCATAGATCTGTTTTTCCGCCTCCACCGAAATCACGCCGCCGAAGCTATTGAACAGACGGTGGCCCACATTCTCCCAGGCCCGGGCCGAGGACAGCACCATGCGCGAGCGCGCCGGCGGCAGGTAAAGCGCGCCGCGCGTCGCCAAGGGCGCGAACATAGCGTCGCGCAGCAAGCGGTTGATCTGACCGGCGGAGTAGGGGCGGCCTTGGCCGAACGGCGTGCGCTCGAACCGGGCCCATAGCCCGCGCCGGTTGGGAACCACGATCAACAAGCGCCCGCCGCCGCTTAAGACCCGCCAAATTTCGCGCATCATCGGGCGCACCTGTTCGGCGCATTCGAGGGCGTGGATCAGCAATACCCGGTCCTGGGACAGATCCTCGACCGGCAATTCCGCCTCGTCGGTCAGATAGGTGAGGCCTGGGCCGTCTTCGGGCCAATGCAACACCCCTTGCGAGGCCGGCATGGCGGCGATAACGGATTTTGCTTGGCGGCGAAAACCATCCAGATAAGGCGCCGGATAGCCTAGCCCCAGCATGCGCATGCCGGTGCAGTCGGGCCAGACCGAGCGGATATGCTGGCCGACCAGACGCTCGGTCACGGCGCCAATGGGGCTGGCGTAATAGTTCCTCAAATCGACGGCGTCGGTCCACATGATGAACCAGTTTAGCATAACCGGCCGCAGCCGCACGAGCCTGTGGTTATTGCCCGGCCAATCCACTATTATGACCCTGGGTGAGCGTTGAAAAATGTCATTAATGATACCAGGCACCGGTAACGACGGGCGCGTGGCCTCCTATGGCCCCGCGATGTTCGGCGCTGGCGCATCCCGGGCCGCGCCCGCATCCGACATGCCCATATCGGGAACGTCGTTCGGCGGCGCCATCAAGGCTGGTTTGTCCGGCGGCGGCGATAGCCCCGGCGCTGGACGGGCGCGCATGGCGGGCGCATCCGAAGAGGCCGGGGCGGCGGCCGGCAAGCCCAAATTTCAGGCCTTTATGTCGGCCTTTCAGGCGCAGCTTATTCATCAGCAAACAGCGTCGTTCAAGCCCACCAAGGCGGTGGCGCTGGCTACCATGGTGGCCGATACCTACCAAAAAATTATGAACGCGACGCACCCCGATGGCCTCGCCCAGGCAATGCTGGCGGGTCAAACCGTGATCGATGGGCCGGGCGTGAATTTTCTGGCTTGAGCGGTGGGCTAGTTCATTTCCCGCACCAGGCGGAAACCGATGAAGTAACTGATAATGCGCACGTCGTTGCGCACCCGGGATGCCGAGCGCGATACCTTCGGCAGATAGTACCAGGCGCCGCTTTTGACCACCCGGCTTTTGCAATCGCCGTCGATGCGTTTGGTGCCGTCGCCGGTGGCGTTGAAGTGGGACGTGTTCCAGCAATCGGAGGTGATTTCGAGCACGTTTCCGTGCATATCATAAATGCCCCAGGGGTTCGGCTCGAACCGGCCCACCGGCGCGGTTTTTTGGCCGCTCCACTCGCTGCCGCATTTCCGGCAGTTGGCGGCGCCGGCGCGCATTTGATCGCCCCACCAATATCCCGAACTGGTGCCGGCGCGGGCGGCGTATTCCCATTCCGCCTCCGACGGCAGCCGGTAGCGGGCGCCGGATTTCTTGCTGAGCCAGGCCGCATATTCGGCGATATCGCCGATCAGCACGTTCATCACCGGCCGCTTGCCGCGCCCCCAGCCCCTATCGAACGGTTTTTTGTTGCATCCGCCGGCGGCAACACAGGCGTCGAACTCATTGAAGGTAACCTCGAAGCGGCCAATGGCCAGCGGTTTGGGGATGCGCACCCGG
This sequence comes from Alphaproteobacteria bacterium, assembly GCA_963582805.1. Lineage (GTDB taxonomy): Bacteria > Pseudomonadota > Alphaproteobacteria > Rhodospirillales > UBA2165. The sequence goes on from CAUZTZ010000071.1 coordinate 11,583, forward strand.
TGCAGCGGCAATTCGCGCTTGCGCCCGTTTTTTGATCCCATGATGAACTTGCCGGCGGGGATAACGACCATTTCGGGGCAAAGCGGGCAGTCGCGGAACTCATCACCGGGCTGCAGACCCGAGGATTTTTCCGCCGCCGCCGGCCCTACCAACGCCAGCAAGCCCGCGAAAAGGGCGGCAATCACGGTGCAGACGCCAAAGCGGCGATGTCGTCCAGGCATAAAAATTACCCGCGTTTTTCGAGCGCCCCAATCGGGCCTTATTCGACCGTCCATGTTGATCCGGCGCGCAACAGATCGTTCATGCTCGCCTTCGGCTGGGCGGCGATGGCTTCGTCCAGTTGGTGATAGACGCCTTCGTCATAGGTGGGCCCCGGCTCGCAATAAAGGACGCCAACGGCCACCGGAAATTCGGGCGATTCCATCGAGGCCAGCAAATGGGCCATCATCTTGTTGGTTTCGTCATGCACCAGGATGTCTTTTTCCTCAATCCCGCCGGCGCCGACGGTTACCACTTCGACCTCCATGCGTCCGGGTTTGAGGCGGATGCCCTTGGTGCGGTCCTTGCCGAACAAAAGTGGCTTGCCATGTTCGACGGCGATTTGCTTTTCCTCGACCATGGATTTCTGGGTGAAGTCGGCAAAGATGGCGTCGTTATAGACAATGCAGTTCTGCAAAATTTCGATAAAGGACGCGCCCTTGTGCTCCTTGGCGCGTATGAACAATTGCGGCAGTTGCTTTAACTGCGTATCGATGCCGCGGGCAACGAAGCGGGCGCCGCAGCCGATGGCGAACTCGGTCGGCGATACCGGCGCATCGATGGAGCCCGCCGGGGTCGAGGGCGAGCGCGTGCCGACGCGGCTGGTCGGCGAATACTGGCCCTTGGTCAGGCCGTAAATTTCGTTGTTGAACAGGATATATTGCAGATCAACGTTGCGCCGCAAAACATGCATCAGATGATTGCCGCCGATGGACAGCGAATCGCCATCGCCGGAAATGACCCAGATATCCAGTTCCGGGTTGGCGATCTTGGTGCCGGTCGCGATCGCGGCGGCGCGGCCGTGGATGGTGTGGAAGCCATAGGTGGACATGTAATAGGGAAAGCGCGCGGCGCAGCCGATGCCGGAAATAAACACCGTCTTTTCCGGCGGCGCCTGCATTTCGGCCAGCGCCGTCTGCATGGCGCGGACAATGGCGTAATCGCCGCAGCCGGGGCACCAGCGCACTTCCTGATCGGAGGCATAATCTTTGGCGGTCAATTTATCGGGCCGCGTGGTCACATTCATTTTTTTGTCTCCAAGCGGTCACGGATAGCGCTCTCGATCTCGGTGACCTTGAACGGCATGCCCGATACCTTGCTCAAGCTCTCGGCCGGAACCAGATATTGGTCGCGCAAAACGGTGGTCAATTGGCCGGTATTCATTTCCGGCACCAGAATTTTGTCATAGCCGCTCAAAAGTTCGCCCAAATTCGGCGGCAATGGCCAGATATGGCGCAAATGGATGTGCGACACCTTGGTTTTCTTGGCGCGCAACAACTGCACCGCGCGGTTGATGGGCCCGTATGTCGAGCCCCAGCCGACAACCGCAATGCCGCCCTTGTCGTCGCCAAGAGCTACGTCCTGGTCGGGGATGAATTTGGCGATACCGTCGATTTTCTTCTTGCGAAGATCGGTCATCACCTGATGGTTTTCGGCATCGTAGGAGATATTGCCGGTGGTGCTGGATTTCTCGATGCCGCCAATGCGGTGTTCCAGCCCCGGCGTGCCCGGTATGGCCCAGGCGCGCGCCAAGGTAATTTCATCGCGCATAAACGGCTGGAAGCCTTCTACATCGGTGTGGAAGTGGACCGGGAATTTATCGTAAGCGTCCACATCCGGGATTTTCCAGGGTTCCGACGCGTTGGCGATATAGCCGTCGGCGAGCAACATGACCGGGGTCATGAACTGGGTCGCCAGACGCACCGCTTCGATGGCAACATCGAAACTGTCGGATGGCGAGCGTGCCGCCAGCACCACCAGCGGCGCATCGGCGTTGCGCCCATAAACGGCCTGGTAGAGATCCGATTGTTCGGTCTTGGTGGGCAGCCCGGTGGACGGGCCGGCGCGCTGTACGTTGAGGATGATCAGCGGCAGCTCGACCGAAATGGCGAGGCCGATAGCCTCCATCTTCAAGGCGATGCCGGGGCCGGACGATGCGGTGACGCCCAGATTGCCGGCATAGGCGGCGCCGATGGCGGCGCCGACGGCGGCGATCTCGTCCTCGGCCTGGAAGGTGGTCACATCGAACTGCTTCATCTTGGACAATGTATGCAGGACCGCCGAGGCCGGGGTGATCGGATAGCCGGCGAAGGTGGTCCTGAGCCCGGCAAAACCGGCGCCGGCGACGATGCCCCAGGACAATGCCTCGATCCCGGTGACGGTGCGGTAGAGGCCTGGCTCGATCTTGGCCGGCGCCACCGAATAGGCGTGTACCTTGCCCGCCGACACTTCCATGGTTTCGCCGTAGGCGTGGCCGGCATTGATGGCGGCGATGTTGGAGTTGGCGATTTCCTTGCGGTCGGCAAAGCGCTGGTTGAGCCACGCCGCCGACGGGTCGCGGTCGCGGTCATAGATCCAATAGACCAGACCCAGCGACCACATATTCTTGCAGCGCGCCGCTTCTTTTTGCGACAGACCGTGCGGCTTGACCGCTTCCAGGGTGAGCGCCGTGATATCGACGGCGATCACCTGATAACCATCCAGCGAGCCGTCATCGAACGGGTTGCTATCGAAGCCGGCTTTTTTAAGGTTGCGGTCGGTGAAGGCGCCGGTATCGGCGATGATCATGCCGCCCTTGACCAGATCGTCCAGGTTGACCTTCAACGCCGCCGGGTTCAACGCCACCAGCACGTTGGGGGCATCGCCGGCGGTCTTGATGTCGTGGGAGCCA